>CAXNOC010000001.1:0-112015 GCA_964203745.1 Candidatus Planktophila sp.
AATGAGGCACCAATCTTTCGACGCTCACGTGGGAGTATCAGATGCAGAGCTGCCATCAAAGCCATTCCAGTCAGTAGCCAGCCAAAAGTATTTGATAATGGGATCTCAGGCTGAAATGGAACATGTGATCCATTGACTACCCATGTCCAACGCCCTGCGGCGACCATGAGTGGATCTAGAAATAGATCCCAAGCCGCTAGTACAACTCCACCATAGAAAAATACCCAGTGACCAGCAATGCGCCGCGAAAGAACAAGCACCGGGTGGGCCATCATGATCCATGCAAAGGGCACAACTAATGGAACTTCATAAACTCTTAATCCAAGATCAGCGGAGTACGTGTATTCGCCGAAAGGCCAGGAAGTGACAACTCCGATGTGCTCGATGACAAGTGCGAAGAAAAAAGTAAAGATAAGGTAAGTGAATGCATACCGTGCACCAAATGCAAGCAGTGCGTGCAGGAGCATTGCACCTGCACCCCAATAAACCACCGCGATTGTTATTAAACGCAGCGCCTCACCATCAACAAGTGGATAGATAATTTGAAGCGTAATGGCGATTGATAAGACGGCCACCATCAAAATATTTAAGCGTCTTGAAATACCTCGGCGTCGATTCCTGCGTGGAGCATAGTTTCGGATCGACATGGTCATAAGTCTGCCCTATAAGAAGGCTTAGCTATTAATTGAGCCACGCAGATCTTTAACGGCAAATCTGGAGAAAAGCTCCTCTGAGTACCATTTGTACTTTTTTGTCGCTTCAATCGCGGCATTATGGGCATCGCCGCGGTAGGCAAACTCTCGTAGAGCGGCAGGGGATTCCCAGATTGAGAATGTGCCCTGTAATCCAATCGGCGCTTCGCCAATTCCAATGGCGGCGATAAGACCCGGTGCCGATTTCAACGATGCAGTTACTGGCGGAACCGCACGCCAAAATCTAAAGTTCTGTAGCCAGGCAATTCTTGCACGAGTAATTGCGATTACCTGGCCATCCCACTCCTTAATACTCGGTACAAATGGTTCGTATCCTGCCCATTTTCCATGGGAAGAGATTGGTTCGATTACGGCACGGAATTCGCTAATTGAATTCCTTCGCCACTGTTTAATTACAAAAGAGTTATCAAATGCTTTGATATCGGTTACTTCGGCCAGTAAGCCCCACCTAAGAGGATTGGCATCCATCGGAGTAAATGTTTCACCTTTTCCGGTACCCAGCGATTTAAAGAAGCCAACATTAGAAGATCTACGTAAGACAAATCGATCAAGGGCCATGGCAATAAATGCAAATGGAACTGCACTCGGCTTAATTTTCCAGAAGTAAGCAACGATCATTAAAACCAGCGAATCATGCCAATGATGCCGGCCGCGGCGTAAAAGAACTGCAAGAAGAGAATGCCCTTATGTTTTCCAATATATGCCCATATCCCGATGAGCGCCGACGATGCCAGAAGTAAGGTGAAGCCGATGAACTCGGCACCTATATTTGCTGCAACTAATAGTGAATAGACAATGGCGGTTACAACACCGAGCCATTCGAAGATTCTCGATTTCATAAATCTATTCTCCGACAAACATTGGTTGAGCGCCAGTCACTCGGAGTAGCTCAGCAAATGAGGTTGGGTAGACCGAGTGTGGGTGGCCAGCTGCCGCCCATGCAACATCATGTTCATCGAGCGCTTCGTCAATAAGGATTATTTCTGGCTTTGAAACCCATCCAATTGGACTCACGCCCCCAATCGAAAATCCCGAGATACTCTTAATGAAATCGGCATCGGCACGGTGGAGTTTTTCAACGCCTAAGTTCTTGGCAACAAGTTCGGTATCAACGCGATGGCGCCCACTAGTAATAACGAGCAAAGCATTGCCACTCGGCAATTTAAAAACGATGGAAGATGCAACTTGTCCAACTTCAATACCTAAGGCATTTGCTGCATCTAAGGCCGTTCGGGCTGAATCTGAAAGGATCGTGACATCACCTGAGCAACCTAACTCCTTGAGAAGCGCGGTTACACGAACAACGGAAGGGTTAGTAAGAACCTCTTCCACTAGTTAAGCAACGCGACTATCTAATTTAAGCGCCGCCATGAAGGCATCGACTACCTCTTGCTTGCTCCAAGGCTTTGGAGCTTGCGTGATAAAGAAGTCTTTAAGAGCGATCTCTGCTAACTCATCGATATCACCTTCTACGAAACCAAGAGATGAGAGAACTGGGAACTGGAGCTCTGCCAGAATCTTTCGTACTGCATTAACGCAGCGAGACCCATCTTTAGTGCCATCCTGAGGCACTCCCATAGCATCGGCGACGCGCTCCATTTTTTCAGGAACAATTTTCGCTTCGCGTGTGAGAGTTTCAACTAGAACTAATCCAATTGTTAAACCATGCGGAACGTGCTTGAGTCCGCCGATTGCCTGGCCTAATGAGTGTTCAGCTGTGCAATCTGAAATATTCATAGTTAATCCAGCCATCATGCTGCCGGCTGCCATTCCAGCTCGCGCAGATTTGTCATTGCCATCTTTAAAGGCTGCAACTAAAGCCGGCGTCATCATGTGAACGGCCTCATAGCCGATTGCATCACCGATTGGAGTGCTGCACTTAGCGATTATTCCAGCAATAGCTTGAGCTAGCGCATCAATTCCAGTGTTTGCAGTCATCGATGGTGGCATTGAGTATGTGAGTACTGGGTCAACGAGTGCAACTTGTGCACGTAGATTTCCATTAGCAATGCCGGCTTTACGACCAGCTTCAGGATCAGAGATAACCGAGCCACCAGATACTTCAGAGCCAGTTCCGGCCGAAGTAGGAAGTGCAATAAGGGGAAGTGTTGGTGCTGGATAGACGGGTGCTTTAGATTGGAATTCGCCGAATGTGCAGTTCAGCTGTGCGCACAAACGAGCCGCCTTTGCAGTATCGATTACAGATCCGCCACCAAGGGCAACAACAACATCAGAGCCCGCAGCTTTGAGTGCGGCAATTGCATCATCTACCATTTGTATTGTTGGCTCACCTGCGGGTTTTTCAAAGAGTGTGACCGTGATTCCTGAAGCTGCATTCATCTGATCAATTAGTTTTGCTGCTGCAGGGTTAAACTTTTCAATATCTTTATCAACCATCAAAAAGACTTTGCTCGTCCCAAGCTCTGCGACAACTGCTGGCAATGTTTCCGCCACACCTTCTCCGAAGCGAACTTTAACTGGAAGGTGGTTATTAAATGCGGTGATGTTGTCCACGGTAGCTCCTTGGTGAGTGTTTGTGTGTGCTTAATTCAATATTTGGATTCTATATCCATCAGTGCTTATTGCAGTAATGGACCACACCAGCATCGTTTAATCGCTCAATCATCGCCTCAAATGCTGGATTGAAAGCTGGATCCGTAATCTCCTCTTTCCAACGTCCGCTACTGGCCGATTCGGGTCTCATTTTTTGAGCAAAAAAGGCTTCCATTTCAGGAGAGTCATCTAGGGAGAGAAAGGAAAGCAGGCGCGCATATGTTGCATCCCTGTCGTAGATGGCGAGCTCTTCGAGGGCGATAGTAATCTGTTGATGAGGTGCGATTTTAGAAAGAGATTGGTGACCGGCAGTAATCCGTTTTTCATACCACTCGATTCCTTCGAGAGGCGTATTAGGTCCCCAGTTCTTTGTTAAAAGTGAGGCTATGACATCTCTCGGATCTCGGATCATATTTATAAACCGGGCATCTGGATTGAGTTCTATTAGTCGATCCGCATTTGCGATGTTCATCGGAGTAGTTTCGATCCAGAGTCTCTCACCTTGATTGTTACTCTGGCTTTCAACTACTCTGGCAAGGATTTCAGATGCCGCCAGCTTTTTATTACGATTGAACTTTCTTTTGAAGTCACTAAAGATTTCAGTGAAAACCTCTTGAGTTATTCCAGAGACTAACCCACGACCATGTGGGGGAGGGCTATCGATATCCCACCATTGACTTTTGATTTTCTCCGTGAAGAGAATCAGATTTTTATCATTCTTTTCAATCTCAAGTAGTCGACGATTGCGCCGTGTTCTCAGACTATAAAAGGGAACTGGAGCCTGCGCTTTTTGAGGCGCAAACTGTGAGCCGAATGTAATATCCAAGAGCCCACCAGCGTTAGAAACAAATTTTAACTCTATCGGCAAGCTCGAGCGAACCTCAGGGTGCTGATTGAGTAAGTCTGCAACGACTGTTGTCCCGCTTCTACCCGTTCCTCCACTAAAAATAAGTGTGGTCTTCATCAACTGCCCAAAACTCGGATTGCGTTAAATATAATGATTGCGATCGCAACGCATATACCTAAAGGTCTTCTTGGGAGTCGGCCGACTAATCTGGCTGCAATAGGTGCCACAATTGTTCCGCCTAAAGCCAATCCACCAACAACCTGCCAGTCGATATCTATACGGGTGATATTAATTAAGAAACCCACGCTTGCAGCTACCGCCACAATAAACTCTGCCGCACTTACCGTCCCGATTATTTTCCGTGGCTCAGTTCTAGTTGTCGCCAGCAGCGTTGGTGTCACGATTGGCCCCCAACCGCCACCTCCTGATGCATCAACAAAACCGCCTGTAAAGCCAAGGTAGGAGAGAAAATTTGGATTCTTAACTTCTACGAGGTTTGTGTTTTCAGTTGATTGAAAAATATTTCGATACAGTAGCAAGAAGCCAAGAAATAATAGAAGCGTTGAGATAAAGACTCGACCGGCAGAGATGTCAATAAAGGATAGAAAAGTTGCACCAAGAATCGCACCTATTCCACCGGGTATTGCGAGACGAATCAAGATTTTCTTATCAATGTTATCGGCATGCCAATGCGATGCCCCTGAAGCGAGAGTTGTTCCAATCTCGGCCATGTGGACTGCCACTGATGCAACGGATGCACTGGCACCAAGGGTGAGTAGAAGAGTTGAACTGGTAAGTCCAAATCCCATGCCTAATGAACCATCGATTAATTGTGCGATCGATCCTGCAATAGCGAAGAACCACCAATTCATAAAATCACCTTAAGCAGTGTCGTTACATTTTCTGAGACTGGCAAAGTGCCATCGAGAATAAGGTCGGGGTGAACTGGATTTTCATACTCTTGACCAAGCCCAGTCATATTTGGAATATCTCCTTTAGCCGCCTTTTTATACAAACCCTTAGGATCGCGTGATTGGCAGATTTCGATAGGTGTATCAACCCAAACTTGAGTGAATTCATGGTCCTCAAAGAGGGAACGTGCCTGTTCTCTATCGCCTTCGAAAGGACTAACTAGCGCAACAATTACATATAACCCAGCGTCCACCATCAATTTAGCCACTTCAGAGGTGCGACGTACATTTTCTGCACGCTCTTGCGTGGTAAATCCTAAATCCTTATTGATGCCTTGTCGTAAGTTGTCGCCATCTAGAACATACGAGTGGATTCCAAGTCCAAACAACTTCCGTTCTAGTTCATTTGCAATCGTGGATTTTCCGGAGCCAGAAAGGCCCGTGAGCCAAAGGACTCCAGGTTTCTGATTTTTCATGCCCGCGCGCTCTGTCTTTCCAATGTCATAGTGCTGATGAGTGATGTTGCTGCCTCGTCTTAGAACAATTTCAACCATGCCTGCAGCTACCGTTTGATTTGTGCCACGATCAACCAGAATGAAATTTCCAAATTCGCGAGATTGACTGTATGGCAATAACGCTAGTGCCGAGTCTGTAGCTATCTCAACACTTCCAATTTCATTCATCGCTAGGGTCGAGGCCGAAAGTTCTTCGCCCGAATTCACATCGAGTTTATGGCGCAACTTTGTCACCATTGCTGGGGTGGATGTGGATCCAGAAATTAAAATATAGGAGCGACTATGAATGAGCGGCTTCTCGTCTAGCCACACGAGATTTGCAGAATATCGATCACTTGAGACAGTCTCCTCGTTGGCCATGGTAATAATATCTCCACGTGTTGCATCAACATCGGGATCAAGCACTAGCGTTACAGAAGCCGAATTTTCAGCCCGCTCAAGATCACCATCGAAGCTCACTATTCTAGATATCTTGGCAACGGCCAAGCCTGGGAATACTTTGACTTCATCGCCCACATTGATCGAACCACCATGCACTGTTCCGGCCACACCACGGAAGTTCTCTGCTCGGGAAATGTTTTGAATCTGCAAGCGCATTCCTTGATCATGATTTTCGCGCGGGGTCCAGCCTTGTATTGCTTCTATGAGGGTCGGTCCGGAATACCAGTCCATTGATTGACTTCGGATAACAACATTGTCACCAGTTAGTGCGCTCATCGGAATAATTGTCGCATTGCTGATCTTTAGTCGATTCAGTGCAATCGATATTTGATCAGCAATCGAATCAAAAACTTCTTGCGAATAATCCATTGCATCGAGTTTGTTTATTGCAATTATTACGTGCTCAACTCCCATGAGAGAGCAGATTGTTAGATGCCTTAAAGTCTGAGTACGCAATCCCTTGCTTGCATCGATTAAAACTAAAGCGATATTGGCACGAGATGCAGCAACAACCATGTTTCGTGTGTACTGCTCGTGGCCCGGAGCATCTGAGATAATTAGACGTTTGCCATTAAGTAAATTCATTGACCTGTATGCAACGTCAATTGTTATTCCTTGATCACGTTCGGCCTGAAGTCCATCTGTGAGCAGGGAGAAGTCAATTTCGCCTTCCGGTATTGTCGAGCCGCTCCTTCGAATTTTTCGGGTCGCATCTACGCTGTCATGTGGAACGCTATCGGTTTCAACTAGTAATCTGCCGATTAACGTACTCTTGCCATCATCAACACTTCCACATGTTAGAAGTCTTACGATTGAAACCGTCATTAAAAGTAGCCCTCGGATTTCTTTTTCTCCATGGAGTCTTCATTTTCCCCATCGATTAACCTTGTGGCCCGTTCACTTAATTTGACGTTAAAGACCTCGTTAACTACTTCTTCAATGGTTGTGGCATCTGATTCGACTGCCGCCGTTAATGGATAGCAGCCAAGAGTCCTGAATCTAATCTTTTTTAATTCAGGTATCTCTCCATCAATAAGCGGAAGGCGATCATCATCAACCATGATTAGCTGTGACCCGCGTTTTACTACAGCTCTTTCTTTGGCGAAGTAGAGTGGATTAACTTCAATATTCTCTTCGTAGATGTAGTTCCAGATATCTAGCTCAGTCCAATCCGATAATGGGAAAATGCGCATGGACTGACCTGGGTTTAGGCGAGAGTTAAATGTTTGCCATAGCTCCGGTCTTTGATTTCTTGGATCCCAGATATGGCCAGCCTCGCGGACACTGAAAATCCTCTCCTTTGCCCGGCTCTTCTCTTCATCTCGGCGGGAGCCACCAATGGCGGCATTGAAACCAAAACTATCTAAGGCCTCTCGAAGCGCCATCGTCTTCATGATGCGCGTGTATTCAGAGATCCCAGATGTAAATGGATTCACACCAGAATTAATACCTTCTTGATTGGAGTGGACGATCAAATCGAGGTTATTCTCCTTAACGATTCGATCTCTGAAAGTGATCATCTCTTTGAATTTCCATGTCGTATCAACATGTAGGAGAGGAAATGGGATTTGCGCAGGGAAAAAGGCCTTTTTTGCTAAATGGAGTAAGACAGATGAGTCTTTGCCAATTGAATACATCATTACTGGTTTGGAAAATACCGCCGCGCTCTCACGCAAAATCCTGATTGATTCACTTTCTAGGGTTCCAAGAATTGAATCTGCAGAGCGCATTAGCAAATCTTATCCCTTCTTGAGGGAGCCGCCCTTGTTAATCCTTGTCAAAAACATGTGAACCCCAATTCCAATTGCCATTCCCCAGATTAAATCGATAGCCACCGTGCTAACGGCGGTAATAATTAGAGTAGCCGCCTCAGATCTAGTAGTACGCAGAGACTCCATGATTGAAGCTGGATTGAGAATTCGATAGCTGGTACCAAGCAAAAGACCGGCAATCACTGCGGTCGGGATTGCACTTACAAGAGGTGCGGCGACAAGTGCGATGAGCAGAAGAATAAGAGCGTGAAAAACAGATGCCAGTCGACTCTTAGCGTGCGACCTCACGTTCACGCTTGTGCGGGCGATTGCGCCAGTGGCTGGCATTCCGCCGTAGAGGGATGCGGCGATAGTTGCTAACCCTTGACCAAATAACTCTCGATTAGGTTCAAAGTGTGTCTTCTCATGTGCCATGCCATCGGCGACTCGTGCAGACAATAGTGATTCGACTGCGGCCAGTAATGCAATCCAAAGGGCTGGAATAAGCAGTGAGCTTAAGTTTTCAAATAGTGGGCTTTGGTAGGTACCAAGTGCGCGAGGGATGTTACCGATGCTAGCGACGTCAATTGAGAGCGCTTTAACTATTAACGTCACGATAAGTAAAGCGACAAAGCTGGCTGGAATGTGATGCTTCATTTTTAGGCGATGGGCAAGATGAGGCCAAGCAAACTTGATGCCCAGAGTAATCACAACAACCACAAGTGATGAGTAGTTAAGTCCGGCATCGAGTGCATTCCTTAATGTATTCCAAGCGACGCTATAACTCTTTTCTCCTTCACCTCTAGTAATACCGAGAGCAAGTGGAATCTGTTGCAGCGCAATAATGAAGGCAATTCCAACTGTGAATCCCTCAACGACGGTCCAGGGAACTCGATTGATAACTGCGCCAAGTTTAAAAACGGCCATCGCAATAACCATGACGCCGGCCATGAGACCCAGTGCTGGAATCGCCCCAACGCCGTAGGTATGAATAACTGGAATCAAAATAACCGTCATGGCACCCGTTGGGCCACTGACTTGGTACTTAGAACCTCCGAAAATTGCAGCTAGAAATCCAGCGATAATTGCCGTTGTTAAACCTGCCGCCGCTGACATCCCTGATGTAATTCCAAAGCCGATAGCGAGGGGCAGTGCAACTATTGCCACGGTCAACCCAGCAATGAGATCAGTGAGGAGATCTTTTCGATTTTTAGAAAACTCGCTTCTGCGTGGCCAGAAGGAGAAGAACATGTAGGTATGTAAGCAGACTTATGTCCCGTTGTCAGTTACCGTTATCACTCTTATGGGAAATGATTTATTTGCATCGTCCAAACGCGCTCGAAACGGACTATGGGCAATGTTTTTTATTATGGGCGCAGTATCGATGGCTTGGGTTTCCCGAATTCCTGAGATTCGTGATGCTAACGGACTAAACAATGGGCAGCTTGGATTAGTTCTCATTTCGAGCACGGTTGGTGCAATTATTGGAGCGCAACTTTCAGGGCGCTTAGTTCATACATTTGGAACGAAGCCTATATTGAGAATTGTCACAGTTGTCATGCCGACAGGGTTGATCTTGATTGGTATCTCCACTTCTCCGATAACTTTAATGGCCGGTCTTTTTGTCTTAGGTCTTGGTTATTCCAGCGTAGATATCACATCAAATATTCAGGCAGTTATTGTTGAAAAACTTGTAGGCAAGCGAGTCATGTCCTCATTTCATGCGATGTGGAGCTGCGGTGCATTTGCTATAACAATATTCGGTGGGGCCATTGCAAAACATGTCTCACCTCGCGACAATTTAGTCGGCGTGGGTATCGCATGCCTCATCCTTTTTATTCCGGCGGTTTTTATGTTGTTGCCACCACATTTAGATGATCACGATGGGGGAGAAGAGGAGACTCAAGCAAAAATCCCTTTCATTAGCAAAGATGTTTTACCTCTCTGGGGGATTGGTATTGGCTTATTAGGTGGACTTATTGCAGAAGGCGCAGTGAGCGACTGGGGCGCAATTCTCTTACGTGATGACATGGGCTATGGCATTGGAGTGAATGCATCGGCCTTTGCACTCTTTTCTTTGGGAATGATCGTGGCGCGCTTTATGGGCGATAGAGCCCTTGATTACTTTGGCCCTCGAAAGACCGTCTTATATGGTGGTTATTTAGGGGGCTTTGGAATGGGTGCAGGTATCGCCATAGGCGTTCCTCTGTCAGATTCACACCCACTTCTGGCTTTGGTCGTCGTAAACATTGGCTTTGCATGTGCAGGAATTGGAATCGGTCCGATGTTTCCTGCATATATTTTGGCCGCTTCTCAACTACCAGGTATCGCATCTTCGGTAGCAATTGCCCGCGTTGGCGTTATTGGTTTAGCCGGATATTTCATCGGACCATCAGTCACCGGTGCACTGGCACAGCTCACCTCTTTGCCGATTGCAATGATGTATCCGATTTTGATGTTATTACTCGCCGGCTATCAATCACACATAATTAAGAAGTAGATAAGTTTTAGAAATTAAAGAATGCACTTGTAATGCTTGGACCGAAATCAGCTCCAGATCCAACTAATACGAAGATGATTAACGCTGCTCCAGCCATTGAAATATCTTTCATGAATGCGATTTGTTCATTCTGCTTGGCCGTTGCATCAGTTTCTTTCCAGAATGCATGCATTAAGAAAGCAGTTGGGATTAAGAAGATTGCGATGAGAAGGGCTCCTAGATCTGCGTACACACCGAAGACGATGTAGAGGCCTCCAACGAGGATCATTAAACCTGAGACGACTACTGCCAGCTTTGCAGCTGGAACCTTCTTGTATTGGGCATAGCCAGTCATCGCCTCTAATTTTGTGAGGTGGTTGGCGCCTGATGCGAGGAAGATCAGTGCAAATAGCACTCGAGCGATTATCAGTACCGTATTCATGGGGCTCCCTTAATAGGTGTGAGCATTGTGAGACTCAAATTTAGTTGAAATTTCAATTAAGTTGCTCCCCGACACGCCCTGCCCACTTGCTATCTGTCAGTCCAAAGGGCTAGTTTTCGAACATCTGTTCGAATATCCACAGCCCAAGGAGTAGGCCTTAGAAATGTCAGTCCCGCAGATTAATCCCGCCCACGATGTCACCATCGATGGCGCAACTACACCTATTGAGTTCACCTTCAAGGGCAGGCGCTTTCGTATCCATGCAGTTTTATCCAGGTGGTGCGAGGCCGGCGGTTGGTGGAACCGAATTAGTGATGGAAAGTATCGCCCCGATGATGCAGCTCGCGCAGTGTGGCGCGTTGAGGCCGCCCCTATCGGAGCACTTACAACCTTCGAACTTGAACGCGACGAGCTCAGTGGTCAATGGATTATTAGATCGATATGAGTTTTATTCACCTCAATGTTGCAAGTGCCTACTCACTCAAATACGGCACAACCCAACCACATGATTTAGTTGCGCGCGCTGCCGAGTTTGAAATGCCGGCCTTAGCGCTGACCGATCGCGATGGTTTAGCTGGCGCAGTTCGCTTTGCGCAAAGCGCTCTTGACTACGGGATTGCGCCAATCATCGGAGTCAATCTCGGTATTGATTTAGGCGGTACTAAAACCCGCATCACATTACTTGCTCACAGTGATGGGGGATGGTCGGCGTTGTGTCGGTTACTAACATCTCTTGCAATGGTCAGCGATAATCGCAGCCCCGTTCTTACCCTTGAATTTCTGCAACGCTTTAACCATTACAGTTCAAAGCTCTACGCACTTCATGGCCCCGAATCACCAGTGGGGGCGCTACTCACCGATAACCGCATCGATGCCGCGTTTTCAACATTTAATCTAACTCGGGATTTATTTGCCGGCAATGCAATTGAATGCGTTTCACATGTAGTTGCAGGTAAGGGTCCGCGTTCGATGGTGCATGCTGCCAGGTCACTGATTTTTGCTCGCGATCACGATATCGATGCCGTTATTACAAATGCCGTACGGATGCGAGATCGCTGTGACGGACCGGTAGCAGATGTTTTAGATTGTGCACGTCAGTTAGTACCACTGCATCCACGCCATGTTGAGCGCCGCAATGCTGAAGGATTTTTAAAATCTGGCGACGAAATGATTTCATTAGCTGGCGAAATTGCGCGTGCAGCAGGGGAGCGCACACCACGTCAATTACTTGCAACGACAAGGGCATGGGCCGAGCGCGCTTTGTTATCTCCTGCACGAGATATTGGTCTGGGCGGTGCGCACTTACCTGAGCCGCATGTCGTTGGCGCACAATCTGCACATGAGATGCGCATGTTATTGCGTACCCGCAGTGAGGCCGGAATCAACTGGCGCTATAGCGATAGTGGTGCGATTAAAAAAGCGCGTGCACGTTTAGATGATGAACTATCAACGGTTGCAACGTTGGGTTTTGAATCTTATTTTTTAACCGTCGCTGATATCTGCGATATGGCGCGGGACGCCGGTATCCGTGTAGCTGCACGAGGTAGCGGTGCGGGCTCACTTATCTGTCACTTACTTGGAATCTCAGGTGTTGAACCTATGGCACATGGTCTATTAATGGAGCGCTTTTGTTCACCGCTTCGCAGGGCTCTGCCAGATATCGATATCGATGTTGAATCCCACCGGCGCTTAGAAATCTATGACATGGTTTTCAAACGTTACGGTGATACAAACTGGGATACACCCAATAATCAATCGCGCTGTGCAACCGTTGCAATGGTCGATACATATCGTGCCAGGCATGCCATTCGCGATGCCGGAGCGGCCCTTGGCTTACCTGCGATGGAGATTGATATGTTGGCAAAATCAATGCCGCATGTACGTGCACGCAATATATCTAGTGCACTTGAAAACCTACCCGAACTCAAGTCTCTCAATATTAAAGCCCCACTTACTGCGATGACGATCGCTCTTGCCGAACGCCTTGATGGACTACCAAGGCATTTAGCGATGCACCCATGCGCGATAGTTTTATCCGATGGCGGCCTGTTAGATCGAGCGCCCCTCGTGGCTAACGCCAGCGGTTATCCAATGGTCGTCTTTGATAAAGATGATGTTGAAGCTATTGGCTTATTAAAACTCGATGTACTGGGTGTGCGCATGCAGTCGGCGATCTCATTCGCACTCACTGAAATCGAACGAGTACAGGATGTAAAGATTGATATTGATTCAGTACCGCTAGATGATGCACGCACGTATGAGTTGATTCAATCAACGCGCACCCTTGGAATCTTTCAAGTGGAAAGTCCGGGCCAGCGCGAACTAGTTGGCAAACTCGAACCTAAAACATTTACCGATTTGATTATCGATATCTCACTCTTTCGCCCGGGGCCAGTTAAAGGCGACATGATTACGCCCTTCTTAAAGGCGCGTCACGGGTGGAGCCCAGCGCAGATTATTCACCCTGATCTCTATGAAATTCTGCGAGATACAGAGGGCGTTGTTGTCTTTCACGAACAGGTAATCCAAATCATCGCAACGATGACTGGTGCATCTCTGGCCAGCGCCGATGAAAAGCGTCGCGCATTGGGGGATAAGAGCGGTGCGCAAGAGGTCTGTGACTGGTTTTTTCCCGCTGCAATATCGCGTGGATATGAGCTACCCATCATCAATCAGATTTGGGATCTCCTGCGCGCCTTTGCATCCTTTGGCTTTTGTAAGGCCCACGCAGCCGCCTTTGCCATGCCCACATATCAATCGGCCTGGCTTAAAACACATTACCCTGCAGCTTTTTTAGCGGGGGTTCTCACGCATGAGCCGGGCATGTATCCCAAACGTTTAATCGTCGATGAGGCGCGTCAGATGTCGATTGCCATCGCACCGCTAGATGTTAATGAATCCGATTCTCAGTATCGAGTTGAAGATCAAGGCGGCGCGATTCGGATTGCACTCTCGACTATTTCAAAGATTAGTGATGGTGAGATTGCATCGATTATCGCCGGTCGTCCTTACACGGATCTATCTGACTTCGTGCATCGCTCTGGCAGCAGCGCACCCGTTACAGAGAGTGCAATTCTTACCGGAGCTTTTGATCGCCTACATAGTGATCTTAACCGTCGCGACCTCTTGCTACATCTATCTGATTTAGAACGCTCACCGAACAAAGCTATCTCCGGTGCGCAGATGAACTTAGCTTTTGCCCCACCCGCCCTCATTAGGAGCGGACTACCCGATATGAGCTCTGCCGAAAGTGTGCGCCATGAAGTCGAACGTTTAGGCATCGATATGTCACATCATTTAATCGAGTTCTATAGCGATTTTCTTAACGCTATCGGTGCTGTTCGATCGTCACAGTTGCTGGATACGCGTTCGCGATCTAGCGTTCTTGTGGCAGGCATAAAAGTTGCGATGCAGACCCCGCCCGTGCGCTCGGGTAAACGAGTTATCTTTTTAACCCTCGATGATGGCTATGGCTGTAGCGACTCGGCATTTTTTACCGACGCGCAGGCTGACTTTGCTAGCACCCTGTATTCATCATCCCTGCTAATAGTTCGCGGAGTTACTCGGCGTACGGGGGCACGGGGAATCTCAATTAACGGCACAGGTGCATGGGATTTGCGCGCGGCATATGAAACATGGCGCGCTAAAGAAAGTACGCTGGCAATATGAGTTCGGCCTCGATTCTTCACGTTGATATGGATGCATTCTTTGCCTCCGTTGCCGAACGCGATAACCCCGAATTAAAGGGTAAAGCGATAGTAATCGGAATGGGAGCGCGCGGGGTTGTTTCGGCGGCAAATTATGAAGCACGTAAATTTGGCATTCATTCAGCTATGCCAGTGAGCCGGGCTCGCCGATTAGCACCGCATGCGATTTTTTTGCCCGTTGATATGGCGCGCTACCAAGAAGTCTCATCGAACGTGATGGAGATCTTTGACAGTTTTACACCCTGGGTCGAACCCGTCTCAGTCGACGAGGCCTTCTTAGATGTAAGCGGAGTACAACGCTTACTGGGCTCACCTCGCGAAATCGCAACGGCTATTCGTGCAAAGGTAGAGTCACAAGAGGGCATCACATGTTCAGTCGGAATCGCGCCATCGAAGTTCATTGCAAAACTTGCATCGCAACATTGCAAACCAAATGGAATGCTAGAGATTACCTCCGATCGAATACTCACTTTCTTGCATCCATTGCCGATACAAGCGATGTGGGGAGTAGGACCAAAAACCGCTGAGACGTTAGAGCGCCTCGGACTTCGCACCATTGAAGATATTGCGAATCTGCCTCGTGCAACTTTAATACGTGCACTTGGTCAGGCAAGTGGTGAATCGTTATACGAACTTGCGTGGGGCCGTGACTATCGCGATGTAACACCACATGATGCTGAAAAGAGTATTAGCTCGGCCGAGACTTTTCCTCAGGATTTAGATGATCCGACTCAGATTCTGACCGAGTTCTTGCGATTAACAGAGCGCTCATCGGCCAGGCTTCGAGATAAAGATTTATTTGCAAAGACAGTTTCAATAAAGGTGCGCTTCGCCGATTTCTCGACGATTAATAGATCTAAAACACTGGCACTTCCCATCGATGGAACCCACGAGATATATGAAGTAGTCAAAGGACTCTATGAGGCGTTGCGTATAGATCGAGCCCGCCTACGTTTAGTGGGGGTATCACTGGAGAATTTAAGCGGTGGAGCCCCCGAGCAGATGGTTCTAGGAGCCCGAGAGAGTGGCTGGCGACAGGCAGATGGGGCGATAGACCGTGCCAGGGCTCGTTTTGGCGCTGGAAGTGTGCGCCCGGCCCGTCTGATTAGACCTAGCCAGGAGAGCGAAGAATAAGTAGCGACTAGAGAAAAAATATTCTATTGTTGCCCTATGCCCCTTTCCGATCACGAGATGCGAATGCTCCAGGAGATGGAGGCCGCTCTTTTAACTGAGGATCCGCGCCTATTTTCAGCTCTTTCTGGTGAGGCTAAGCCTTTGCGCCGAAGCGGCACACTGCTTGGACTCGGACTGATTCTTTTAGGTATCGCAACACTCTTTGCTGGCCTCGTCGCCAAGGTAACCCCAGTTGGAGTTCTAGGCTTCCTCTTCGCACTGGGTGGGGTTATCACCCTCGTGTCATCGCTCTCCGGTAAAGCCCCACGCGTAAAGGGCGCTCGCAAGAGTAAAGCCTTCGGATCTCGCTTAGAGCAGCGCTGGGATGAGCGTAATAATCAGTAGTTTCTAGGACGTACCCGCAGCAAGGCCTCCATATTGGGGGCCTTTTTTTGTGCCTGAAAGTGGGAGCTAGTGGGCGAGAAAGGGGGAAAAGTGGCAAAAAGTGGTGCAAAAAGGAGGGAAAGGGAGTAAAGTGGGGAACTAAGCCGATGCGTGATTCGGCCCGAAGAACCTTGGGGAAGGGGTACAGATGTTTTTAGGTACCCACGAACCACGCCTTGATGAAAAGGGCCGTCTTATTCTTCCAGCAAAATTTCGAGATGAGTTGGCATCGGGACTTGTCATTACTAAAGGACAAGAGCGTTGTCTTTATGTTTTTCCTTCCAGTGAATTTGAAGTTATTACACAGACGCTAAAACAGGCGCCAGTCACTGCGAAATCAGCTCGTGACTACAGCCGTGTGATGTTTGCAGGTGCACACGATGAGATTCCTGATCGACAAGGTCGCATAACAATTCCGCAAAGTCTTCGAACGTATGCAGGTCTTGAAAAAGATTGCGTTGTTATCGGAGCAAATACACGCGTTGAAATTTGGGATTCAATTTCGTGGAATGAATATTTAACTGATCGTGAAAAGACTTTCGCTGATGTCTCAGAGGAGGTCTTTCCAGGACTGTTCTAAATAACTCTCATCTGTGGCCACCGCCGACCCTTCGAACGTAACGGCGCCCCTTCCCCGGCGCCGCTACTAAATAGATCCGTCGGCCGGCGGTGACCAGAGATGAGAGTCGCAATAGAAAAACCGATAGCAATTTAATTTCAAGTTAAGGGGGAGTGATGATCGATAACAACGTACATGTATCTGTAATGCTAAATCGATGCATTGATCTCCTTGCACCTGCAATTAATGCAAGTAAGAATCCAATTGTTGTTGATGCAACCCTTGGACTTGGTGGGCATACTGAGGCTCTACTCAAAAAGTTTCCAACGTTACAAGTTATTGGTATCGACCGTGATTCTCAAGCTCTCGAAAGTGCATCGGCTAGATTAGCTCCTTTTGCAGATCGACTACTTACTAAGCATGCCACCTTTGACTCAATTGCCGATGTTGTTGCATCATTTGGATACTCCCATATAACTGGCGCTCTATTTGATTTAGGCGTTTCTTCAATGCAACTCGATGAAGCTAGCCGAGGTTTCTCTTACTCTCATGATGCTCCTTTAGATATGCGCATGGATCGCACGCAATCATTGACTGCCGCCGAAATTGTTAACACTTATGAGCCGGGCCAGTTGGTACGTATTTTGCGCACTTACGGAGAAGAAAAGTTTGCAACACGGGTTGTTGAAGCGATTATTAAGGCAAGAAACATTGCACCTCTTAACTCGACAACTCAACTTGCAACACTCGTTAAGAATGCAATCCCTGCAGCGACTAGGCGCACCGGTGGTAACCCGGCCAAGCGCACATTTCAGGCTCTACGCATTGAGACAAACGATGAACTTGGCGCAATCACAAGAGCTCTTCCATCTGCGCTCAAACTCCTTGAGGTTGGGGGGCGTTTAGTCGTTATGTCTTTTCAATCCCTTGAAGATCGAATTGTTAAAGAGCTCTTTGTTGCATCAACCACATCAGGGACGCCACGAGATCTTCCATTTGAACTTCCAGAATTTGCAGCCAAGTTCTCTCTAGTTGTTAAAGGAAGTGAGACTCCTGAGGCACAAGAGCTCGAGGAGAATTCCCGTTCGGCATCGGTTCGACTACGGGCAATCGAGAGGACGGCTGCATAATGGCGATGACAGCATTTGCACCAGCGATTACGCGCTCAAAGGAAATCCTTGCTGAAAAATCCGCACAAGTCGCGCTGAAACTGGTTCCCGATTTATCGGCTGGAAAACAGGCCAATCGTAAATTCTTCGCAACCTTTGTCTCAGCCGTCGGAATCGCTGGACTTCTTTTTCTACTTGTAATCAATACTCTACTTGCGCAGGATGCTTTTCAATTAACGCATCTAAAACTCGAAGCGAAGATGGTCAGCGATCAGCGTGAAGCGGTCGCACGTGCAATTGATGAGAAGTCCTCACCAGAGTCTCTTTCCCGTGCAGCCCAGGCTTTAGGAATGAAACCATCAGAGACGCCTACCTTCTTGAATTTAGATCAGCCATCTACAAATCAAAGCGGCCTCGGCAATGGGTAATTTTGCACTTGCTCATAATCGCATTAGGTTTTTAATCCTTGTGATTGCAGTTGCAATGTTGCTTTTCACCGTTCGTTTAATACAAGTTCAGGCAGTTCAAGCAAGTGATTATCGATTACGCGCCGTTAATGAGATGGAGAATACGCGCACGTTACCTGCCCCACGAGGCGCAATTACTGATGTCAATGGCGTTGCTTTTGCTCGAAGTGTGGCCGCTACAAGCATTGTTGTCGATCAAACTCAAATAACAAATCCAGCTCGCGTTGCAAACTTTGTAGCACCGATTCTAGGTTTAACTGTTTCAGAGGTTACTGCGAGCATTACAGGCAAACGCAAGTGGAACATGGTCTACCAAAATGCAAAGCCGGCAACGTGGCAAAAACTCAGCGCCGCAATGGCGACATTTAATGCACAGTTTCCAGGAATGAGTCCAGATCGCATCATTGGTTTCTTCCCGGAACGCGGCTATATACGTGAGTATCCATCGGGCTCTCTCATCGCATCCCTAGTTGGCTTCGTCAACCACGATGGAAAAGGCGCTACTGGACTTGAATCGAGCATGAATTCATCTATTGCTGGCGTCGATGGAAAATATTCATATGCCAATGGTTATGGCGCTGAAATTCCGGGTTCGCAGTCAGAGATTATTCCGGCCCAAGTTGGAACGAGCGTTCGGCTCACTATTGATCGGGATATTCAATGGGTGGCATCGAAAGCGATCTCCGATGTAGTCAAAGCATCTGGCGCAATTAGCGGCACGGTAATTGTGATGGATCCAAAGACGGGTGAGATTTTAGCCCACGCAACTGCACCAACTTTCGATCCAAACCACACTTCAAAAGTCTCGCTTGTCGCAATGCGAAATCCATCGGTGCAGGATGTTTACGAGCCGGGCTCGACAGGAAAAGTCATGACTATTGCCGCGGCGATTGAAGAGAAGAAAATCACTCCCGAGACTGTCTTTACAATTCCATATGCACTCAAGCGCTCAACTAAAACATTCCATGACCATGAAAGGCATCCACCGGAGCGCTTAACAGCTTCAGGTGTTTTAGCGGTATCGAGTAATACCGGTGCTATTCAAATTGGAGAGCTTTTATCTCACGATGTTTTATATAACTATCTTTCAAAGTTTGGAGTTGGCAGTAAGACCGGTTCGGGTTTACCTGGTGAATCACGAGGGATCTTGCCAAAGGTTGCAGATTGGTCAGGCACTACTGCGCCCACAGTGGCTTTTGGCCAGGGGTATTCACTGACGGCGATGCAGGCAACGAGTATTTTTGCAACGATCGCTAATAATGGCGTTCGCGTTTCGCCAACGGTTATCGCCGGAACAAGTGATTCAAGCGGAAACTTCACGCCAGCTGCAGGTAGGACTAGTGAGCGCGTTGTTAGCGTTCAAACAGCTCAAGCTATGCGCATCATGATGGAGAGTGTTGTATCGGCATCAGGCACTGCGCCGAGTGCGGCTATTACTGGCTATCGAGTCGCAGGTAAAACTGGGACAGCAATGCGCATCGATGACACGTGTGGTTGTTACCGCGGCTACACCGCTTCCTTTATCGGCTTTGCACCAGCCGATAATCCTGCATATGTCATCAGCGTGACTATTCAAGATCCCAAAGGTCTGCACTATGGAGGCTCATTGGGCGGACCTGTATTTAAGAAAGTAATGTCTTTTGTTTTGCAGAGTCGCCACATTCCACCGACTGGCACCACGATTATTCCTGTTGCACTTAACGAAAAACAGCTATTAATAAAGAGGGCGGCAGATGCAAAGACCAATAGCTAATCCAAGTAAAAAACTCACCGCGATTTCAACAATGGTGAGTGCCGTGTGCGAATCAAAGATTGATGGGATCGAAGTCACGGGCATTTCCCAGTCAAGTAGTGAAGTGATTGAGGGCGACTTATTTATCGCATTGCCAGGGGAAAAATTCCACGGTGCCACATTTGCAAATGACGCAATCGCAAAAGGCGCTGTGGCGGTATTAACCGATGTCGCCGGCGCCACCATGATTGCTGGAGTTCCAGTTTTAACTGTAGATAATCCACGGCGCGCGGCAGGGATAGTAAGTGCATGGTTTTACTCTGAACCAATGCGTGATCTATATAGCGTCGGTGTAACAGGAACCAATGGCAAAACCACCGTTACAACGATTTTGCATCAGATTATGCAGGCGGCCGGGCGCGAGAGCGGGCTCATAGGAACTGTTGAAACACGGATAGGCAGTGAAGTTCTCAGCAGCAAGCGAACAACTCCTGAAAGCTCGGATTTGCAAGCACTTTCTGCAACCATGAGAGAGCGACACATGCGCAACTTAGTGATGGAAGTTTCAAGTCACGCAATAACTTTAGAGAGAATTCGTGGCAGTCACTTCGCAGTTGTTGGATTCACAAATCTCTCTCAAGATCACTTGGATTTCCATAAATCGATGGAGGAGTATTTCCTCGCTAAATCAAAATTGTTCACTTATGAATATGCAGATTTGGCTGTCATTAATATCGATGATGCTTTTGGTGCGCGCCTCGCGACAATGACAGAGCTTCCAGTTGTTACTTTGTCCCGCACAGACACCAAAGCGAATTGGCACTTTGCATCGATTACTCGCGACTACATCGGCGCATCAGTTGCAATTCGCGGTAGTGGTGGGATTCTGATTGAGGGCAAAACCATTTTGCATGGTGGGTTTAATTATGACAATCTTTTAATGGCCATTGCGATCGCTACCGAGAGCGGTGTTGACCCAATAGATATTGCAGCGATAATGCCTACGCTTACTGGAGCGGCAGGTCGCCTGGAGTCGGTCCGTCTGGGTCAGAACTTCACAGCCCTTGTTGACTATGCCCACTCACCTGACGCCGTTGCGAGAGTTTTAGAGACTGCACATGAGATTTCGAACGGCAGCGTCATTGCAGTATTGGGCTGTGGCGGCGATAGAGATTCCTCCAAACGCACACTCATGGGGAAAGCGCTTCGAGATGGGGCCGATATTGCAATCTATACGAGCGATAATCCACGAAGTGAAAAACCAGAGGATATTCTGGTGCAAATGGTTTTAGATATAGATGTCCATGCTCCCAATGAAGTAATAGTCGACCGTGCTCAAGCGATAAGAGCTGCAGTGAATCACGCACAAGAGGGTGACTTAGTCATTGTTTTAGGTAAGGGCCATGAAAAGGGTCAGGAGATTTCTGGTGAGATTCATTCATTTGATGATCGAATCGAACTCGCCCGAGCGATTGAAAATAAGAAGTGATTACCTTAACTGCCGGTGAAATCGCCCTTCTTGTTGGGGGAGAGCTTCATTGCGATCCCGACCTGCTCATTTTTAAAGCTCCAGTCTTTGACTCGCGTTTAGCTGTTCCAGGTACTTTCTTTTTAGCTCTCGAAGGCCAGGCCCGCGACGGCCATGATTACGTAGCAGAGGCTTATAGATTGGGTTCAGTTTTCTCATTAACCACTCGCACGATTGATGGGCCATGCATAGTTGTTAAAGATGTAATTGCTGCGCTCTCAATTGTGGCTGCTTTCATTCGTACACGTTTAAATAATCTAACAGTCATAGGCATAACTGGCTCACAAGGCAAGACGAGCACGAAGGATTTACTTGCCCATATGTTGGCTGCAGTTGGTCCAACCGTAGCGCCTTCCGGCTCTTTCAATAATGATTTGGGTCTACCTTTAACTCTGCTCGAGTGTGATGAACGCACCCGATTTTGTATTCTTGAAATGGGTGCACGGAATAAAGGGGACATCGCACGTTTGTGCGAGATAGCAAAGCCCACTATTGGAGTTGTGCTCTCTGTCGGTACTGCACATATTGGTGAATTCGGTTCGCAGCAAGCAATCGCTGAAACAAAGGGTGAACTTATTGCATCCCTTGGAGAAAATGGCATTGCAATTCTTGGAACTTACGACGAATTCACTCCAGCAATGGCAAAGCTACACACTGGAACAGTTCTTACATTTGGCGAAAGAAGTGATGTAGATGTTCGGGCTGCCGATATTGATATTCGTGAAGGACGGGCCCACTTTGATTTAGTTACACGCGATGGGCGCGATGCAGTAGGTCTTCGCTCGGTAGGGGCCCATCAAGTTTCTAATGCTCTTGCCGTCGCCGCTGTTGGAACTGCTTTAGCGCTGCCGATTGAACTTATTGCAAGCTCTCTTTCAACTTCTGCGATCGCAAGTAAGTGGCGCATGGAGCTCCATGAGGTCGAAGAGTTACTCATCATCAACGATTCGTATAACGCTAATCCAGCTTCAATGAGCGCAGCCCTTCATAGCCTTGCCCTTTTTGCACAGGAAAGAGGGGGCCAATCCTGGGCCTTTATAGGAAAAATGCATGAACTCGGCGAGTCAGGAGCCACGGCTAGTGCAGATATTGGCAACCTTGCCTCTGATATCGGAATTGATCACTTAGTAATTGTCAATGCACCTGAGTATGGATCTGGAGTCGGCGCTATGCAGTCCCACCACGTTGCCTCGATAGAAGATGCCGCCACTTTTGTTTCTTATTTTGCACCTGGAGATGTCGTGCTTGTGAAGGCATCACGAGCCGAGAGATTTGAAATTCTCGCAGATGAGATCCGGGCGCGATGGTTAAGCAGAGATGACATGAACAAATGAGACAAATTCTAATAGCCGGCGCTATCGCACTTATTTTTTCACTCTTTGGCACACGAGGACTCATAAAGATTCTTGCTACTCGCGGATATGGACAGATTATTCGAGATGATGGCCCAAGTACTCACCATATAAAACGCGGAACCCCGACTATGGGTGGCGTCATACTTATCGCAGCTGCAGTAATTGGTTACTTGAGCGCTCACGTATTAACTCAAAACGCTTTAACGGTTTCAGCAATTCTAGTTCTTGGTTTAGTACTGGCACTTGGATCACTCGGCTTTATCGATGATTGGTTAAAGGTCTCGCGGCAAAAATCGTTGGGGCTAACAGGCAAGCAAAAACTCTTTGGCCAGGCGGCAATTGCTACCGTTTTCGGAACGTTGGGAATTAGATTTGCCGATTCGACCGGATTAACCCCTATCTCTTATTATCTATCTGGCGTTCGCGAAACAATGATTTATCTTGGACCAGTGATTGCAATTGCTTGGGTTGTACTCATGGTGATGTCTGCTAGTAATGGTGTCAATCTTGCCGATGGTCTTGATGGACTTGCGACAGGTGCCTCGGTAATGGTTTTTCTCTCCTTCATTTTGATTGGCGTATGGGAGTTTGGTCAAGGCTGTGCGATTAACTCTGGGCTGGGTTGTTATCAAGTCAGAGATCCCTTGGATTTAGCGGTGTTGGCCGCGGCCTTTGCCGGTTCGTGCACTGGTTTTCTTTGGTGGAATGCCGCGCCAGCAAAGATTTTTATGGGAGACACGGGCTCCCTTGCACTTGGGGGAGCACTTGCTGGATTGGCTGCAACGTTGCGTGTCGAGCTTTTGCTTATTCCTCTTGGTGGACTTTTCGTAATTATTACGATGTCAGTCGTCATTCAAACCCTTTACTTTAAATTAAGCGGCGGCAAGCGCGTATTTAAAATGGCACCGCTTCAGCATCATTTCGAACTATTGGGTTGGGGCGAAGTTACTATCGTGATTCGCTTCTGGATTATTGCCGGACTCTCGGTTGCCCTTGGCCTAGGTCTGTTTTATGCCCAGTGGGTAGTCAAGTAACGTCGATGTCTCTTAATTTTCAGGGCCAGAAAATACTTATCGCAGGAGGTGGCGTTACTGGCGCTTCAATCGCAACATTTCTTAGTTCGCGAGGGGCAGAAGTTGTAATTGCAGATGAAGATATAAAACTTCTCAGTAAATTTCCAATTCTTAGACCCGAGACCGTAGTTGTTAAGGACTTCTCTGCAGTAGTTGTCTCGCCTGGTTGGAATGAGGACCATCTCTTGGTGCGCGAGGCGAAGAGTGCAGGGATAGAGATATTGAATGAGATTGATATTGCCTGGAACTTGGCTCAAGAAATCGCTCCACATCAAAAGTGGTTGGCATTAACCGGAACTAATGGAAAGACCACAACGGTTGAAATGGCCGCAGCAATGCTCCAGCGCGCTGGATTGAAGGCGATTGCCTGCGGCAATGTCGGTGACACTGTTATAGATGCCGTTAGCAACAAAGAAGGATTTGATTACCTGGTTCTCGAACTCTCCTCTTTTCAACTTCACTGGTTGCGTAAGGCGAGCTTTGTTAGCGTGGCCATCCTTAATATCGCGCAGGATCACATGGATTGGCATGGCAGCTTCGATGCATATTGCCAAGCGAAGTTGTCGCTATTAGATCACACTGAAACTGCCATCGTTAATGGAGAAGATGAAGCAATTCTTCAAGGGGTCAGCAGATGGGATGGACGCAAGGTATTTTTCTCACTTAACACTCCTGGACCAGGAGAACTCGGTGTAGTTGAAAATTTATTGATTGACCGCGCTTTCGTAAGCGACCCTCAAGAGGCATCGATGATCGCCGAAATACAAGATATTCAACCCACTCTTCCGCACAGCGTCTCAAATGCATTAGCTGCAGCAGGCCTTGCAAGGAGCGTAGGTGTTTCCTATGCAGACATTCAAAGCGCGCTCATTGATTTTCATCCTGGTCGCCATCGGATTGAACTTGTTCTTAGCGCAGGTGGAGTTTCATGGATTAACGACTCAAAGGCAACAAATCCTCATGCAGCACAGGCTTCGATTCTCTCGCATCTGTCGGTGGTTTGGATCGCTGGTGGTCTGGCTAAAGGCGCCGATATGAATGCATTAGTTGAACGAACCAAGGATCGAATCAAAGCTGTAATACTCATTGGTGAAGATCGCGATTTAATCGAAGAAGCTTTCAAACGATTTGCTCCCAAAACCCCATTAATTAGAGTAAATACCAACTCTGTTAAGGGTGAAGTTTCAAATGATCTAATGGAGAAGGTGGTTGAAGCTGCACGTGAAATAGCAGTACCAGGAGACACAGTATTAATGGCCCCGGCATGTGCTTCCATGGATCAATTTATTTCATATGCCGACCGGGGAGATAGATTTTCGACTGCTGTCAGAAAATTGGTGGCAGATGAATAATAAAGCTCGCGGGAACTTCTTTGCAAAGCCAATCAATCTTTACTACATGCTCATAGGAAGTACTTTGAGTTTAAGTATTCTCGGTGTGATTATGGTCTTTTCTGCCTCTTCGATTCACTCTTTAGAATCAAAGGGATCAACGTATGCCATTGTTTTGCGACAAATAGTCTTCCTGGTTCTCTCAATACCTATGGCCTGGGTCTTGTCGAGATTCTCCCTTGCGCGTTGGAAGGTAATCGCTCGCGCTGGAGTAGTTATTTCAGTTGCATTACTAGCAGTAGTGCAGGTCATCGGTAAAAGCGTTAATGGAAATCACAATTGGATCAGCCTTGGTTTTGTTGATGTTCAACCAAGTGAGATTGCAAAGTTTCTAATGATTTTATGGGCTGGTTTTATATTAGCTAAACGAGAGAGGACCGGCTCCGTTCAAACTAACGTCATTACCTTGATTGCACCGGCATTTGCACTATGCATACTTCTTATTCTGTTGGGTAAGGATTTAGGGTCGGCTTCGGTCTTTGCTTTCATTTTGGCCGGACTTCTATGGGTCTCTGGCGTTCGTCTGGGGATATTTGCAGGTCTGCTCACATTCGGATTTGCTGGAATCGCAGCGCTCGTCGTTTCAGCGCCATATCGAATGCAGCGCTTTGTTGTGCTTCTAAATCCATTCGCAGATGGACAGTATAAAAATACAGGCTGGCAACCGGCACATAGTTTGTTGGGTCTGGCTAGTGGGGGATTATTCGGAGTTGGCCTTGGCGCCAGCCGTCAAAAGTGGGGGAACTTAGCCGAAGCTCATACAGATTTTATTTTCGCGGTTATTGGCGAAGAGCTTGGCTTGTTCGGTACGATTTCGACGATTGCACTGCTTAGTATTCTTTTGTTTTCTATCTTTAAAATCGCTCTTCGAGCTAAGGATCCAATGGTTCGCTATGTATGCTCTGGCATTGGTTGTTGGATAGCGATTCAAACAATTCTCAATATCGGTTCCACTCTCAACGTGTTACCAGTAGTAGGGGTTACGTTGCCGCTGGTCTCTTACGGAGGCTCTGCCTTGATTGCAACGTACATGGGAATTGGCTTTGTTATAGGTGCAGCGCGACGCGATCCAGCGATTTTTGAAGAGTTAAGAAAGAGTGAGTACGTATGGCTTCGATAGTCTTTGCCGGCGGCGGTACTGCCGGACACATAGAGCCAGCGCTGGCCGTAGCTCGTCAGTGGAGAGTCGGACATCCCGATGATGTCATTACTTTTATCGGTACAAAAAACGGACTTGAGAACTCAATTATTCCAAGGGCGGGATTTACGTTAGCTCATATTCCGAAAGTTTCAATCGCACGCAAGCCGCATTGGTCTTGGCTGGGAGCGCCATTCGATTTAGCCAGAGCAGTAAGGGCGTCACAAATAATTCTGAGGGATGCAGATTTGTTAATTGGTTTTGGGGGATATGTCAGCGCTCCTGCATACATAGCGGCACGAATTTCTGGTATCCCAACACTGATTCATGAGGCCAATGCAAAGCCTGGGTGGGCAAACAGACTAGGCGCTTTAATGACACCCTATTTAGCAGTGGCCAACCCCGTGCACTCTCGTGGATTTGCAGATGCTCTCTTTACGGGCTTACCGCTACGAAGCGATGTGGCCGAGGGTTTTGTTGCCGCACGTAATGATTTTAAAGCCGCTCGCATATCGGCAAAGCAACGTTTGGGATTTGATAAAGACTCTCCTTTACTTTTTGTCATGGGCGGTTCGCAGGGGTCTGTCGCAATAAACGCCCAGATAGAGCTGGCTCTTGATTTTCTTCTAACACGAGGAATTTCAATCTTGCACTCCGTTGGACGCGCCAATGCACTACCAAGAGCACAAGCTGCTTACCATCCAGTTTCCTATATCGACGCGATGGCAGATGCATATCTGGCAAGCGATGTGATTATTGCAAGAAGTGGCGCGGTTACGTGTAGTGAGTTTCGGGCTCTTGGTCGTTACGCTCTCTTTGTGCCACTACCCGTTGGAAATGGCGAGCAATTCTTTAACGCTCGCGCTCTTGTTGAATCGGGACGTGCAGAGATTCTCGAGCAGTCGCAATTCACTGCGCAGTATTTAACTACCCATATCGATGCGCTTTTAGCGCGCTCTGCTTCGGCGCCGATCGATGGTTCAGATTTGGATCTATCAGCAGCCGAGAAGATTGTTTCTCTTGGCGAGTTTGCTATGGCTAAACGATGAGACCACCATTGAAATCTCTTAGCGGTAAGCGTGTGCATTTTATTGGAATCGGTGGAGCGGGGATGAGTGGATTAGCACGTATCGCGCTATCGCACTCGATTCACGTCAGTGGCTCAGATGAAAAAGACTCATCAGTCGTTAAGGCTCTCATCGCATTAGGCGCAACGATTACATCTTTCCATTCAGCGCAAAATGTTGATGGAGCCGATCTTGTAGTTTACTCAACGGCGATTTCAGCAAATAACCCCGAACTCATTCGAGCACGTGAACTTGGTATCAATGTTCTAACTCGTGCAGCTGCACTGTCGATTCTGATGTCAGACTCAACCAGCATTGCAGTTGCAGGTACTCATGGAAAGACCACAACATCTTCCATGTTGGCCGTTGCTTTGCAGGCCTGTGGCGCTGATCCCTCATTTGCTATCGGCGGCACGATAACCGCCTCTGGCTCAAATGCCCATCGCGGAACGGGTGAAATCTTTGTTGCAGAGACCGATGAATCTGATGGATCCTTTATTGAATACCACCCATTTGCCGCCATTGTTACAAATGTAGAACATGACCATGTTGACTTTTTTGCGACACCGGAGGCCGTTGAAAGCGCTTTTAAAGCCTTCGCCGCAACGATTGATCGCGAAGGTTTTCTCACATACTGCGCAGATGACAAAGGAGCGCTACAGCTAGCCGAAGAGACAATTGGGTTGGCGCGAATCTCTTATGGAGTGCGCGAAGGAAGCGATCTAACATTGGACTCCATTGAGCTTTTAGCGATGGGTTCTCACGCACGAGCAATTTGGCATGGCAAGAGCATAGGTTTTATAGAGTTACAGGTTCCTGGGCATCACAATTTACTCAACGCCGCAGCGGTTCTAGCAACGGGATTGCAACTTGGATTTAATGCCGCCGATCTGCTTCAAGGATTAGCTGTTTTCCGCGGTACTGGCCGCCGTTTTGAAATCAAGGGAACGGTCCACGGTGTACGAGTAATAGATGACTATGGCCACCACCCAACGGAAATCGATGTAACGCTTCGTGCTGCACGCAGATATGCCGGGGATGGACGATTAATCGTAATATTCCAACCCCACCGTTATTCGCGCACCCAAGCTTTTGCCTCAGGCTTTGCCCAATCACTTGCCCTTGCCGATCGTGCAATAGTTCTTGAAATCTATGCAGCAAGTGAAAAACCAATCCCAGGTGTGAGCGCGAAGATGATTACGGATTTAATGAATGAAGGAGAGTACATTCCGAATTTCATTGAAGTCACTGACAGTGTCATCGAGCGCGCAGAGCCAGGTGATGTGATTATCACTCTTGGTGCAGGAGATGTAAGTTCGCTTGCCCCCATCATTGTTGATGGATTGATTAGACGTTTTGGCTAAATGAAAAAGCACAGAGTGTTTCTTGCCGCCGTTATTCTATTTTTCGCCGGTGCAGCGTATGTGCTGGGATGGTCGACTTTCTTTACGGTCAGTGCCGTCGAAATTAAAGGAACGAGCGCCACAATGTCATCATCGGTAATAGTTGGCGAAAAATTAGCTCGAGTAGAGCCTCGCGCAATTGCCGCGGAGTTTGAGAGATTTTCATGGATCAAGAGCGCGCAAGTCTCCAGAAACTGGATTAATGGAAAAGTAACCATCACTCTTACCGATCGAGTTCCCGTGGCTATTTATAACGATCGTGCAATAGATGCCGATGGCGCGAGCTTTCCAGTACCGATCAAAAATATAGAAAACCTCCCACGCATTCAAGCAGCCACAATTGAGTCGGCGATTTCAGCATCAACATTCTTTGTAGCTCTGCCAGAAGATATTGCCGATATTGTGAGATTAGTAAAAGTGCGTGGCGGCGAATCCTATGTATTAGAGATCATTGATGGCACAAAATCCCTTGAAGTTATCTGGGGACAAAACGATGAGAACAATCTAAAAGCTAAGGTTTATAAGGCTTTACTGGCTCAACCAGAGAATGCAAAAATTCATAGATTAGATCTCACAGCTCCGCATGCACCGATCGTCAAGTAGTTAATTCGACACGAAGAAAAATAAATCGAGTCGGTGTTTGCTTAACGCCTGCGCGCACTTTACGGTCTCCTCATAGAAAAGCATTGAATTATAAGGCTCAAGTTGAGGTTTATGGTTCACAAGGAGGAGAAAAGTGGCTTCACCGCAGAATTATTTAGCAGTCATCAAAGTAGTTGGTATTGGTGGCGGTGGAGTAAATGCAATTAATCGCATGATCGATGTCGGACTTAAGGGTGTCGAGTTCATTGCAATAAATACTGATGCTCAACATTTGTTAATGAGTGATGCCGATGTGAAATTAGATATCGGTCGTAAAACTACTCGAGGTCTTGGCGCTGGAATGGATCCTGAAAAAGGTCGCGCTGCAGCACTCGATCACGTTGATGACATTGAAGAGATTCTCCGTGGAGCAGATATGGTTTTTGTTACTGCTGGTGAAGGTGGCGGTACAGGAACTGGTGCAGCCCCTGTCGTTGCAAAGATTGCACGCGATCTTGGTGCGCTCACCATTGGAGTTGTTACACGACCATTTTCCTTCGAAGCAAAGCTGCGCGCGACTCAAGCCGATATTGGTATCGAAGCGCTACGTTCTGAGGTCGATACTTTAATTGTTATTCCAAATGATCGTTTGTTAGCGATTTCAGATCGGACAATTACTTTGGCCGATGCCTTCAAGAGTGCAGATCAAGTTCTTCTCTCGGGTGTACAGGGCATCACTGAGATAATTACTCAACCAGGTTTAATCAATCTAGATTTCGCCGATGTACAGGCCGTTATGTCTGGAGCGGGTTCTGCTCTCATGGGAATCGGTTCTGCACGTGGAGAAAATCGTGCACTACGTGCCGCCGAACTTGCAATCTCTTCGCCACTACTTGAAGCCTCAATCGATGGTGCGATGGGTGTTTTGCTCTCGATCTCTGGCGGCTCAGATTTGGGACTCTTTGAAGTTAATGAGGCCTGCGAACTTGTTCAATCAGCGGTTCATCCGAATGCAAAATTTATTTTTGGTACAACTATTGATGATGCCCTTGGCGATGAAGTTCGAATCACTGTAGTTGCCGCAGGCTTTGAAGGCGGAGAGCCTAAGCGTGTCTCAACTCCAGTCATAGATGCCTCAACGTTAAGCGGTAATGCAGATCCAATTGCATCCAATGATCCTCTCTCAGTAGCCCTTGAACTTGGTGATGATCCAACACCTCGCCGCCGCGTAACATTTGAAGAGCTAGTTGCCGAGGATGAGATCGACGTCCCTGACTTCATGAAGTAAGGCGTTTTGCCAGCGATCTTTACAGACCGGCGCGGTGGCTCAAGCCTGGCGCCATATGAGTCATTGAATTTGGCTCTCCACGTTGGCGATGATCCAGTATCTGTTGAAGATAATCGCTCTCAACTCTCCCGCTTCGCAGGCGATGTGCAGTTCATGAACCAAATCCATGGCGATTCATTTGTCGTAGTAGAAAAATTAGAGAGAACGGATCCAACGTGCGATGCGTTAATTACTACGACACCAGGTTTAGCTCTCGCAGTCTTGGTTGCCGACTGTATTCCATTACTTTTATCCTCATCAAAGGTTATCGCAGCGGTACATGTTGGGCGTAAAGGTCTAATGAATTCGATTGCACTCTCAGTTATAGAGCAGATGCGCAGATTAGGTGCGGATTCGATACATGCCCAACTTGGCGCATCTATCTGTGGTCCGTGCTACGAAGTTCCAGAGGCCATGGCCGATGAGGTTTTACTAGCGCATCCTGATGCATTTGCACTTACTCGCGAAGGCAATCCAGCACTCGATCTTCCTAGAGCGCTCATTAGCGAGCTAGTGAGCGAGGGGATTACGTATGAGGCCTCAAGAATCTGCACACTGGAAGACGATCTCTATTTTTCATACCGACGCCATAATATTACTGGGCGAAATGCAGGAGTAATTTGGTTATGAACCGTCGCGCAGAAATCTCAAAGAATTTAGTCGATGTTCAAGAGCGAATTCAGGTTGCGGCCAAGAAAGCCGAACGTAATCTTGAGGACATCCATCTGATAGTTGTTACGAAGGGTTTTCCTGTAATTGATGTTGAAATTCTAAAAGAGCTCGGGATCAATGATTTTGGTGAAAATCGCGACAGCGATGCAGCTGCGAAAGCATCCCTTGTTGCCGGGACCTGGCATTTTCAGGGTCAGATACAGAGTAATAAATTGAAATCAATCTGCTCATGGGCACACGTGATTCACTCTCTTGATGATTCACGCCATTTTGACATCATCAAAAAATCAGCACCTCATGCTTTAGAGATTTTTCTCCAAGTCAATCTCGACGGCTCAGAAAATCGCGGGGGAGCAACGGTTCAAACTCTCTATCAGCTTGCCGCCGAGGTACAGGAAGACCCGATCCATAGATTGGCTGGGTTGATGGCTGTCGCTCCACTAACTATGGAAACCGAGAAAGCCTTTGACCAACTGCGCTCCATCCACAATGCATTTTCCTTAGAATTTCCTAGCGCCAAAAACCTATCTGCTGGCATGAGCTCGGATTTCGAATTGGCTATTGCCTATGGCGCGACACATCTGCGAATAGGCAGTCAAATCATGGGTTCTAGGTAGTCCAAGAGGTAGCGTTTACCTATGGCTAATGCAATCAAGCGCGTCGCAAACTACTTGGGGTTGATGGATGACCCAGAGTTTGATACCCCGGTAAGTTCAAACGTTCCTGCGGTTCCAATGTCAAATGATGTTCGCATCAAAGCCCGCAATCCCCGCACCGTATCTTCGGTGGTTACATCAACGTTGGAAGTTGCTCCACAATTAGATCTTCCAGTCTTGGATCGCATCATTACATTGCATCCGCGTTTCTACAATGAGGCACGAACAATTGGTGAGCACTTTCGTCAAGGAAACCCAGTCATCATCAATTTAACCGATATGGATGAGTCTGAACACAAGCGCCTCGTCGACTTTGCAAGTGGACTTGCATTTGGACTTCACGGAACAATTGAGCGCGTTACAAAAAAGGTATTTTTAATCTCTCCAGCTAATCTTCAAGTTAGCACTGAAGATAAATCTGCCGCGGCGCAAGCAAGTTTCTTTAACCAGAGCTGATTCTCATATGAGGTTAGGTACGATACTTTCATCTCTTCTGCAACTCTTTCTATTTGCCCTACTTGGGCGCTTGATTCTTGATTACATTCGCATGTTCGCCCGTAACTGGAAGCCAAGCGGAATTTCGCTTTATTTAGTAGAAGCGGTTTATGCAATCACAGATCAACCTATGCGCTTTGTTGGTCGGTTTATCCCACCACTTCGCTTGGGCGCAGTAAGTCTAGATATGAGTTTCATCGTTCTCTTCTTTGGAGTTCAACTATTGATGGGATTTGTCAGAGGGCTTTAGTAAGCGTTACGACTAGTCCAAACTCACTTTCATCTGTACTCATTGTGATGTTGCGCTCCATCGTTAAGGCCAATACTTCATCTTGAATATGTGAATTGTGAGCCTCTATTGCATCGGCGAACTCCTGTGTCGAATTCCATTTCACTACAATTCGATCAGATATTTCAAAGCCATCACTCTTGCGACGCTCTTGGATAAAGCGAATAACTTCTCGCGCATGTCCGGCCAAAATAAGAGTTGGCGTCAGCTCCAAATCAAGAGCGACGCTCTCTCCATCATGAGAGGCGACCATCCATCCACTCTTTGGCACCTCAGTAATAACAAGGTCCTCAAAGGCAATTTCCCAAGCACCGACAGTGGTCGTACCTGATGCCCGCAGTGTTTTAACCAATGTCGCTGCATCGCTAGCGGCAATTGCTTTAGCGATTTCTTGAACTGCACCGCCAAATTTGGCGCCAAGAGTTTTAAAGTTTGCCTTGATAGTGATGTCAACTAAATCACCATCGGCATTGGCGATATCTTCCAGGGCGATGACATTGAGCTCATCGGCTATTTGTTCACGCATTTCAGACGGCAAAGCGGCCCACCCGCTTGCGGCAATTAAAGCTCGTCCTAATGGCTGACGGATTTTAATGCCTGATTCTGCTCGAGAAGCACGACCTAGCTCAACGATTCGGCGCGTAAGTGCGACTTGTTGACTTAGCTCGCTATGTATCGCCTCGACATTTGCGACTGGAAAATCAGAGAGGTGTACCGATGCGGCCGCTCCTGATTCTGTTGGGCGCACGAGCTCTTGCCAGACTTGTTCTGTAATAAATGGCACCATGGGTGCAAGTAACTGTGTAAGAGTTCTTAAGCACTCGTGCAAGGTTGCCATGGCGCTAACATCACCATCCCAGAAACGTCGTCGCGATCGACGCACATACCAGTTAGAGAGATCGTCAATGAAGCGCGCTAATGCGCGGCCGGCGATCTGTGTGTCAAAATCCGTTAACGCTTCATCGACTTCAGAGATTAATGAATTGAGTTCAGAGATTATCCATCGATCCATTAAAGGACGATCTGCAAGTACTGGAGATTGGTTCAACTCAAAGTTAGATGCATGTGCATAGAGAGAGTGGAAGGAAACGGTATTCCAGTAGGTCAAGAGTGTTTTTCTGACGACTTCATTGATTGCATCATGTCCAACGCGACGGGCGGCCCATGGTGATCCAGCTGCCAACATATACCAACGCACTGCATCGGCGCCATGTTGATCCATAAGTGCCATTGGCTCAATAACATTTCCGACATGCTTGCTCATTTTGCGGCCATCTTTATCCAAAATATGACCAAGACACAAAACAGTTTTGTATGAGGACTTATCAAAGACCAAGGTTCCAATTGTCATTAATGTGTAGAACCACCCACGAGTTTGATCAATCGCCTCAGCGATAAAATCAGCTGGGTATGCGGCATTAAACTTCTCTACCGAACCCTCTTTGTGCGGGTATCCCCACTGCGCGAAAGGCATTGCACCTGAGTCATACCAGCAGTCAATTACTTCAGGAACACGGAGCATGGTGGATCCGCACTCGGCGCATCCGAAAGTTATGTCATCAACAAAGGGACGATGAGGGTCAAGGTTAGACAACTCTTTGCCAGCTAGTTCACCTAACTCTTTGAGCGAGTCAACGCAGATCTCATGCTTATTTTCACAGCGCCAGATAGGAAGCGGTGTGCCCCAATAACGATTACGTGAAAGCGCCCAGTCAATATTGTTGTTGAGCCAATCGCCATAACGCCCATCTTTAATAGTTTCGGGATGCCAATCGGTAGCTGCATTCTCACGCAGTAGGGCATCCTTGATGGAAGTAGTGCGGATATACCAGGAAGGTTGCGCGTAATACATAAGCGCGGTGTGACAGCGCCAGCAATGGGGATATGAGTGCTCATATGGTTGGTGCTTATAGAGCGAGCCGTTGGCCCTTAACTCTTTGACTAAGGTTTTATCGGCATCCTTAAAAAACATTCCTCCAACTACTGGTACATCGGGCAAGAAAGTTCCATCGGCGGCGATTGGATTAACTACAGGCAGTCCGTATGAGCGACATACCGCTAAGTCATCTGCTCCAAAGGCGGGGGATTGATGTACTAACCCGGTGCCATCTTCAGTTGTGACATATGTGGCAAGAACAACGTAATGCGCATCTGGAATATCGACGTAGTTAAATGGACGCGTATATGTCGTGTGCTCTAAATCTTTTCCAAGTACTCGCTTGATAATCTTCTTTTCGCCTTTGAGGCTATCTATGAGCGCTTCGGCGACGATGAGAACTTCGCTCTTCTCCTCATCCGTAACTTCAACAACGACGTAATCGACATCTGGGTGAACGGCGATGGCCGTATTTGAGACCAAAGTCCATGGAGTGGTTGTCCAAACAAGAAGGGATGCATGGAGAAGAGAAAGTTCACCAGATGTGACTGGGAATCTAACAAAGACAGATGGATCGGTAATGGTTTCATAACCTTGGGCCAGCTCATGATCGGATAATCCAGTTCCGCAGCGCGGACAGTATGGAGCGACTCGATGATCTTGTACGAGAAGTCCCTTTTTCCAAATCTCTTTAAGCGACCACCAGACACTTTCGACGTACTCAGGTGACATCGTCCAATAGGCCTGATCGAAATCGACCCAGAAGCCCATTCGATCGGTCATATCGCTAAAAGCGGTGACATGGCGCTGAACAGATTCGCGGCACTTATCGTTGAAGGCAGCTACGCCAAATTTTTCGATATCGCCCTTGCCGTTAAAGCCCAACTCCTTCTCAACTGCAATCTCAACTGGAAGGCCATGACAGTCCCATCCAGCTTTACGGGTAACGAATCGACCCTTCATTGTTTGAAAGCGTGGGAAGACATCTTTAAAAACCCGTGCCTCAATGTGGTGTGTACCAGGCATTCCATTGGCAGTAGGTGGGCCTTCATAAAAGCTCCAAGGAGCGGCCCCTGTTCGTGCGGCAACGGTCTTATGAAATATCTCGTTATCACTCCAAAATTTGAGAATCTCATGTTCGAGGGCAGGCAGATTCACCGATGCTGGAATGCTGCGAAAAGACATATGAAAAGCCCCCAAAAAAACTTGGAGGGACGGGAGCTGCTGTCGCAGATCACGCGGTACCACCCACCTTGCGCATACCTTCGCGCCACTTAAATAACTAACACGGGCCGGTTCTAGATGAGCTTTGCACTCATTTCTTCCAGCGAGCTCGTGAGGTGATAGCCCCGTCAGCGCTCATTTCGAGTTAGTGGGGCAGAGTCTAGGCCATTCCGGGGGATAAAAACACTTGTGGCGCAGTTGGTATCGGCGGGGCAATCGGCATAAGGTACGCGTCATGCCCAAGAAGCCTGTTAAGAAAGCCGTTGCAAAAAAGGCTCCTGCCAAGACGGCTGTAAAGAAGCCCGTTAAAAAAGCGGCCGCCACAAAAGCACCTGTAAAAAAAGCGGCCGTCAAAAAAGCGCCAGTCAAAAAAGCGCCTGTAAAGAAAGCAGTGGCAAAAAAGAGCGCCGTCCAATCTATTCCAGTAAAAAAAGCGGGCACCAAGGCATCTACGACTAAGACCACTCTGACCGTTGATGAGAAATCTCAAACTGTTTCTGTTTCTACTGTAACTGCCCCTGTATTGGCCCCTGTGATTGAGGAGCGACGTTTAGTTATGCCGCCCCCACCGCGACCGGCAAAGAATGGTAAAAAAGCTGCGCCACTGAAACCAATCAAGAGTGCACCGACACCAATTGTTGTTAGTGAGTCCGAGACCCCGTGGACTCCTGCAGAGCTAAAAGTAATCCGCGCAGAGATTTCAAAAGAGCTTGAGCGCCTTCGCCGCGAGCTAGTAATTGTTGAACTCGAAATGGATTCACTTATCCAAGAGTCAGGTGAAGGCGCAGGGGATGACCAGGCCGACGCCGGAACAAAGACTTTCGAGCGCGAACATGAAATGTCACTAGTTATTAATGCGCGCGATATGGTTTTGCAGACTGAGCGCGCTCTGGATCGAATTGATTCAAAGCGCTATGGCTCATGCGAAGAGTGTGGCAATGCAATTGGTAAAGCACGTCTTCAAGTTTTCCCACGCGCCACTCTCTGCATGCTGTGCAAGCAGAAGGAAGAACGGCGCTAGCAGTGCAAAGGTGGCGAACACTATTAAGTGTTGCCTGGTTTATCTGGATCCTCGATTTAGCAACTAAGGCCTGGGCAGTAAGCCAACTCGCCAACCGCGAACCTATAAAAATTATAGGTAGTTTCTTTCAACTTACATTTGTTCGAAATTCGGGTGCAGCATTTTCATTTGCGACAGGTGCGACGCTCTTTCTTTCTCTTTTCGGTATCGCTGTTCTAATCGGAATCCTTTACTTCGCTCCTCAGGTGACATCACAGGGGTGGACGGTCGTACTTGGCCTCGTTATGGGCGGAATATTGGGAAATCTTATGGATCGCATTTTCCGCGAGCCTGGTTTGCTTAGGGGCCATGTAATTGATTGGATGCAACTTCCACATTGGCCGATATTTAATATCGCCGATTCGGCAATTGTTTGTGCAGCATTGCTGTCGATGTATCTCTCAGCGCGTAACATTTCTCCCATAACTAAGAAGGGTCTCTGAAAATGAGTAATCGAGAGTTACGGACATTGGCAGTGCCAGAAGGTGTTGCAGGCGAGCGAATTGATAGTGCACTTACTCGTGTATTAGGCCTATCTCGAACGGCAGTAGTAAAGCTTCTTGAAGATGGCGACATCACCACTTCAAATAGAGCAATGCTCAAATCTGAACGAGTTAGTGCAGGTCAGGTAATTGAGGTTCTATTACCTGCCCCAATTAATACTGTCGCTATCCCTCTAACTCCCATTGATGGTTTGGAGATCGTTTATGAGGACAATGAGATCGTCGTCATAAATAAGCCGGTGGGATGCGCGGCGCACCCAAGTCCAGGTTGGACCGGACCTACCGTTGTTGGAGCGCTCAGTGCAGCGGGATTTATTATTTCGACAAGTGGTGCAGCAGAACGCCAAGGCATTGTCCATCGTTTAGATGTTGGAACAAGTGGATTGATGATTGTTGCAAAGAGTGATCGCGCATTTACTGTTTTAAAAGATGCCTTTCGTACGCGTAGCGTTGAAAAAATTTATCACGCATTGATTCAAGGCCACATGGATCCAACTACAGGCACAATCGATGCACCCATTGATCGCCACCCTAAAGAGGATCATCGATTCGCAGTCGTTGGAACTGGTAAAGAATCGATTACCCATTACGAGGTCATTGAGTTTTACAGAGCTGTCTCCCTCGTCAAAGTAGAGCTAGAGACTGGTCGCACTCACCAGATTCGCGTGCACTTTTCTGCGCTTAATCATCCCTTGGTAGGGGACATGACATATGGAGCGGATCCAGTTCTAGCCAAGAGCCTCGGAATGTCTCGTCCGTGGCTACATGCCAAGGAGCTGCGTTTTGACCACCCTATTACTGGCGAGAAACTCAACTTCACCGCCCCTTACCCAGCCGATCTGCAAGCATCTTTGGCGTTGCTATCTGATGCCGTGCTGCCTTAAGCAATAGCCTTATATCAACTATGCCAACCGACAATTTCGTTCACCTTCACGTTCACACCGAGTACTCAATGCTCGATGGTGCTGCGCGCGTTGGGGATTTAATGGATGAGGTTGCGCGCCAAGGTATGCCTGCCATTGCGATGACTGATCATGGAAATGTTTTCGCAGCATTTGATTTCTACAAGAGCGCCAAAAAAGCTGGAGTAAAGCCAATCATCGGGATTGAGGCCTATGTTGCACCCGAATCGCGCCTTGATAAAAAGCGTGTGAAGTGGGCCGATGGCGGCGAAGATGATGTTTCCGGCGGCGGGGCATATACCCACATGACGATTCTTGCCGAGAACAATGTAGGACTGGGAAATCTCTTTCGCCTCTCATCACTTGCATCCCTCGAGGGCTATTACTACAAACCACGTATGGATCGCGAAATCTTGGCGAAGTATTCCACTGGATTAATCGCAACTACGGGGTGTCCTGGCGGCGAAGTTCAGACGCGGTTGCGCATGGGCGCTTATAAAGAGGCGATAAAAGCGGCAAGTGATTATCGCGATATTTTTGGAGCTGAGAATTTCTATTTAGAGATTATGGATCACGGGATTGAAATTGAATCCCGTGTGAAGGCAGACCTTCTCAAACTTGGCAAAGAGTTGGGACTGCCCTTGCTTGCCACAAATGATTTGCATTACACACTGCAAACAGATGCGCCTGCACACGAGGCTCTACTCTGCGTTCAATCGGGATCTACTTTGGCCGATCCCAAGCGATTTAAATTCGATAACGATAGCTTCTACGTTAAAACTCCAGAGCAGATGCGTGAACTCTTTAAGGAGATACCTGAAAGCTGCGACAACACATTACTTATTGCAGAGCGCTGCAATGTAACTCTCCGAGAAGGTGAAAATCTTCTCCCTCAATTCAGGGTACCTGCAGGCGAAACTGAGGACTCTTGGCTTAAAAAAGAGGCAGAGCGTGGGTTAATTCAGAGAATGGGATCACGGATAACTCCCGAACATAAATCCCGTCTTGCATATGAGCTCGGCGTTATGGAGAAGATGGGTTTTCCTGGTTACTTCTTAGTTGTAGCCGACCTAGTTGCCCATGCAAAGACAGTCGGTATTCGAGTAGGACCGGGCCGCGGATCTGCGGCGGGCTCTTTAGTTGCTTACGCCCTCGGAATTACAGGTCTTGATCCTCTTGAGCATGACCTACTCTTTGAGCGCTTCTTAAATCCAGAGCGTATTTCGATGCCTGATATCGATTTGGACTTCGATGAGCGCAGACGAAGTGAAATGATTCGATACGCAACAACTAAATATGGTGAAGATCGCGTTGCACAGATCATTACCTACGGAACAATTAAATCTAAGCAGGCGATTAAAGATTCAACGCGCGTGCTCGGCTACCCGTACGTAGTGGGAGAAAAATTAACTAAGGCGCTGCCACCTTCTGTTATGGGAAAAGATATTTCACTCAGCGGGGTTTTTAATCCTAAAGATGATCGCTATGGCGAAGCAGGCGAGTTTCGTACGCTCTATGAATCTGATCCCGACTCAAAACGTGTAGTTGATACTGCCCGTGGTCTTGAAGGATTAAAGCGACAGTGGGGTGTTCATGCTGCGGGAGTAATCCTTTCTCGCGAACCTCTTCTTGATGTTATTCCAATTCATCGCAGAGAGGCCGACGGAGCGATTATCACCCAGTTCGACATGGGCGCTTGCGAGGCGATAGGCCTTTTAAAGATGGATTTCCTGGGACTTAGAAATCTCTCGGTACTAGATGATGCACTTCTCAATATAAAAGCTAATCAAGGAATAGAGATCATCTTGGAGGATTTAACTCTCGATGATAAAAAAACATATGAGCTACTTTCCCGTGGAGATACTTTAGGAGTGTTTCAGCTAGATGGTGGACCAATGCGCGCACTTCTTCGTGCGATGTCACCAGATTCTTTTCAAGATATTTCAGCTGTTATCGCGCTCTATCGACCAGGGCCAATGGGCGAAAATGCGCACAACAACTATGCAGATCGCAAGAATGGGCGCAAACCCGTTGAGGCTATTCATCCTGAACTCGTTGATGCACTCAAGGAAATTCTCGGAGATACATATGGTTTGATTGTTTATCAGGAGCAGGTAATGGCGATTGCCCAAAAGGTCGCCGGCTTTTCACTAGGGCGCGCAGATTTATTGCGAAAGGCCATGGGTAAGAAAGATAAGAATATTCTCGATAAGGAATACATTCCATTTGAAGCCGGCATGAAGGCCAATGGATATTCCTCGGCATCGATTAAGAGGTTATGGGATGTTTTGATTCCTTTTTCAGATTACGCCTTTAACCGTGCTCACTCGGCGGGTTATGGTGTTGTTTCTTACTGGACTGGATATCTTAAAGCTAATTATCCGACCGAATACATGGCGGCGTTATTGACGAGTGTGCGCGATGATAAAGATAAATCAGCTCTGTATTTGAGTGAGTGTCGTCGCATGGGAATCAAGGTATTAGAGCCAGATATTAACGAATCAGATGCTGAGTACACGCCGCGAGGAAACGATATTCGTTTTGGACTTGCCGCGATTCGTAATGTTGGCGAAGGTGTCGTTGGATCAATTAAGGCTGCACGTGAATCAAAGGGACGTTTTACTTCATTTGGTGATTTCTTAGCAAAGGTTGATGCACAAGTTTGTAACAAGAAAACAATTGAGTCACTGATTAAAGCGGGAGCCTTCGGCTCTATGGGCGTAACACGTAAAGGTCTTATGGCGATCTACCTTGAAGCAATTGATTCAGTGATTGAAACTAAGCGAGCCGAAGCTATAGGTCAATTTGATTTATTCGGTGGTGAGTCAGTTAGCCATGTAATTTCTCTTGATTTAGAGATTCCTAAGGGCGAATGGGACAAGGCGATGTTATTGAGTTACGAGCGAGAAATGCTGGGACTTTATGTCTCAGATCACCCGCTTCTCGGTGTTGAGCATGTTCTGCGCGCAAGTACCGATATGACAATTAGCGAGCTCGTCGACGACGGCGCTCAAAGCGAATCGATTGTAACGATCGGTGGATTAATTACTGGAATCACTCGTAAAGTCTCAAGACAAGGCGCTTCGTGGGCCGTTGTGACCGTAGAAGATCTTGAGGGCTCACTGGAAGTTCTCTTCTTCTCCAAAACTTACAATCAATATTCGATGTCCCTGACCGAAGATCGAATCGTGACCATTAGAGGACGTGTTGATCGCCGTGAAGATACGTTGCGATTTACAGCCCTTGAAATGGCGATGCCCGATATATCGATGGGACCCACTGGTCCGCTTGTAATTTCCCTGCCGATTTCTCAATGCACACCTCCAATTGTCGATCGGATTAAAGAGATTTTGCGCTCCCACCCTGGAAAGCGTGAAGTACATCTTCAACTGAGCGATAACGGAAGTAATACTTTTATGAAAATCGATGCTCTCATCACAGCATCACCTAGCTTAAGCGCGGATTTGAAATCAATTCTGGGTCCTAACTGCCTAGTTTAGGCAATAGTAATATCGCTCCAGCCATTAGCCGTTGACCCTTACAATTGCACAATGATTCGGACTGTTGATCTTCGCGGGAGATTGCTGACGAAGGCTGGCTATCTGAGCCAACTCCCACGTGCATCCCTAGATGTGGCCGAAGCAATGCGCTTGATCGAGCCGATTTTAGAGCGCGTGAAAAATGGAGATGAAAATGATCTCATCGCTTTGGCTCAAGAGTTTGATGGCGTAACACCGTTAAGTATTCGCGTTCCGCAGGAAGCGTTAGATGCAGCCCTTGCATCATTGGAACCAGCCATTCGTACCGCTCTCGAGTTATCGATCGAGCGAGTGAGAAAAGTTCATGCGGATCAAGTCCGTGAAGAAAAAACGACCGTTGTTGTTGATGGTGGATTAGTCAGAGAAAAGTGGATTCCAGTTGATCGTGTTGGCCTGTATGTCCCAGGGGGCCGCGCCGTATATCCAAGCAGTGTGATGATGAATGTTATTCCCGCTCAAATTGCAAAGACCCCATCTATTGCTGTGGCTTCACCACCGCAAAAGGATTTCAACGGTCTTCCTCATCCGACTATTTTGGCAACGTGCGCATTGCTTGGGATTACCGAGGTCTATGCAGTTGGTGGAGCACAAGCAATCGCACTTTTTGCATATGGCATGGAGGGCGTCGCCGAGAAGTGTGACTTAGTAACTGGACCTGGAAATATTTATGTAGCTGCAGCTAAGCGTGCCCTTCGTGGAATAGTCGGAATTGATTCAGAGGCCGGACCAACAGAGATTGCGATATTGGCCGATAAAATCGCAATACCAGCCGATGTCGCCGCGGATTTAATTAGTCAGGCCGAGCATGATGTTATCGCTGCCGCTATTTTAGTGACCGATAGCCCAACTTTGGCCGATGCGGTTGTGGCCGAATTAAAGATTCGAGTTGCTGCTGCAAAACACTCAACGCGTATCCACGAAGCTCTCTCTGGTATTCAATCGGCGATTGTCTTAGTAGATTCAATCGAACAGGGAATCGATGTCGTAAATGCCTATGCCGCCGAGCATTTAGAGATTCAAACCGTAAATGCTCGCGCAGATGCAGAAAAGATTAGAAATGCAGGCGCTGTTTTTATTGGACGTTATTCACCAGTGTCACTAGGTGATTACTCTGCCGGATCAAATCACGTCTTGCCGACAGGTGGATGCGCATGCCACTCCAGCGGGCTCTCAGTTCAGAGCTTCCTTCGAGGTCTTCACTTCATCGAATACCAAAAAGAAGCCTTTTTGGATCTCGTACCGACCGTACTCACTCTCTCGAGCGCAGAAGATTTACCAGCGCATGGGCAAGCAATGTCAGCACGTTTAGAGAATTTGTCATGAGTTGGCCCGCATGGCTTCCATTGCGAGAGGAGTTAGCGTCCTTGTCTCCATATGGCGCACCTCAACTTCCAGCCGATGCATCATTGAACACGAATGAAAATCCCTATCCACCATCATTGGCTTTGCAAGCAAGTATCGCTCTGGCAGTAGCCGATGTTGCCGGGACTCTTAATCGATACCCCGATCGCGATGCAAATCGGCTGCGTACAGAGTTAGCTAACTACATCAACGAAGCAAGCGATACTCGATTTACTTCTCAAAATATTTGGGCGGCAAATGGAAGTAACGAGATTATTCAATCCCTCTTTCTAGCATTTGGTAGTGGGGTTGCACTTGGATTCACACCTTCATACTCGATGCACTCAATTATCGCTAACGTCACGGGCACCAACTGGTTGAGCGGTCAGCGAAACGCAGATTTCACATTTAATCTAGATAGCGCAGTCGCAGATATTGATGCGCATAAGCCCACGCTCACATTCATTACGACACCTAATAATCCAACAGGTGATGCCATCAGTATTAAAGATATTGCAACTCTGGCCGATGCAGTAGCGCTCCACGGTGGCTTGCTCGTCGTAGATGAGGCATACGCAGAGTTTTCTTCAGAACCCTCTGCGGTGGGCTTAATAGGTGCGCATCCTCATGTCGTAGTAATTCGCACGATGAGCAAGGCCTTTGCCTTTGCTGGAGCCCGAGTTGGCTATCTCGTTGCCGATTCAATTGTCGTTGATGCCATGTTGCTGGTTCGACTTCCATATCACTTAAGCGCAATCACTCAAGCGGCAGCCTTGGTCGCCCTCGATTACCGTGTCGAGCTCTTAGGTAATGTGGCAACACTTGTCACTGCACGCCAAGCTCTTGTCGCCGAACTCCACAGACTTGGCTTAACGACCTTACCTAGTGCGGCGAATTTCATACTTTTCACTGGTTTTAAAGCCACTTCGACGCAGTTGTGGGATCAACTCCTTGAAAAGGGAGTTCTCATTAGGGATGTGGGATTATCGTCCTATCTTCGTGTGACCATCGGCACTGACGCCGAAAACAAAGCCTTTATCGATGCCTTAACCGAACTTCTGTAGAAAGCGAGAGCCCCATGAGAACTGCAAGAATCGAACGAGAAACTAAAGAGTCATATGTTCTGGTTGAACTTAATTTAGATGGTCAAGGTGTGATCGACGTATCAACCGGTGTTCCATTCTTTGATCACATGATGTCCCAGCTTGGAAAACACTCGGGCTTTGATTTAACAGTGAAGACAAAGGGTGACATCGAAGTAGATTCCCATCACACTGTTGAAGACACCTCCTTGGCATTCGGACAAGCACTGCGCGAAGCCTTAGGGGACAAGGCAGGCATTCGCCGCTTTGGAGACTCGATGGTTCCACTCGATGAAGTTCTCGTTCAAGCTGCAGTTGATTTATCTGGCCGACCATATCTCGTACATCGTCAGCCTGAAATAGTTGAGCTGATTGGAACTTTTGATACAACACTTGGCAAACATATTTGGGAGTCGATTGTTGCAGAGGCTCACATCGCCCTTCACATTCGTGTTCTTGAAGGACGCAATGCTCACCATGTTTTTGAGGCTCAGTTCAAGGCTGTTGCACGCGCACTACGCGATGCCGTTTCATTAGATGGACGAGTAGCAGGAATTCCATCAACTAAGGGCTCTCTTTGATCGCAATTCTTGACTATGGCTCTGGAAACTTGCGATCGGCCGAACGCGCCTTTGCAACCAGCGGTCATGAAGTAGTAGTTACATCTGATGCACGTGTTGCAAGTGAGGCAGATGGACTCGTAGTTCCAGGAGTAGGTGCTTTCGCTTCATGCATGCAAGGCTTGAACTCAATAAATGGAGCAGAGATCATAAGAAAACGTCAGCTTGCCGAGCGTCCGACGCTTGGAATCTGTATAGGCATGCAGATTCTCTTTGCGCATGGCGATGAACATTCACTTGGAGAGCCGCATGCAGGAGTTGGAATATGGTCGGGAACAGTGAGCTCTATTGCCGCTCCGATTCTTCCCCATATGGGTTGGAACACGGTAGAAAGCCCGGCTAACTCTCGGCTTTTCTCAGGCGTTGAAAATGAGGCTTTTTACTTCGTGCACTCGTATGCCGCTAAAGAATCATCTGCAGCGATTCAAACATGGACGACTTATGGCGAGAGATTTCTATCTGCCGTTGAAGATGGCTATGTAAGCGCAACACAGTTTCACCCTGAAAAATCGGGCGATGCTGGCTTAGCACTTATAAAAAATTGGAGTAAAACTTTATGAGGTATTTAGAGCTATTGCCTGCAGTCGATGTAAAAGATGGTCGCGCAGTTCGCTTGGTGCAGGGTGAGCTTTCGCGTGAGAGTATTTATGGAGCACCTCTTGAAGTAGCACTTGAATTCCAGAGCGCTGGAGCAGAGTGGATTCACTTAGTGGATTTAGATGCAGCCTTTGGGCGAGGCGATAACGCCCAACTCTTGGCGCAGGTTGTTGGAGCGTTGGATATTAAAGTCGAGCTCTCAGGTGGAATCCGAGATGATGAGTCGCTTAAGCGAGCTATTGCTACTGGATGCACACGCATTAACTTAGGCACCGCAGCCCTTGAAAATCCCGAATGGACTTCGCGCGTTATAGCCGAATACGGAGATTTAATTGCAGTTGGCTTAGATGTACGCGGACAAACATTGGCTGCACGAGGATGGACAAGCGAAGGGGGAGATCTCTTCGAAACACTTGAACGTCTTGATCGCGATGGTTGTGCGCGATATGTAGTTACAGATGTCGCTAAAGATGGAACCTTAACAGGACCAAATATTGAGTTACTAAAATCTGTCTGTGCTGCGACTTCTAGACCAGTTGTTGCGAGTGGGGGAATATCTAACCTCACCGACATCGCAGATTTAGCGGCGCTGACCTCGATAGGTATTGAAGGCGCAATCGTTGGTAAAGCTCTCTATGCCGGAGCGTTTACTTTGCAGGAAGCGCTAAAGGTTGCATCGGTATGACACTCTCGGTTCGAATAATTCCATGTCTAGATGTAACAGATGGCCGTGTTGTTAAAGGCGTTAACTTTACAAACCTTGTCGATGCCGGTGATCCTGTTGAGATGGCAAGGCTCTATGGTTTAGAGGGCGCCGATGAACTTACCTTCCTCGATATATCGGCAAGTAGTTCAGGTCGCGAAACGACGTTAGATATTGTTCGACGCACCGCCGAAGAGGTTTTCATTCCGCTCACAGTTGGCGGAGGTATTAGAAGCGTGGATGATGTTGACCGTCTCTTGCGAGCAGGCGCTGACAAGATTTCAATTAATACGGCGGCGATTGTTCGACCAGAGCTCATCGCCGAAATCGCTGATCGCTTCGGCTCGCAAGTCTTAGTTCTATCAGTTGATGCGCGTCGAGCCCGTACCGAGTCGGGCTTTGAAGTCACAACACATGGTGGGCGTGAAGGCACGCACATCGATGCACTGGCCTGGGTGGAGAGGGCATGTGCTCTTGGTGTCGGTGAGATTCTCTTGAATTCAATGGATGCCGATGGCACACGTGCCGGGTATGACATCGGAATGATTAGCGCGGTTCGAGCTGTATCAAAGGTTCCACTGATCGCCAGCGGGGGAGCGGGTGCCCTAGAAGATTTCGCTGCCGCCTTGGATGCAGGGGCCGATGCCCTGCTTGCAGCTAGCGTTTTCCACTTCGGCATCCATCGCATAAGAGATGTCAAGTCATATTTGGATTCACACAACTATCCGGTGCGCGCCGTCGCACTCTCGTAAGGCAGAATTACCCCATGGCCATTCTTGATCCCGCAATCGCAGTATTACTCAAGGATCCAGGGGCTCTCATTCCCGCCATCGTTCAAGATTTCACAAGCCGTGAGGTTCTCATGCTCGCCTACATGAGCGCCGAGTCATTGGCTATGACAATCGAAAGTGGCAAAGCGACATATTGGAGTCGCAGTAGAAATGAAGTATGGGTTAAAGGAGCGACCTCAGGTCATTTTCAAGAGATCCATTCAATTTCTCTCGACTGCGACGGAGATGCACTTTTGCTAACCGTTACTCAATTAGGAGTGGCCTGTCACACCGGAAATGCAACTTGTTTTCACCAGCCAATTAATCGAGTTAGAAAATGAATCTTGAAGAGTTTCGTGCTTTTGCAAAGATCTCAAATGTAATTCCAGTTTCGCGGCGGCTATTGGCCGATGGAGAAACACCAATAGGGGTTTATCGAAAGTTAGCTAAGAATGCACCGAATACTTTTCTTCTTGAGTCTGCCGAACATGGCGGAGCCTGGTCTCGTTACTCATTCATTGGAGTGCGAAGTGAAACTACTTTGAGTGAGTCCGATGGATTGGCATATTGGCAAGGGACGCCTCCTGCAGGTGCGCCATCTGGAATCGATCCACTTGAGGCGTTGCGTCTATCTGTAGCGCATTTAAAATCGCCAAAGATTGATGGCCTGCCACCACTGACTGGTGGGCTAGTTGGCTTTATGGGCTATGACGTTATTCGCAGAATTGAAAAACTTCCGCAGCTCTCCGTTAAAGATCTTCCACTTCCCGAACTTAGCTTCATGCTGACCAGTGATTTAGCAGTTCTTGATCACAGCGATGGAACTATTACCTTGATTGCGAACGCTATAAATTGGGATGGCAGCGATGATCGTATCGATGAGGCCTTTGCCGCTTGCAATGAACGCTTAGATCGCATGCAGGTAGATCTGGCCTCTTCTCTGCCAGGAGAGATTGCAATAATCGATAACCATGCTGAACCTACTTTTAACTCATCTATAACACCGGCTGATTTCAAGGCGAAAGTTTTGCTGGCGAAAGAGGAGATCGTTGCAGGGGAGGCGTTTCAAATCGTACTTTCCCAACGTTTTTCAATGACATGTGAAGCAGATGCCTTAGATGTATATCGAATGCTTCGATTAAATAATCCAAGTCCTTATATGTATCTCTTTCGCTTTGCAGATGACATCAATGTCGTGGGCTCTAGTCCAGAGGCGCTCGTTAAAATTCACGGTCGTAACGCAATGATTCATCCCATAGCAGGTACTCGTAAGCGTTCGGCATCACCGGAGGAAGACCATCGCTTAGGTGAAGAGTTATTAGCCGATCCTAAAGAGCGTGCAGAGCATTTAATGTTGGTTGATTTAGGAAGAAATGATTTAGGTCGTGTTTGCACTCCTGGAAGCGTCGAAGTTATTGATTTCATGCACCTTGAACGCTATTCGCACGTGATGCATATTGTCTCTACAGTTACTGGAGTAATAGCAACAGATTCATCGGCAGTTGACGCGCTATTTTCAGTGTTTCCAGCAGGTACTTTATCTGGCGCCCCAAAGCCACGTGCGATGGAGATTATTGAAAACCTGGAACCAACGCGTCGTGGTCTATATGGGGGAATCGTTGGCTACATTGATTTCACTGGAAATATAGATACATGTATCGCAATTCGTACGGCGCTCATTCATGAGGGCGTTGCCTATGTTCAAGCTGGTGCAGGAGTAGTCGCTGACTCGGATCCAGACTCTGAGAACCAAGAGTGCTACAACAAGGCCGCAGCCGTATTGAACGCCATTGATTCGGCAAATAGATTGCGCAAGCCATAAATGAAGAGCTACCTTGCGATAGCAGTGAGTGCAGTCGTTTTGTTTACATTTGTCATTGTCGCCGGAAAGAGATTGAAACTTTCTTCGCGATATGAGCGTTCACCGAGAACTCTGAACTCTTGGAGCGCGTTAGATAATGGAATCGATCCAAGTGATGAGAAGTTTGTATGAGCGTCCTGGACTCCATTATTGAAGGCGTGAGAGAGGATCTGGCAGTAAGACGCTTGCCAATGGCACAGATCGCCGAAGCTATTGATCAAGCAGCGCCAGTGAACGACCCGCTCAATGTCTTATTAGCCAATGAGATGTCTGTAATCGCAGAAGTTAAGCGTTCATCACCGAGCAAAGGCAATCTTGCATCGATAACGGATCCAGCGGCATTGGCCGAGCAGTATGCCCTTGCGGGGGCAACGATGATTAGCGTGCTCACTGAACAGCGTCGTTTTGCAGGATCGTTAAATGATCTTGATGCAGTGCGCACACGCGTGCAAACTCCGATACTGCGAAAAGATTTTATGGTCGATGAGTACCAATTCTTTGAGGCGCGAGCACATGGCGCAGATGTCGTCCTTTTGATTGTTGCAGCACTCGGCCAGAATCAACTCAATGATTATCATCAATTAGCGCTAGAACTTGGTATGCGAGCAATTGTTGAAGTACATACAAATGACGAGTTAGAGCGCGCATTGGATATTTCTCCACAAATCGTGGGCGTCAACTCGAGGAATTTAAAAACTCTCGATGTGGACCCACAAGCATTTGCTGAGTTAATCCCGCGAATTCCTACCTTCATTGTTCGAGTGGCAGAGTCCGGGATCTCAAAACGGGCCGATGTGGAGTTTGCACAAAAATTTGGGGCGACTGCAATTCTTGTTGGTGAAGCCCTTGTAAAGGCCGGTGATCCAGTGGTTGCAATGCGCGAACTTCTAGGTCTAGGTAGGCTTGAGCAATGAGCACTCACGATGTCGATCAAGATGGGCATTTCGGTCAGTACGGTGGACGATTTGTTCCAGAGGCACTAATTGGTGCCCTTAATCAATTAGAAGATACACATAATTCGGCGCAGAAAGATCCACTCTTTTTAGCAGAGCTTGCCGAACTCCATCGAAGCTATACAGGTCGCCCAAGCATTATCACTGAAATACCGCGCTTTGCCGAACATGCCGGAGGAGCGCGAATAATTTTAAAGCGCGAAGATCTCAATCACACAGGCAGTCATAAAATTAACAATGTTTTAGGTCAAGCCTTGCTTACTAAACGAATGGGAAAGACACGCGTCATCGCTGAAACAGGTGCGGGACAACATGGAGTTGCAGCAGCAACTGCAGCGGCTCTCATGGGACTTGAGTGTGTTGTCTATATGGGCGAGGAAGATATCCGTAGACAATCCTTAAATGTTGCCCGAATGAAACTTCTCGGTGCTCAAGTTATTCCAGTCAGCTCTGGCTCCAAAACATTGAAAGATGCAATTAACGAAGCAATGCGCGATTGGGTGACCAACGTTGCAGATACTCATTATCTTATTGGCACCGTTGCTGGTCCGCATCCAATTCCAACGATTGTCCGAGATTTCCAAAAGATAATTGGCGAAGAGGCGCGCGAACAGGTTTTGGCACTGACTGGTGCGCTCCCAGATGCAGTTTTAGCCTGTATCGGTGGCGGGTCAAACGCGATGGGAATATTTCATGCCTTCATTCCAGATGCAGATGTGCGATTGATCGGTTTTGAGGCAGGTGGTGATGGAGTTGAAACTGGACGTCATGCCGCATCAATTAATGGCGGATCTGCGGGCGTACTTCACGGGAATCGAACTTATGTTCTTCAGGATTCAAATGGCCAGACCGTTGAGTCACATTCAATCTCAGCTGGATTAGATTATCCAGGAGTAGGCCCTGAGCATGCATACTTGCATGACATTGGACGTGCTGAGTACCGCGCAATTACAGATGATCAAGCGATGAATGCATTTGCACTCTTGTGTAAAACTGAGGGGATTATTCCAGCCATCGAGTCGGCCCATGCCTTGGCTGGTGCGATGATCGTTGGTAAAGAACTTGGACCCGATGCCACACTTTTAATAAACCTGTCAGGACGTGGAGATAAAGATGTACAAACTGCGGCGCAGTATTTCGGTATCCCATTGTGAGTACTGCACTCGATGAACTTTTCATAAAAGTTCGCTCAGAAAATCGCGCCGCCCTCATTGCATATATTCCAGCTGGTTTTCCATCTCAAAGCGGTTGTGCGAAAGTAATTCAAGCCCTTGCTACCGCGGGTGTTGATGCAATTGAAATCGGTTATCCATATAGCGATCCAGTTATGGATGGCCCAACGATTCAAGAGGCGGCAGATATCGCCCTTAAGTCCGGAACTGGTGCCACTGAAGTTTTCGCAGCCCTCAAAGTTGCAAGTGATACTGGAGTCGCTACTGTGGTGATGACCTACTGGAACCCGATTGAAAAATTCGGTGTCGATAATTTCGCACGGGCAATCGCTGAAAATGGGGGATCTGGCGTTATCACTCCAGATCTAACAATTGAAGAGTCGGCACAATGGCTGGCAGCAGCAGTTACTCATGGCATCAACCCGATTTATGTTGTCGCACCGAGCACAAGCGATGCGCGCCTTACCCAAGTAACTGCCAAGACCGGGGGATTCGTATATGCCGCCAGCGTGATGGGAGTTACGGGCGCGCGTTCAGGCCTGATTGTTAACGCCGAAGATTTGGTTCACCGCCTCAGAGCGACAACCTCTCTTCCGGTTGCCGTAGGTCTAGGTGTTTCCACGCGCGAACAGGCAAAATCTGTAGCCGGTTATGCCGATGGCGTTATTGTTGGCTCGGCATTCATTAAACTATTACTCAATGAACCCGATGAGGAGGCAGCATTGTTGGCTGTATCAGATTTGGCTAAAGAGTTAGCTGCAGGAGTTCGAGAGGGGCGATGAAAAAATTTCATGGCAATGGATAACGAGACTATAAACGAGTTAGTTACACCGAGTAGAAAAACCCCACACTTCAAGGCTTACATGACAATGCTTGTCTCTTCATTTTTTAGTCTTGTTGCCTCCCTAGTCTTATCAATTGATGCAATCAAACTTGCCAAGGACGCCGACTCCCCACTGGCCTGTAACATCAACTCGGTGGTCTCCTGCGCCAAGGTGGCAGTTTCATGGCAGTCCAATCTACTTGGATTCCCAAATGCGTTCCTAGGACTTATTTGCGAGGCAGTAGTCATAACGATTGCGGTTGCCGGTCTTTCTGGAGTTCAATTCCCTAAAAACTTTATGAGAGTTGCCTTGAGCGTCTACGGTATTGGGTTACTTTTCGCCTTCTGGTTATTCTCTCAATCATATCTAGTCATAAAAGCCTTCTGCCCATGGTGCCTCCTAGTTACTGTTTCTACTGTCACGGTATTTGGGAGCATGTTTAGGATTATTGCTCTCAACGGTGCTCTTCCACTGAACCCTGAAAGAACCTTGAAACTGCAGGAAAAGTTATTATCAGGTTGGGACGCCGTAGTTGTAACGGGTGTGTACTCCATCATCGCATTACTATTAATTTTTAAATTAATATAGAGTCTCAAACAACTAATCCTTAAAACAATCTGTGGATTCTAATGCGAGCCTTTGCTCCAGTTGACGTGGCTGCTTTGGCAATGCCGGTGCTATCGATCCAACTGAGGCGGGAAAGCTCCATAGGGGGTATCTCATTAAGACCCTGCACGAGTTGGGTGTTGCCATAGACCTCCTTTATATATACTTTTTCCCTTACGGATTACAATCAGTTGCAAAATTGACCACAGTACATGAGGAGATCTAAATGGCTAAGCAGGTAAAGGCGAAAAGCGGCGGGGATAATTTCACGCGATGGTTAGTAATCGGAATGGTTGCACTCGTAGTTGTGACAGGTGTCGTCTTTTCTCTCATGAGCTCCTCGACTAAGGCCAACGAATCTTTTGTCGCGCTTAAAGATTACAAACTTGGTGAAAAGGTAAGTGGAAGCATTGATGTCGCACAGGGTTCAGGATTAGTGCTAAATCCTGGTGGGTCAGTAAAAATCGATCTCTGGGAAGATCCGCAATGTCCAATCTGCCGAACTTTTGAAGAGGCAAATGGAGAGTACATTGAAGAGTTAGTGCGAACTAAAAAGGCGACAGTTGTTTATCACGCCCTTTCATTTTTAGGGGATGAATCAGTCCGTGCAGCAAATGCGCTGATGTGCGCCGCCGACGAAGGTCACTATCTCGATTACCACAAAGCTCTTTATATTGTTCAACCAGCTTCGGAAAACTCAGGTTTCTTTACGGGCGAGAATTTAATTAAGATCGGTGACTACATTGGACTCAAGAGCAAGAGCTTTACAGACTGCGTTTCCAATGGCTCAAAGGCCGATGTAGTAAAAGCTCAAGCGGATTCAATGCCAACATATAAAGTGACAGGCACTCCGACGGTTTTTATTAATGACAAACTATGGGTTCGCAAAGCCAACGGTTTTGATCCCTCTGAATTTCGATTCGCAGTAGAGGCTGGCTAAAACTTGATCCGTTCGATTCCATCGCCGACAGTTTCTGCCTTGGAAATCGGACCGCTTACAATTCATCTGTACGCGTTATGTATCATCACTGGTATTGCAATTGCGATTTGGTTAGGCGACAAACGCTTTAGGGCGGTAACGCCCAATGGCACTTCAGTGGTGTCAGAGGTAGCAATTACTGCCGTACCTTTTGGAATTATTGGTGGGCGCGTTTATCACGTCCTTTCCTCTCCCGATGCCTACTTCGGCAGTGGAGGTCATCCTTTGGATGCCTTCAAAATATGGGAAGGTGGACTCGGAATATGGGGTGCAATTTCGCTCGGTACTTTTGCCGCTTGGTTTAGATACCGTCAACTAGCAAGAAGAGTTCAGCTTCCAGCATTTTCACTCTTCATGGATGCCTTAGCCCCTGGAGTTCTTTTTGCTCAAGCAGTTGGACGCTTTGGAAACTGGTTTAACATCGAGCTCTTTGGGCGGCCGCTAGATGCTCCCTGGGCCTTGTCGGTTCCACTCATTAATCGTCCGAATGGCTATACACAGTTTGCAACTTTTCACCCTACATTTTTATACGAAGCGCTTTGGAGCACAGCTCTAGCGATTTTCTTAATTATTTTCGGCAAGAGGTTTCGCTCGGGGCAGGTTTTCGCACTCTATATATTTGGATACTGTCTTGGTCGTGTCGCTATCGAATCGATTCGAATCGATGAGGCGCATCACATATTCGGTCTCCGACTCAATGTTTGGGTTGGGATTTTAGTTGCCTTAGGCGCACTAAATATCTATCGGCGATTGGGTAAAGCTAGTGGCGGGGTTCTCGGGTAGGCTATTTTCCATGCCACTAAGAGCTGTACATGAACGAAATATGCAACACCGTACCCACCGTGCTGGCTGGCTTCGCGCAGCTGTTCTAGGTGCAAATGATGGCTTGGTATCAACGGCATCGCTCATGATTGGTGTTGTTGCAGCTGGCAAAAATGATTTTCTTGTAACCGCTGGACTTGCAGGGATTACCGCCGGCGCGATGTCGATGGCAGTCGGTGAATATGTTTCAGTACGATCACAAAATGATGTTGAAGAGTCTGATCGGATACTTGAGATTGAACATCTTGCAACCGATCCAGCGGGTGAGCTACTAGAGCTGCAAGACATCTATATCAATCGTGGATTAACTCCAGAGCTGGCAATGGAAGTAGCGATGGCAATGCATGCAAAGGATCCACTTGCAGCGCACTTACGTGATGAACTTGGTCAACATCCCCATACAAAGGCCCGCCCAGTTCAAGCGGCAGTTGCATCTGCGATCTCATTTACTGTCGGCGGTCTTATCCCATTTGTGGGGGCATTTGCCCCAACTATCGGAGCCAAGGCGTGGAGCATTGTGGGATTTACAGTTGCAGGTCTAGTTCTCACAGGAATTGTCAGTGCACGAACTGCTGGAGCCAAAGTCGTCGGTACGACGCTTCGAGTCATTATCGGCGGCTGCCTGGGCATGTTAATCACGGCCGGAATTGGTCAGCTCGCTCAAGTTGCAGGCATATAACCTCTAGTCAGAGCGGTATTTGTTGCTACTCTTTGCACCGCAACATCAATTAGCACCAGGGCCAAGGTTGTCCCGAAAAAATTCGACAATCGGAGCTCAAACGCCATGGCCTTGCCTTCCAATTATCCACATGCACAGGGGCTTTATAACCCTGCCCAAGAACATGATGCATGCGGTGTTGCGATGGTGGCGACGTTAAACAAGATTGCAACTCACGAAATTGTAGAAAAAGCTCTTACTGCGCTTCGAAATCTTGAACACCGCGGCGCATCAGGTGCTGAACCAGATAGCGGAGATGGCGCAGGAATTCTCATCCGAATCCCTGATCAATTCTTTCAAGAAGTGACAGATTTTGATTTACCAGAAGCGGGAATGTATGCGACAGGCATCGCCTTTATAGAAAAAGGTGTTGATGTACGTGCTGAGATTGCCCGCCTCGCCGCTGAAGAGGGCTTAAAGGTTATCGGTTGGCGTGATCTACCAATTAACTCAATCTCTTTAGGTAAGACTGCCCTCTCAGTCATGCCAGAATTTCAACAAATATTTCTTAGTGGCCTAAAGAATGAAGATGGCCTTGTGCTTGAACGTATGGCATTTTGCCTGCGCAAACGCGCCGAGCACGCACTGTCACTTTACTTTCCTTCATTATCTGCCCAGACAATTGTCTATAAGGGAATGCTTACAACGGGTCAACTTGAAGAGTTTTTCCCCGATTTAAGCGATGAACGCGTTGTCTCCCCACTGGCGCTCGTGCACTCGCGTTTTTCTACTAATACTTTTCCATCATGGCCACTTGCTCATCCATATCGCTTCATTGCACACAACGGTGAAATCAATACTGTTAAGGGCAATCGCAACTGGATGCGTGCACGTGAGTCACTGCTTCAGAGTGATTTAATTCCTGGAGATTTAAAACGCCTCTTTCCAATAGTCCAAATGTCAGGAAGTGATTCAGCATCTTTTGATGAAGTTCTTGAACTTCTATACCTTGGTGGTCGATCACTTCCACATGCAGTGTTAATGATGATTCCGGAAGCCTGGGAAAATCACACATCGATGTCAGATCTTCGTCGTGATTTCTATGCCTTTCATGCATCTTTGATGGAGCCTTGGGATGGACCAGCCTGCGTAACTTTTACTGATGGTCATCAAGTTGGCGCAGTCCTTGATCGAAATGGTCTTCGACCATCGCGCTACTGGGTAACTAAAGATGGACTAGTTGTTTTGGCATCCGAAGTAGGCGTCTTGGACATCGCACCTGAAGATATCGTTCGAAAAGGGCGATTGCAGCCCGGAAAGATGTTCTTGGTCGATATCGAGGCGGGTCGAATCATTGAAGATGAAGAGATAAAAGACTCTTTAGCAAATGCTGCTCCTTATGGTGATTGGCTGCACGCTGGAATGGTGAAGTTAAGTGAACTTCCAGCCCGTGAACACATCATCTATCCGCACTCATCAGTTCTTCGCCGCCAGCGCGCCTTTGGCTACACGGAAGAAGAGTTACGCATCCTGGTTACTCCTATGGCTCGCAACGGGATGGAAGCTTTAGGTTCGATGGGTACCGACACTCCTATCGCCGCACTTTCAAATAAACCACGTCTGCTTTTCGATTATTTCTCACAACTCTTTGCTCAAGTTACTAATCCGCCATTAGATGCGATTCGCGAAGAGTTAGTGACAAGTTTGGGAACTGCGATGGGTCCAGAGCATAATCTCCTTGATCCTGGTCCGTCTTCATGTCGTCAAATATCACTCGCATTCCCTGTTATCGATAACGACGAACTTGCAAAGATCATTCATGTTAACGCCGATGGAGATCACCCAGGTTTGACTGCCCATGTCATCCGCGGACTTTTCTTTGTCGCCGATGGTGGAGATTCACTTCGCGCAAGACTCGATGAGATCAAGGCCGAAGTTTCAGCGGCGATTAATGATGGTGCACACATCATCGTTTTATCTGATCGAGATGGTGATACTGAAGAGGCACCAATACCATCGCTTTTATTAACATCTGCTGTTCACCACCACTTAATTCGCGAAAAGACACGAACCAAAGTTGGTTTAGTTGTGGAAGCTGGCGATGTCCGAGAAGTCCATCATGTTGCACTTCTTATTGGTTATGGCGCAGCTGCAGTTAATCCTTATCTTGCAATGGAGAGTGCCGAGGATTTAGTTTTGCAGGGCGTTATTACCGGCATCACGCCGGAGAAAGCGGTTCGCAACTTAATCAAATCCCTTGGCAAGGGCGTATTAAAAGTTATGTCGAAAATGGGCATCAGCACCATCGCCTCATATACAGGTGCACAGGTCTTTGAAGCTATTGGACTAAGCGCCGAAGTTGTCGATGAATTCTTCGTGGGCACGACTTCGCGCTTAGGCGGAGTCTCACTCGATATTATTGCCCAAGAGACAATCGCCCGTCACCACATTGCATATCCACCAGGGGGAGAAGTGCCTGGCACTAAACGCCTTCCAATTGGTGGGGAGTATCAATGGCGCCGCGAGGGCGAACCACACCTATTCGACCCTGAAACGGTTTTTGCGCTGCAGCACTCAACCCGTTCAAAGCGTTACGACATATTCAAGCGTTACACGAATCGAGTCAACGATCAGAGCACGCGTTTGATGACGTTGCGCGGACTATTTGCATTTAAAGATCAAGAAGCGATTTCCATCGATGAAGTCGAGCCCGCTAGTGCCATCATTGCCCGCTTTTCTACTGGCGCCATGTCATACGGTTCGGTCTCACAAGAAGTTCATGAAACTCTTGCGATCGCCATGAACCGATTAGGCGCCAAATCAAATACTGGTGAAGGCGGAGAAGATCCATCACGTTATGTAGAGATGGAGAATGGCGACTCTAAACGTTCGGCAATCAAACAAGTTGCATCAGGTCGCTTCGGAGTCACGAGTCAATATTTAGTTAATGCCGATGATATTCAAATTAAAATCGCGCAGGGTGCCAAGCCTGGTGAAGGCGGACAACTACCAGGCAACAAGGTCTACCCGTGGATTGCAAAGGTTCGCTACTCAACACCTGGAGTGGGTCTTATTTCGCCACCGCCTCATCACGATATCTATTCAATTGAAGACTTAGCGCAATTAATTCACGATCTAAAAAATGCAAATAAAAACGCACGCGTGCATGTAAAGCTCGTAGCTGAAGTTGGTGTTGGTACGGTTGCTGCCGGCGTGAGCAAGGCACATGCCGACGTCGTTTTAATTTCAGGCCACGATGGCGGCACTGGAGCCTCACCGCTCACATCACTCAAGCATGCGGGTGCGCCATGGGAGCTTGGTTTAGCTGAAACACAGCAGACCCTTTTACTCAATAATCTGCGCGATCGAATCGTTGTGCAGACTGATGGACAGTTAAAGACTGGTCGCGATGTTGTTATCGCAGCGTTGCTTGGCGCCGAAGAGTTTGGTTTTGCGACTGCGCCACTCGTAGTCTCTGGCTGCGTCATGATGCGTGTCTGTCACTTAGATACATGCCCAGTGGGTGTTGCAACTCAAAATCCCGAACTGCGCGTACGCTTTACAGGCAAGCCTGAATTCGTTGAAACTTTCTTCGAATATATCGCCGAAGAGGTTCGCGAAATTTTAGCCAGCCTTGGTTTCAAGACGCTTCTTGAGGCGATTGGGCACGTCGAGTACTTAGAAACTAAGCGCGCAGTAGATCACTGGAAAGCAAGTGGCTTAGATCTTTCTCCACTTCTTGTGCGTCCAGAAAGTTCAAGTTCACTTCATAATACTGCGCGCCAAGATCATGGCCTTGATGCCGCCCTTGATAATCAACTTATCGAGCTCTCACAACCAGCGCTTATGAATCAAGAGTTAGTCCGAATTGATGTTCCTGTACGAAATGTAAATCGAACTATTGGAACGATGCTAGGTGCCGAAATCACCCGTGCCTACGGGGGAGCCGGACTTCCCGACGGGGCTATTGATATCACTTTGAGAGGATCGGCAGGCCAATCACTCGGTGCATTTATCCCAGCAGGTTTAACGCTGCGATTATTCGGTGATTCAAATGATTATGTGGGTAAAGGCATCTCTGGGGGTCGTGTAATTGTGCGGCCAGATACCGCCTCAACATTTAAATCTCATGAAAATGTAATCGCTGGAAATGTTATTGGATATGGCGCAACATCTGGTGAAATCATGATCCGTGGCGTCGTTGGCGAAAGGTTTTGTGTTCGTAACTCTGGTGCAACTGCAATTGCTGAAGGTATTGGCGATCACGGCTGCGAGTACATGACGGGGGGATACGTTGTCGTCCTAGGAAATACTGGTAGAAACTTTGCCGCAGGGATGTCAGGCGGCCGCGCATTTGTGTTGGATTTAGAGCCCGCAAATGTGAATACTGACATGGTTGATGTCCTTGCAGTACCTGAAGATCAACGCGAACTCTTAAAGCAAATCATTAACAATTTCGCAGAGTGCACTGATTCGATTGTCGCCCTTGAGATATTGAGTAATTGGGATGTCGCAATCAATCGCATCTCAATGGTGATGCCACGTGATTATGCGCGCGTACTTGAGGCTATGGCGCGTGCTACTCGTGAAGGTTTACCCGCTGACGCACTTGTTATGGAGGTAGCAGCTCTTGGCTGATCCAAAGGGTTTCATCACAACGCCACGCGAAGTTCCAACTCGCCGTCCGGTAGATGTGCGCATTCAAGATTGGCGCGAAGTCTATGAACCACAAAGTTTTGAGCACCTACAAAAGCAGGCGGGCCGTTGTATGGACTGCGGTATTCCATTCTGCCACTCTGGTTGTCCCCTCGGAAATCTCATTCCTGAGTGGAACGATTTAATATGGCGCGGGGATACTCACGAGGCCATTAACCGACTTCATGCAACTAATAATTTTCCTGAGTTCACGGGTCGGCTTTGCCCGGCACCGTGTGAGACGGCCTGTGTTGTAGGGATAAATCGTGATGCCGTCACAATCAAGCAAGTTGAACTTCGCACCATAGAAGAGGCCTTTGCAACTGGAGATGTAAAGCCACTCATACCGGATCGAATATCTGGAAAGACTGTTGCAGTTATAGGTTCAGGCCCAGCCGGACTTGCTGCGGCTCAGCAGTTAACTCGTGCAGGTCACACGGTCGTTGTTTATGAGCGCGCGGCGAAAATAGGTGGCCTGCTTCGCTACGGAATTCCAGAGTTTAAAATGGAGAAGCACATTCTTGATCGACGTCTTGAGCAAATGGAGCGGGAGGGAACTCGTTTTCGCCCTAATGTAGATATTGGGGTAGAGCTCACAGGGTCTGCATTGCGAAAGAAATTTGATGCGATAGTTGTGGCAGTTGGAGCGACAAAGTGGCGCGACCTTAATATTGTGGGTCGAGAGTTAATCGGCGTCTACCAGGCAATGGAGTTTCTACCGTGGGGCAACAAGCAGGCACTCGGTGAGGTAGAAGTACCACCAATTAATGTTGCTGGAAAACATGTAGTGATCTTGGGTGGCGGTGATACCGGCGCAGACTGTCTTGGAACATCCATTCGTCAAGGCGCAGCCAGCATTACTCAACTAGAAATCATGCCAAGACCAAGTGATGAAAGGCCTTCCTCTCAACCATGGCCGACATATCCAATGATTTACCGTGTATCCAGTGCCCACGAGGAGAAAGATAATCGCATTTTCTCAGTCAGTACTGAAGAGTTTCTAGGCGACGAGTTTGGAAATGTACGAGCTATACGGATTGTCGAGACTGAATTAGTTAATGGAAAATTCGTATCTGTGCCAGGGACTGAAAGAGAGATTGCCGCTGATTTTGTGTTCTTGGCAATGGGTTTCACTGGTCCCGAGCAATCACCGTTGCTTACGCAGCTAGAGGTAGAGATTGACGATCGCGGCAACATAGTTCGTGATGCAAACTTTGCAGCAAATGAAGATGGTGTATTTATTGCCGGTGATGCTGGTCGCGGTCAGTCACTAATTGTTTGGGCTATTGCAGAAGGTAGAAGTGCTGCATCTGCAGTAGATAGATATCTCACTGGCGATACTCAGCTTCCAAATCCAATTGAACCCACTACCCGTCAGTTGATGGTTTAAGGTTGTCATATGCGTAGAGCGAAAATAGTGTGCACGATGGGTCCTGCAGTTGAAACTCCAGAGAAAGTTAAAGAGCTCATTGATGCTGGAATGAATATGGCGAGATTGAATCTTTCGCATGGCTCATACAAGGAGCACCAACTCAGGCTTGATCAGGTGAGGGCAGCAGCTAAAGCAGCAGGGCGCCCCGTTGCAATCCTTGTAGATCTTCAAGGACCAAAGATTCGTCTTGCTCGTTTTATTGCCGGGCCACATGAGTTGGCTCGAGGGGATATTTTTACGATTACGACCGATGAGGTCGAAGGCACTAAGGAGCGCGTGGGCACCACCTACAAAGGGCTTCCTGGAGATTGCAAACCAGGGGATTACATACTGATAGATGATGGAAAAGTAACGGTTCAAGTCATTGAGGTTAAAGGTAACGATGTAATTACCAAGGTCACTGAACCTGGGGCAGTAAGCAATAACAAGGGAATTAATCTTCCAGGGGTTGCTGTCTCTGTGCCGGCGATGTCAGATAAAGATATTGAAGATCTACGGTGGGGACTTCGTGCGGGGGCTGATTTTATTGCTCTCTCATTTGTTCGAGATGCGGCAGACATTAAAGATGTACACAAGATTATGGATGAAGAAGGTATTCGACTTCCGGTAATTGCCAAGATCGAAAAACCCCAAGCTGTAGCAAACATTGCCGAAATTGTTGATGCATTCGACGGCATTATGGTGGCCCGTGGTGACTTAGGCGTTGAACTCCCAATTGAGGACGTACCGCTAGTACAAAAACTCTGCGTTGAGCTTGCTCGCGATATGGCAAAGCCCGTCATTGTTGCAACACAGATGCTTGAATCAATGATTACTAACTCTCGTCCAACTCGTGCCGAAGCCACTGACTGCGCAAATGCGGTTCTAGATGGGGCAGATGCATTGATGCTCTCTGGCGAAACTAGCATTGGGGCATTTCCGATAGAGGCCGTTCAAACCATGGCACGTATCATTCAAAAGACCGAAGAGGGTGGCCTGGATCGAATCCGTCCGATTAAAACCCCACCGCGCACTAAGGGTGGTGCCATTACTAAGGCGGCCACCGAAGTTGGCGCAATCGTTGATGCTAAATATCTAGTTGCATTTACACAAAGTGGAGACTCAGCAAGAAGGATGTCCCGCCTTCGCTCACCTATTCCAATCCTTGCAATGACTCCAGAGCCAGGAACATTTAATCGTTTGGCGCTTTCATGGGGTGTCGAATCGATGTTGACGCCTGTTGTTGGGGCAACTGATGAAATGGTGAAAATAGTCGACTCGGCGCTGATCGACTCTGGGCGCGCGCATATCGGCGATAACGTGATGATTGTCGCTGGCTCTCCACCTGGAATACCAGGCTCCACAAATGCCCTGCGGGTGCACGTTGTTGGCGATGCCGTTGGTGGCGCCGCACCTGCCTACCGCTAAGATTCATTCGTAGCGCCTCGGTACTCCAACGGTAGAGAGGGCAGTCTCAAACACTGCATAGTGTCGGTTCGAATCCGACTCGAGGCACAATAACGACATTTATATTCTGAAAGGCGCAATTGGACATGAGCGTTCGAATTCTCGTTGCTGAAGACGAAGCGCTCATCCGTATGGATTTAGTTGAAATGTTGCAAGGCGCCGGATATGAAGTCGTTGCCGAGGCTACCAATGGCCAAGAGGCTGTTGAGTTAACGCAGCTTCATAAACCCGATCTTGCAATACTAGATGTCAAGATGCCGGTGTTGGATGGAATCTCTGCGGCGGAAAAAATTATTTCCTTAGCTCCCGTTTTAATGCTCACTGCTTTTTCTCAAAAAGAGCTCATCGATCGCGCCCGTGATGCCGGAGTCATGGCCTATGTGGTTAAGCCTTTTACGATCTCAGATTTAATTCCGGCAATTGAGATTGCAATTAGTAGGCACCTGCAAATGCGCTCATTGGCCGATGAGGTCGCGGATTTACATGAGCGCCTTGAAACACGTAAGTTGATCGATCGCGCAAAAGGTATTTTGATGAAGGCGCTTAACTTGTCAGAGCCCGAGGCTTTTTCATGGATTCAGCGGGCGGCAATGGATAGGCGGATGAGCATGAAGGCTGTAGCCGCCGCCGTTATTAGCCCCGATGCCGTGCCGCTGGACTAGACCCTCAGCAGTGGAGCGCCAGCACCGCGCTTTATAACGAAATCGAAACATTCAAAGCCCATTTTTATCTTGTTATGTGAGGTTGTTGCGAATATCCTCAACACCTCCCTGTCCCGGGACAACAAGAACAGGAAAGGCAATTCATGAAAAAACGCTTTCGCGTGTTAAGTGTTGCAGCCGCAGTTTCAATGGTGGTAGCAGGACTTGCAGTAGTACCTGTTGCAACTAATGCAGCAACAGTTCTTACAATTTCGACAGATCTACCTCTTCAGGGTTCATCTTTCGACTCAAATGATTCAACAAACAAAGCCATTGCTTTGTACCTAAAGCAGATCAAGTACAAGGCTGGAAAGTACACAGTCAAGCTAAAGATTTATGACAATGCGACAGCTGCCAAGGGTGGCTGGGATGATGCAAAGTGCGCGGCGAATGCTCAAGCACACGTTGCTAACAAGAGCGAAGTTGCCGTTATGGGAACTTATAACTCAGGTTGCGCAAAGATTATCGTTCCAATTCTTAACCAGGCTCCAGGTGGAGCAATGACAATGATTTCAAACGCCAACACAAACCCTGGTCTAACCAAGGTATGGAACCCAGGCGAGCCAGATGTTTACTATCCAAAGGGCATCCGCAACTACGCACGCGTTTGCACAACTGATGATATTCAGGGATCTGCAGCTGCACAGTTTGCAAAGTCAATTGGCGTCAAGAGTGTTTATGTTCTAAACGACACACAGACCTATGGTCAAGGTGTTGGACAGGCATTTACAACTGAGGCAAAGAAGATCGGACTAAACGTTCTATCAAGTGGCGCATACGGCGAAGGCTGGGATGCTAAGCAGTCTTCATACGAAGCTTTGTTTACAAAGATCGCTGCTTTGAAGCCAGATATGGTTTACATCGCAGGAATCTTCGACAACAACGGTGGACAGCTTGTTAAGGACAAAGTAAAGGTCCTTGGCAACAACACTGTCGTAAAGATGATGGCTCCAGATGGATTCACTGGTTACCCAGACTTTAACTCAATGCCAGAAGCAGAGGGTGCTTACCTATCATTTGCTGGACTTTCAACTGAACTCCTTTTGAAGAACTCACCAAAGGGAGCAGGCGCACAGTTCATCAAGGCTTACAAGGCTGAGTACAAGAAAGATCCAATTGGCTCATACCCAATCTACGGCGTTGCAGCAGTCCAGGTTATCTTGGCAGCTCTTGCAAAGTCAGATGGAACCCGTAAGGGCCTTACAAACGCCATCTTCTCAGGCGCTGGAATCACAATTCCAGCTGGACAGTCTGTACTCGGAAAGGCGCTAACAATTAGCACACTTTCAGGAGACACATTGGCTAAGGACATCACCATTGAGGTAGTCAAGGGTGGTCAAGAGACAACAGTGAAGGCTTGGACAGTTAAGTAGTCCAAGTATCTGATTGATAAAGTGAAGGAGTGGGCCAAAACCCACTCCTTCACTTTTAATCTTTGCCTGCAATACAATGTTTTTATACAGTGTTAAGAAACTTAGGAGTCCATACGTGTCATTATTTATTGGCGGTTACCAAGCCCGGCAGTTGCGAAGACGTTACCTTGAGCGAACATTAACCACCGTTGCAACTTTCGGTATTTTGTTCTGGCTCGGTATTAACTTCGTTAAGTCGCCTTCGCAGTTCTTTCAAGCCTCAATTATTGGCCTGAGCAACGGTGTTCTCTATGCCTTGATCGCCCTCGGATACACACTTGTTTACGGCATCATCGAACTCATTAACTTTGCTCATGGCGATCTCTTTATGCTAGCTGCAGTTTTCTCTGCTAACTTCATCACGATTTGGTTTAACAAAGACTCATCTGGCCCCGCTGCATGGGGAGTCTTTCTCATGTGTCTACTCTCGGTCATGCTCGTGTCAGCATCCGTTAACGTCGGCATAGAGAGATTTGCCTATAGGCGATTAAGGCGAGCGCCGAAGCTAGCACCACTTATTACAGCTGTTGGAGTCTCATTTGTTCTGCAGTTCATTGGTCTTCGCTGGAATGGATCAGGACCTAAGACGTGGAACAGCGTGCTTCCTGCAGGAAGACTAGAATTCGCTGGTGTATATATTCCTTACACAACTATTATCTCTTTCGTAGTAACAATTCCACTTCTTCTCTTAATGTCGTGGATTGTTACTCGCACGCGTCAAGGCAAGGCGATGCGTGCAACTGCTCAGGATCAAGATGCAGCGCGCTTAATGGGTATAAATGTTGATCGTACGATTTCATTTACCTTCGCACTTGGAGGCGCACTTGCGGGGGCTGCGGGACTTCTTTTTCAGCAGACTCGTGGATTAACAAGCTACAACTTGGGTTATCAACTAGGTCTAATCGCATTTACTTCAGCCGTTATGGGCGGAATTGGTAATTTACAGGGCGCAGTTCTCGGGGCTCTACTCATCGGATTAATTCAAGGTCTCAATGATGGACTACCAATCGGACTAGGTCAGCAGTGGTCACAGACCGTCGTATTCTCAATTTTGATTCTATTGATGGCCTTTAAACCAACAGGCCTTCTTGGAAAAGCAGTTACGGAAAAGGTGTGATCATGAAGTTAAAGAAATCAAAGCTTCCTAAGCAGGGCGCAAGCCATAAGAAATGGGCGATTGGTTTTAGTATCGCCGCGCTCGTAATTTGGTTCTTCTACGCCTTCGTGATGTACAACCTTCCTGAAGGTCCACAAACGATTTTCCAGAACTGGTTGCCACCAACAACTGTTAATGAGGCCATGGTCTGGGTGATCTGCGCCCTTGGATTAAATATTGTCGTTGGTTATGCAGGACTTCTAGATCTAGGTTTTGTGGCTTTCTGGGCGATCGGGGGATATACGGCCGGTTGGTTTATGTCCACATTCTTCCGACAGGTCAACTTCCACTTCTTCTCTTCTCCTGATGCTGCTGATCAACCTGGTATTCACGTGAGTTTCTGGGGAGTCCTCCTTATCGGTGGAATCATCTGCGCAATATTTGGAATCATTATCGGTGCGCCGACCCTACGACTAAAGAGTGATTATTTAGCTCTAGTTACCTTGGGCTTTGGTGAAATTATTCCTCAGGTCTTTACTAATGGTGAAAATATTGGCGGTTTCAATCTATCTAATGGAACCAAGGGAATCTCTCCGATTGATAACGTTTCACTCCCTGGAAAAATTCTTGGACCCTTTGACTTTAGCTGGAAATTTGCAATTTTCGTATTCCTTACAGCTGTTATGGTCTTTGTTTCATTGAGACTTCGTAAAGGCCGCTTGGGCCGCGCATGGCTTGCCATTCGCGAGGATGAGTTAGCTGCCAGCATGATGGGTGTTGCGCTTATGCCAACTAAGTTAGCAGCGTATGCAGTAGGTGCATTTAGCGGTGGAGTCGGTGGAGTTGCATTTGCAACACACGTCAATGGAATCTTTGCCGATCGCTTCAATTTCTCTATCTCGATTATTTTGCTAGCCATGGTAGTTCTTGGTGGTATGGGAAATGTGTGGGGCGTTATGGTCGGAGCGCTGCTTATTGCTTGGATTAACTCAACTGGACTTCCAGCCTTTGGCGATCTGGTCAACAACAGCTTTGGAACGACGATTAACTTTCCGTCATATAACTTCCTTCTCTTTGGTGGCGTTCTCATCCTGATGATGCTCTACAAGCGAGAAGGCCTGATCCCAGAGTCCAGACTCAAAGCGATTTTGCATGAGACAGATGATGAAACTTCGAACCTAGGGGGGCATCACTAATGACTAGTGCACTGCTTGCAAAAGATATAACCGTTAAATTTGGCGGACTAACCGCCGTTAACAATGTAACTTTCGATATTCCACAGGGCAAGATTGTTAGTTTGATCGGTCCTAATGGCGCCGGTAAGACAACATTCTTTAACGTTCTAACCGGTTTGTACAAGCCAACGAGTGGAAATGTTCTATTTGGTGAGGAAGACATCACCGCTAGACCTCCTCATAAAATTGCCGCCGCCGGCGTTGCCAGAACTTTCCAAAATATTCGCCTCTTTGGTCTCATGACTGCAGAAGAGAATGTCATGGTGGCGATGCACTCACATATGAAGGCTGGAATCATTGCAACAATTATCGGTACACCTGGACAGCGCCGAGAAGAGAAGCAGGCACGTGAAGATGCTCGTCGCCTTCTAGATTTCGTAGGAATTGGAAAGATGGCAGGGGAGTATGCGCGAAATCTCTCTTACGGAGATCAGCGTCGACTTGAGGTCGCACGTGCACTTGCATTAAAGCCGAAGGTCCTTCTATTAGACGAGCCGACCGCTGGCATGAATCCTCAAGAATCTCTAACTTTCATTAACTTTGTCTACAAACTTCGAGATGAGCAAGATGTTTCAATTCTCTTGATCGAACATGACATGAGCGTTGTTATGTCAGTATCTGAGCGGGTTACAGTTCTCGATCAGGGAGAAAAAATCGCTGAGGGTGCACCTGCCGACATTAAATCCAATCAACGAGTAATCGAGGCATATCTCGGTAAAGCAAAGGGTGAAAAGGCATGAGCGTCCTACTTGAAGTTAAAGATCTTAAAGTCTCATACGGTTCAATCATGGCCGTCAAGGGTCTCTCGCTTACTGTTAATCAGGGCGAGATAGTCACACTCATTGGTTCAAATGGTGCAGGTAAATCCACAACGCTCCGAACAATCTCTGGATTGCTAAAGCCAATTTCTGGCAGCATAGTTTTTGATGGCCAAGAGATTGCTGGCAAAGCTGGACATGAAATTGTTGCGAAAGGCCTCTGCCAATCTCCTGAAGGTCGCCGAATCTTTCCTCGGATGTCAGTACGCGAAAATTTAGATCTCGGAGCCTTTCTACGTAACGACAAGGTCGCTATTGAAGCCGATCGCGAGAGAGTATTGGATCTATTTCCAAAGCTTCGTGAGCGTTATGAGCAAAAGGGCGGAACAATGTCTGGCGGAGAGCAGCAGATGCTTGCCGTGGCTCGCGCACTTATGGGCGCTCCAAAGCTTCTTCTTCTTGATGAGCCTTCAATGGGGCTAGCCCCTGTGTTGGTCGATATGATCTTTGAGACGATTATCAAAATTCGCGAACAAGGGATCACGATCTTGCTCATCGAACAAAATGCCGCTGCAGCATTAGATGTGGCAGATAGGGCCTATGTCCTAGAGTCGGGCCTGATAAAGATGAGCGGAGTTGCATCGGATTTAGCCAAAGATGAGGCTGTAACCAAGGCCTATCTAGGCGGTTAATCCGGGGGGGCAAGGGCCCCGCGTCGATTTTGTTATACAAAAGAGTCTCAAATACCTCAATTACGGTTGTTATTGCCTCGCCCAACCCTTACGCTTACGCGCTCCCTGTTTCGGGACATCAAAATCTATCGGAAGGCTTTACATGAATAAGAAGATCCAGCGGTCCCTCGCCGTTGTTTCTGCAGCTGCGCTAGTTTTTGGCGTTTCAGCGGTTACATCAGCGACGGCAGCACAAAAGACGGTCTACTTGGCATTCCAGGCTCCACTAACTGGACCTAACGCATTAACAGGCCAAGATGAACTAACGGGAGCAAAGTTTGCACTCTCTGAGTACAACGCTACAAATCCTGCGGTTAAGGTTGAGTTAGTTCTCGCAGATGATCAAGGTTTAGCTGAAGTTGCAGCAGTTGTTGCACCTGGAATTGCTTCGAATAAGAAGATTATCGGACTTATTGGACCAGCCTTCTCTGGCGCAACACAGGCATCACTTCCAGCATATAAAGCCAGTGGATTAGCGATGATCTCTATGTCAGCGACGCGAGTTTCTTTAACAGATAAGAAAGCTCCGGTTAACGGCTTCCCAATCTTCAAGCGTGTTGTTGCAAATGATAAGTATCAGGGTCCAGCATTAGCGCGTTATGCGATCAAGGGTGTCACAGCTCCAAGCGTCTACCTAGTTGACGACAAGACTGCATACGGCAAAGGACTAGCTGATTACACATCACCAAGCCTTAAAGGAAAGATCGCGGGAACAGATAGCGTTCCTGAGAACACAAGTGATTACACATCAGTAGTTGCAAAGGTAAAGGCCTCTGGAGCTAACGTTGTGATCTACTGTGGTTACGCACCAGATGCAGCAAAGTTTGTTAAGGCTCTTCGCGATGGTGGATACACAGGTATCTTTGCCTCAGGCGATGGAACACTTAAGGCAACTTTCCCAAATAACGCTGGAAACACTGCAGCAGAGGGTTCACGCTTAACGGCTGCAGACGTTCCTTTTGAAGATGTAGCTACAGCTGCTCAGATGGTTGCATATACAAAGCTAACTGGAATCAAGGTTCCAGGAACTTATGTGACTTCAACATATAACGCTACAAATATCTTCCTCGAGTGTATCAAGCAGGGCAAGGTTTCACGCCCAGGTATCCAAGGCTGCCTCACAAACGGCACCTTCAAGGGTGTTGCTGGCGACACGATCAAGTTCGATCGCTACGGAGACATCATCGGTGGAGCAGCCGTCGGTGCCTTCACGATCAAAGCAGGAAAGATTGTTTACGTAGCAGTTGCTTAACTAATAGATAAAAAAAGTATCAAATAGTCGCAGCCGTCTCTGGAAATATTCAGGGGCGGCTGCGATTACTACAATGAAGTGGACACTATGAATTTACAGGTTTTAAGTAGTCAGTTTTGGTCTCTCTGTCTCCAGGGAGTGGCCCTTGGCTTTATATATGTTCTTATCTCTCTTGGCTACACCATGGTTTATGGAGTCCTGCGCTTAATCAACTTTGCTAACTCCGAAGTCTTTATGATCGGAACATTTGCAACAGTTGTGGCACAAGTTGGAATCTTGAATAATCAAACTAACTCGCAGCCTCTTCATGGCTTTAGATTGGTCTACACTCTTTTATTTGCCCTAGTTTTCTCAATGCTAGTTAGCGGCATTCTCGGTGTTTTGGTTGAACTAGTCGCTTATAGACGCTTGCGCGCACTTGGAACGAATCGCTTAGCGAGTCTGATTTCAGCGATTGCTGTATCAATTGTTCTCTTGGAAACCACGCGCATCATTACATTCTCACGCCCACAAACCTCACCACGACTCTTAGACAAGTGGTCTTTCGGCGAGGTAGCAGGTGCCAACTTTCGAATCGATACAGTCATGGTTATCGTCTCCGGAATTATAATTTTCTTTGTCCTCGATCGCTTCGTTACAAAGACGCGATTGGGTAAAGCAATCCGTGCCGTCTCTATGAGTGAGGAAAACTCAAAGTTGATGGGAATCAACCTCAACCGAGTTGTCTCCCTCACCTTTTTTATCGGTGGTTTAACAACGGGCGCGGCAGCATTCTTTTACACAACGGTCTACGAAACGACGCAGTTTAATGTTGGCTTCAATTTAGGTTTGGCCGCTTTCACTGCCGCTGTTCTAGGTGGAATTGGAAACCTGCGAGGTGCATTTTACGGCGGTATTTTCCTTGGCGTCCTCGAGCAGTTTGCATCGGCGATTCTGGGCTCTCAATGGAAGTCAGTAACAGTCTTCCTAGTTCTAGTTCTAGTTCTACTCCTGAAACCAAATGGCATCTTCGGTGAAGCTGTCCAGCAGACGAGGACATGATGATAAATCTTCGAGATAAAGGCGCGGCAATTTGGGAAAATTGGAGCCGCACAAAGCGCATAATTTTCGTGGTTATTGCGATTACGATCGTGGCTTTTATGCCTTATGCCGGTGAATTCGGACCGACGAGCTTTCTGAATACTCCAATCTCTTCATATCAAGCCGTTCTTGTCTATCCAATTGCGCTCTTTGTTCTTATGGGACTTGGGTTAAACATCGTTGTTGGAAAATCTGGACTTCTTGATTTGGGTTACGTTGCCTTCTTTGCCATCGGGGCTTACACGATGGGCATCATGGGAACAATGACAAGTCTTAATACGTGGGAGATTCTTCCATTTGGAATCTTTTTCGCAATGCTTGCAGGACTTCTTCTTGGACTCCCGGCACTTCGTTTACGCGGTGACTACTTAGCTATCGTAACGCTCGGCTTTGGTGAAATTGTCCGTATCGTTGCGCTCAACCTCGAAGTTACTGGCGGCCCTAACGGTGTAGTTGGCGTCCCTAACCCTCCACCAATTCTCGGTCAGAAGTTTGAGCTCGATGATCACGCCGCATATTTCTGGGTGATACTGGTAATGATTTTGCTGGTTATCTGGATGGTGCGTCGCTTTACTGTTAGGCGTCCCGGACGTGCGTGGGAGGCGATCCGTCAAGATGAGGATGTAGCAGCGCTTATGGGCGTTAACTTACTCGTGTATAAACTCTGGTCATTTACAATTGGAGCGGCCGTCGGTGGCGCTGGTGGAGTTATTTATGCATCGAAGACGATGTTTATTGCACCAGATATGTTCACATTCAACACATCAATCCTGGTTCTTGCCTGTGTCGTATTTGGCGGCTTGGGAAATATCTGGGGAGTTATTCTCGGCGCCTCGATTCTCGGCTACCTGCCTGAACGTATTCGATTTATTAGCAATGCACGCCAATTAGTTTTTGGTTTAGTTCTACTCATCATCATGAACGTGCGTCCAGATGGACTCTTGCCACGTAAGAAACGTGAAAAAATAAAGCAAAAGGTGGTCAAGTAAATGAGTGAAAAGATTCTAGAACTCAAGAATCTCACCATGCAGTTTGGTGGAGTTACTGCACTTAATGCCGTTGATTTACATGTGAACAAAGGCGAGATTTGCGCACTTATCGGACCAAATGGTGCTGGCAAAACTACGGTTTTCAATGTGATTACAGGTGTCTACCAGGCCACGCAAGGAGATATCTTCTTTAATGGTCAGAGTATTCTTGGGATGAAGCGCCACAAGATCGCCCAGATTGGCCTGGCCCGTACATTTCAAAACGTTCGTTTATGGGGAGAGATGACCGCCCTTGAAAATGTTATTACTGCAACCGATGTGCACAAGCGCTCTGGACTTCCAGGAGCTCTTCTAGGTCTGCCACGCTCACGCAAAGAGGAAAAGGCCGGTCGAGAACGCGCGCAAGAGCTTCTAGATTTCATGGGAATTGGGCACCGCTCAGATCAATTAGGTAAAAACCTTCCCTATGGAGATCAACGTCGCCTAGAGATTGCACGTGCGATGGGAACTGAGCCTCAAGTTCTTCTCCTTGATGAACCAGCAGCAGGTTTTAATCCAGCTGAAAAAGTTGAGCTCGCATCTCTGATTAAGAAGATTCGCGACGCGGGATACACGATTCTTCTCATTGAGCATGACATGTCACTAATTATGGGAATCTCTGATCGCGTTGCTGTTTTGGATTTCGGTATAAAAATCGCAGATGATCTGCCAAGTAAGGTACAAAGCGATCCAAAGGTTATTGAGGCCTATTTAGGAGTTCCAGCAGATGCGTCTTGAAATTAAAGATCTACGTGTTCACTACGGCAAGATTGAGGCGATTAAAGGGATCTCGGTCGTTGTCAATGAGGGTGAGATCGTTACATTAATCGGTGCCAATGGTGCCGGTAAGACAACGACGCTCAAAACTATTTCAGGTCTTCGCAAGGTATCTAGCGGATCGATTATCTTCGACGGCCGGGATATATCTAAGGTGCCCGCTCACGAGAGAGTGGATATTGGAATTTCACAGGCCCCCGAGGGTCGCGGAATTTTTCCTGGCATGACTGTGCTCGAAAACCTTGAGATGGGAAAGTTTCATCGCAAGAATCGTCGTCATGAAATGAGTGAAGATTTAGATAAGGTCTATGAACTTTTCCCACGTTTAAAGGAGCGCTCAGGACAAGCTGGTGGCACTTTATCTGGGGGAGAGCAACAGATGCTGGCTATTGGTCGTGCTCTCATGGCGCGTCCAAAAGTACTACTCCTAGATGAACCATCAATGGGTCTTGCACCGCAGATGATCGCCAATATTTTTCGCATCATCACTCAAATCAATAAGACTGGTGTAACTATCTTGTTGGTTGAACAGAATGCGCAGCAGGCTCTCCAGCGTGCACACCGCGCTTACATCCTTGAGACGGGAAACGTTGTTAAAGAGGCGGCGGCTGCCGATCTACTCAATGATCCTGCCGTACGCGAGGCCTACCTTGGTACTGGGGCGCACTCTTAATCTTTAGCGTTCGGCCAGAATTAAACAGGTTATCCGCGCAGTACATGTACGTTCGCCTTTGTCGTTAGTAATGACAACTTCGTACGAGCAGAGTGTCTTACCCAGCGAGATCGCTGTAGCAACGGCCGTAACCAATCCTTCAGTTGCAGATTTATGATGCGTGGCGTTGATATCCACGCCAACAATCATTCGAGTTGGACCGGCATGCAGAGCGGAGCCAACTGATCCCAAAGTCTCGGCCAAAACAACACTAGCTCCACCATGTAATAAACCGACGGGCTGAGTATTTCCTTCAACAGGCATTGTTCCGACTACCCGCTCCGGAGAGGCCTCGACTATTTCGATGCCCATTTTTATGCCAAGTGCGCCACCGCCACGTTCGCGGATAATTTCTAGGAATTTCTCATTGCTCATAAGGCTAGAGTGTAACCAACAATCTAAGATGCACCTATGAGCAAACGCCTATTACTTATCGATGGGCATTCAATGGCATATCGTGCCTTTTATGCACTTCCAGCCGAAAACTTCACAACAGCTGGTGGTCAGCACACTAATGCAATTTATGGCTTTGCGACCATGTTGCTTTCCCTGCTTTCGAGCGAAAAACCTACACACGTTGCAGTGGCCTTCGATGTTTCACGAAAGACTTTCAGATCTGAGATATTCCCCGAATACAAAGCAAATCGCGCAAAGACTCCCGATGAATTTCGATCCCAGATGTCCTATTTGCATGAGCTTGTGAGCGCCTTTGGCATCGTAAGTTTTGAAATTGATGGATTTGAGGCCGATGATATTTTGGCGACAATTGCTAAGCGCGCAGAGAGCGAGAATGCAGAGGTCTTGATCTGCACTGGCGATCGTGACTCATTTCAATTAGTAAATGAAAAGACAACAGTTCTCTATCCGAAGCGAGGCGTCAGTGATTTAGCGAGAATGACGCCTGCAGCCGTAGCGGAAAAATATGGAATGTCCCCGTCGCAGTATCCAGATTTTGCCGCTCTACGCGGCGATCCGAGCGATAATCTGCCTTCTGTACCGGGTGTTGGCGAAAAGACTGCCTCTAAGTGGATTATTGAGTATGGATCACTTAAAGAGTTAATTGCAAACGCGGATAAGTTGCCTGGGAAAGCTGGACAGTCACTGCGGGATTCAATCGATAATGTAATTCTTAACAGTGAATTAACGCAGTTAGTGGTCGATGTTCCGCTAGATCTATCCATAGATGCTCTGGCCTGGTCCGGAGTCGATGAGAAAAAGAGTGATCCTCTCTTCGACATTTTAGAGTTTAAAACTCTAAAAGAGCGTATAAAACCAATTGCGCTAAAGACGAGTGCACCCGTGAGTGATGAACCTGCCTTAGTTCTCTTTGCCGACGAAATGAGTGAGGGAGTACTAACGCCCAAAGAGGCCGATGCAAGAATTTCAGCACATAACGGCTCCATTGCACTGACCTACCTGCTTGTTGATGAAAAACTACATCGCTACGCAGTTGCCCTTTCGCCCGATGATGTTTTTCTAGTACACGCCTCAACCATGGGGGATTGGGCTACTAATCCAGAGGTAAAGAAGATTGCCCATGATGCTAAAGCTCTTGCGCGTACCCAATCATTGACTGGCATCGAGTTCGACACGGCAATTGCGGCATATCTAGTCAACCCTGGAGTTCGCGCCCAGGAGCTCAGTGACTTGCAAGAGCGCTGGGGAGATGGCTCGGTAATCAATAAGGCAACTCCAGAGCAAGAACTTCTCACCTCTGCCAGAGCTCTATTTGCACTTCGTGCCTCACTCACACGTGAATTAAGTGAACGTAATCTCTTGGATTTATTTAACACGCTCGAGCTCCCGATTGCAGAGTTATTGGCACAGATGGAGAGAATTGGCATCGCCGTTGATCGGAAAGAGCTTGAGAAACTTCATGGCTTCTTCGACGGTGAGGTAATACGCGAGACCAAATTGGCCCATGAATCAGCAGGTCACGAATTCAACGTTGCTTCGCCAAAGCAGCTTCAAGTAGTACTTTTCGATGAGTTGGCATTGCCCAAAACTAAAAAAATTAAGACAGGTTTTACAACAGATGCCGACAGCCTTGATTGGTTACACCAAAAAACTGGGCATCCAATTCTTAGCCATCTCTTACGAATCCGAGAGACTAAGAAGCTTTCAACGACAATCGAAGGGTTGATTTCTGAGATCGCTCAAGATGGCCGTATTCATACGCACTTTGGACAGACGATTACATCAACTGGTCGTCTCTCATCGATAGGACCGAACCTTCAAAATATTCCGGTGCGCACCGAGGAGGGTCGCACAATTAGAAATGCCTTTGTCGCCGGTAAGGGTTATGTAGGTCTTTTGACGGCAGATTACAGCCAGATTGAAATGCGCATAATGGCGCACCTATCTAATGACTCCAAATTGTTAGCTGCCTTCGAATCTGGCGAGGATTTACATGCCACCATTGCCGCTGTTATTTTTGGAGTCAAAGCTAACGATGTTGATCCAGAGATGCGCCGGCAGATTAAAGCGATGTCTTATGGACTTGCCTATGGACTTTCTTCATATGGTTTATCGGCACAGTTAGATATCACTCCAGGCGAGGCGCAAGGCCTAATGGATACCTACTTCCAACGCTTTGGTGGCATCCGTGATTATTTAAAGACCGTGGTTGAAGATGCTCGCAAAGTTGGCTACACCGAAACTATTATGGGCAGACGTCGCTACCTTCCCGACTTAATGAGTGATAATCGTCAACGTCGTGAAGTTGCAGAGCGCATGGCGCTTAATGCACCAATTCAAGGTTCGGCCGCTGACATCATTAAGTTGGCGATGCTTAAGGTGCAATCTGCAATTGAGAAAGGGTCTCTGAAATCACGCCTATTGTTACAGATTCATGATGAATTGATTATCGAAGTCGTACAAGGCGAAGAGGAAAAAATAACAACATTGGTTAAGCGCGAGATGGGTGCGGCCTATCCGTTGCGGGCTCCACTAAACGTCAGTGCAGGTCTCGGATTAACATGGCATGAGGCTGCGCACTAACTTGTTGTAGGAGAGTTACCTTCCATCGCCTGCATATCCTCTTCATCCGTGGGGATTCGATCTGCCGAACTTAAACGCTTCTGACCTATAGTTAATACGATGTTTCCTAGACCAATAGAGACTGCAGTTAAAGCTAAACAAAACTGAGGTGAGATCTCTTGAGAGAGTACGCCACCAACAGCTGCTCCTAGTGACATAACGCTTCCTTCAACTGTCCATAGCCAAGCCATGTATGAGACTGCCGATCCCTTTGGTCTCACAGCCTCCATGACTTCCCAATAGAAGACTTGAATCGCTCCACCAACTAGGCCAAGAAATGCACCTGCAATCGCCATCGACCACCCAGGGTAAGTAAATGCAATCGGAATCGAAACTAGAAACCAAATAAAATAGGTCTTGCGCATCGCAGCAAGCGATGATGTGCGTTTAGATATTAACCCCGCCAATAATCCACCGATAATGCTAAATATTCCCATCGCGGCGAATACCCAAGCTGTGCGATGTGGAACCTTCTCAATTGTTGCAAAAGATGGAACTGCAACATCGAAGAGACCCCAACCAAAACCAATGAATGACCCTTCTAGCATCATTAATCGAAGTGCGGGGCTGCGCCACAAAGATTGCGCACCACTTTCCTTTTTCTCAGGCTTCCAATTTTTAGATACTGGCGCAATCGCAAGGGCACCGCCTCCGATGAGCATTAAAATTGCTGCCGTAATAAGAGCACTACCTGGATGTGAAGAGAGAGCTAACGCAGTTGCAATCACTGGACCAATAACACCGGCAGTGTTCATGACAGATGTATCTACGGCATAGGCAGTACGCAGGAAATCGCCCTTAACAATTGTTTTCCATAAAGGGCGAACAGATAGATTAATTGGTGGAGCGGTAAGCCCCATGATGGTGCTCAAGACAAGGATAAAAGTTGCTGAGTGTGAAATATTTACCATAATCATCATCGATGCATAACCTGGCACAAGAATTCGGAGCGGCCACTTTTGACCATATTTGTCGATGACGGAGCCACGGATTCCGGCCGTAAAGGAACCGGCGAGTGAGTTTGCGCCAATTACCAGTCCCGCTAATGCGATGGAGCCGGTCTCCTGTTGTGCTTTGAAAAAGAGAGCCAAACCCACCATGCCATAGGCCACGCGCGCAGGAAATGCAGCCAATACCAAGGTCCACACGTTGGGCATTGCAAATAAGGTGCGATAACGATTCATAATGGCCATGAGTCTAATCAATGCGCGTAGATCAGGTGCGGATTTGCTCTAAAGTACGCTCAAACCGTACCCTTGCCCTCCAGCCACATATGTGGAAACTACTACTCATCTATCCCTACGGAGCTCACTTGTCTACAACAACACCAGTAATTGCAGTAAATGACATTGGATCGGCCGCTGATTTTCTAGCAGCAATCGAAGGAACAATTAGAAATTTCAATGACGGTGATCTCGTCACCGGAACAATCGTTCAAGTTGGTCGCGAAGAAGTTCTCGTTGACATCGGTTACAAAACTGAAGGAGTAATTCCTTCTCGCGAACTTTCAATTCGCCACGATGTAGACCCAAATGAGATTGTTAAAGTCGGAGAGTTGATTGAAGCTCTCGTTCTACAAAAAGAGGATAAGGAAGGTCGCCTGATTCTTTCCAAGAAGCGCGCACAGTATGAGCGTGCATGGGGAGACATCGAAGGCAAGAAAGAGCGCGATGAAGTTGTCATCGGAACTGTTATTGAGGTTGTTAAGGGCGGACTCATCGTTGACATCGGTCTTCGCGGATTCTTGCCAGCGTCCCTCGTTGAAATGCGCCGTGTTCGCGACTTAACGCCATACATTGGCAAGCAGGTTGAAGCCCGCATCATCGAGCTCGATAAGAATCGCAACAATGTTGTGCTTTCACGCCGTGCATTCCTTGAGCAGGCACAGTCAGAGTCACGCACTACATTCCTTAACCAACTTCAAAAGGGTCAAGTTCGCACAGGTGTTGTCTCATCTATCGTGAACTTCGGAGCTTTCGTAGATCTTGGTGGAGTTGACGGTTTGGTCCACGTATCTGAACTTTCATGGAAGCACATCGATCATCCAGGTGAAGTTGTTGAAGTTGGCGACGAGGTTACTGTTGAAGTTCTCGAAGTTGATTTCGAGCGCGAGCGTGTATCACTCTCTCTTAAGGCAACACAAGAAGATCCATGGCAAGCATTTGCTCGCACACATACAATCAATCAGGTTGTTCCAGGAGTAGTGACAAAGCTAGTTCCATTTGGTGCATTTATCCGCGTACACGAGGGCATTGAAGGCCTCGTTCACATCTCAGAGTTGGCCGAGCGCCATGTTGAGATTCCAGAGCAGGTCGTTGCAGTTGATGACGAGCTCTTCGTAAAGATTATTGATATCGATCTAGAGCGTCGTCGCATCTCACTTTCATTGAAGCAGGCAAATGAAGGACATGAGATTGAGATTGAAGCATTTGATCCAACTCAGTATGGAATGGCTGCGCGATATGACGCAGAAGGAAACTTCATCTACCCAGAAGGTTTCGATTCAGAGACTCAAGAGTGGAAGCCAGGACATGAAACTCAGCGCGAAGAGTGGGAGCGTCAATACGCTCAAGCTCAAGAGCGTTTCATGGCACATAAGAAGCAGAAGGCAGAGGCAAAAGTTGCAGATGCCGCTGCGACTCCTGAAGATGGCGCAGTAGAGGCCGTCGCAGAGGCTGTAACAGCAGAATAAGGTTTTATTGAAAAAGGCCCGGCGTAACTGCCGGGCCTTTTTCTTTTCAAAGGAGTCCACTGAAGCCGTGAGCTGTTGTCTTTTAACCTCACTTACTTCTAATGGACTCTCTTTGAAAAGAAACTGCACCTTGGCGCTATCCTTTCTGCATGCGCGTCATTGCTCTAACTGGTGGAATAGGTTGTGGTAAATCCTTGGCGGCCGAATACTTTGCAGATCTCGGTGCCATAGTTATTGATGCCGACCAATTAGCCCGAGCGGCTATAGAACGTGGTTCGACCGGTTTCGATGAAGTTGTCGCAATATTTGGTGATTCAATATTGAAAAATGGCGAAATAGATCGACGGGCTTTGGGGGAGTTAGTTTTTAGAGATCGATCCAAGAAAGCTGCATTAGAGGCGATCATTCATCCCTGGGTGCGCAGCGAGTTCGAGGCAGCTGTTGCCTCTCTGACCGGAAATCAAACTTTGGTCTATGAGATTCCGCTCCTCTTTGAAACCGGTGGGGCCGATCGTTTTGAGACTGTCATTACGGTAGAAGCCGAGCTGGACAAGCGATTAGAGCGGTTGCGAGAAAAAGGTTTGCACCCTTCGGAGATAGAGGCGCGCATGGCCGCGCAAGCCTCACCCGAAGAGAGGGTCTCAATCGCCGACTTCGTCATTGAAAACAACGGCTCCAAGGATGATTTGCTTCGCCAAGTCGAAAATATTTGGGAGGCTTTAGCCACCTCTTCAAACTAGAATCATCCAATGCGCCCGATATCTGACTTGCAACGACGGGTCGAGCCATTTCAGGTTGTAAGCGAGTTTGTTCCGGCGGGGGATCAGCCCGAAGCAATCGCTGAAATCGCCCGGCGCTTTGAGGCAGGTGAACAAGATGTAGTTTTATTGGGAGCAACTGGAACTGGAAAATCTGCAACAACTGCCTGGCTGATTGAAAAACTACAGCGTCCTACTTTGGTATTAGCTCCTAATAAACTCCTTGCTGCCCAACTGGCCAATGAGTTTCGCGAACTGCTACCCAATAACGCCGTCGAATATTTTGTCTCTTACTACGACTATTACCAGCCTGAGGCCTATGTTCCGCAGACCGATACTTTTATCGAAAAGGATTCCAGCGTCAATGATGAAGTCGAGCGCCTACGTCACTCGGCAACTAACTCCTTGCTCACTCGACGTGATGTGATAGTCGTAGCCACTGTTTCATGCATCTATGGTCTTGGAACTCCTCAGGAATATATAGATCGAATGGTTACTTTGAGGGTAGGGGAGGAGATTGAAAGAAACGCTCTCCTGCGACGTTTTGTAGACATTCAATACAAACGAAACGATGTTGCTTTCGAACGCGGCACTTTTCGGGTACGCGGAGATACAATCGAAATTATCCCCATGTATGAAGAGTTGGCAATTCGCATCGAGATGTTTGGCGATGAGATTGAGAAAATTTCCACTCTCCATCCGTTGACTGGTGAGATCATGCGCGATGAGACTGAGATGTATATTTTTCCTGCGACTCATTATGCAGCCGGCCCTGAAACGATTAAGCGCGCGATTGGTGAGATAGAGGACGAACTTCAAATTCAACTAAATCTATTTGAAAAACAGGGCAAACTACTTGAAGCTCAGCGCCTACGGATGCGCACGACTTTTGATGTCGAGATGATGGAGCAGATCGGTTTCTGTAGCGGAATTGAGAACTATTCTCGGCATCTAGATGGGAGAGCCTCGGGCTCTGCTCCGAACTGCCTGCTGGATTATTTCCCAGAAGATTTTCTCGTTGTTATAGATGAGAGCCATGTAACGGTGCCTCAATTAGGAGCGATGTTCGAAGGAGATGCGTCGAGAAAACGCACTTTGGTCGAACATGGTTTCCGCCTGCCAAGTGCGCTAGATAATCGCCCATTGAAGTTCCCTGAGTTTCTAGAGCGAACCGGGCAAAAGCTATATCTATCAGCGACACCGGGCAAATACGAGATGGCCAAAGTCGAGGGTGATGTGGTTGAGCAAGTTATTCGTCCGACCGGATTGATTGATCCACAGATTGTTATTAAACCTATTAAGGGACAGATAGATGATCTTTTAAATGAGATTAGTATTCGCGCTGAAAAGAATGAGCGAGTCCTTGTTACAACCCTAACTAAAAAGATGTCGGAAGATCTAACTGAGTACATGCAGGAAAAAGGCGTACGCGTGCGTTATCTACACTCCGAAGTTGATACTTTGCGGCGAGTCGAACTGCTGCGCGAACTTCGTATGGGCGATTACGATGTTTTGATTGGAATTAACTTATTGAGAGAAGGCTTAGATCTTCCAGAAGTTTCACTCGTTGCCATATTAGATGCCGATAAAGAGGGTTTCTTGAGATCGGCCACATCTCTTATTCAAACCATTGGGCGAGCAGCTCGAAATGTATCGGGCGAGGTCCATATGTATGCCGATAACATCACAGATTCGATGGCCAAAGCCATCGATGAGACCAACAGGCGCCGTGCAAAACAAGTTGCCTACAATCTAGAGCGGGGTGTTGATCCTCAACCTCTCCGCAAGAAGATTGCCGATATCACTGATTTGATAAACCGTGAATCTGAGGACACTGAAGAGATTCTTGCGACAAGTAAGAAAGCAAATCAAAAAACCCTTGCCACCGCAGGAATCTTCACGAAGAGCTCAGTTACTCTGCCACGCCAAGAGTTGATTGCGTTGATAGGCTCACTCACTGATCAGATGAAGAATGCTGCCGCCGAACTCCAGTTCGAAGTCGCAGCACGCCTTAGAGATGAGATCAAGATTTTAAAGCGTGAACTTCGTTCAATGGAAGAGGCTGGGGTTTAGTGAGTATCGATAAGCTAGTAGTGCGTGGTGCCCGCGAGCACAACCTCAAAGACGTCTCAATTGAACTTCCTCGCAACGCACTCATTGTCTTTACAGGACTCTCGGGTTCAGGTAAATCATCTTTGGCTTTTGACACAATCTTTGCCGAAGGTCAACGCAGATACGTTGAATCTTTGTCTGCTTATGCACGCCAGTTCTTAGGCCAGATGGACAAGCCCGATGTCGATTTCATTGAAGGACTATCTCCTGCAGTCTCAATCGATCAAAAATCTACTAATCGAAATCCACGTTCTACCGTCGGCACAATTACTGAGGTCTATGACTACCTCCGTCTGCTCTTTGCCCGCGCTGGTCGTCCTCACTGTCCTAACTGCGGCAAAGCCGTCTCGCGCCAATCACCTCAGCAGATAGTCGATCAAATTTTGGCGATGCCAGCTACAACAAAATTTCAGGTTTTAGCTCCAGTTGTTCGTGCGCGCAAAGGTGAGTTCGTTGATTTATTTGCAGAGTTAATTACACAAGGCTATTCACGTGCCCGTGTAGATGGCACAGTCGTAGCGCTGACTGAAGCGCCGAAGTTAAAGAAACAGGAAAAGCACACAATCGAAGTAGTAGTTGATCGTCTAACAGCCAAAGTTGAAAGTAAGACTCGCCTTACCGACTCCATTGAAACTGCCCTGCGTCTGGCTTCGGGAATCGTCATTCTTGATTTCGTTGACTCAAAAACGGAGGATAAAGAGCGCACCTTTAGTGAGCACTTAGCTTGCCACGATTGCAACTTATCCTTTGAGGAGTTAGAGCCCCGCTCATTTTCCTTCAACTCACCTTTTGGTGCCTGCCCTGAGTGCTCCGGTATTGGTACAAAATTGGAGGTCGATGAGGATCTTATAATCCCGGATGATTCGATTTCTATTAATGATGGTGCAATTGCCCCCTGGTCAGGTGGTCAGTCGTCGGATTATTTCATCCGTTTATTAGAAGCCCTCGCCAAAGATATGCCTTTCTCACTGGATACCCCTTGGAAGAAGATTTCAGCAAAGGCCCGCGAAGCGATCATTAATGGCTACGAATACGAAATCAAGATGAAGTACAAAGGTCGGTACGGTACAAAGAATTACACGACAGGATTTGAAGGAGTTGTTCCATTCATTCACCGCCGACACAGTGAAACCGATAGTGACTACAGTCGTGACAAATACGAAGCGTATATGCGCCAGATTCCCTGCCATGTCTGTTCCGGTGCGCGTTTAAAACCCGAAGTACTTGCAGTAACCATTGGAAGTAAGAATATTTCCGAAATCACCGAGCTATCGATTTCAGAGTGCGCCGAGTTTCTAAAAAACATCAAACTAACTAAACGTGAAGCTCAGATTGCCGAGCGCGTGATGAAGGAAGTGCACGCCCGCTTAGGATTTCTCCTCGATGTCGGCCTGGACTACTTATCCCTTGCTCGCCCAGCTGCCACGCTTTCTGGCGGAGAAGCACAGCGAATCCGATTAGCAACACAAATTGGAAGTGGTCTAGTGGGTGTTCTCTACGTACTGGATGAACCAAGCATTGGTCTACATCAGCGAGATAACAAACGCTTAATTGAAACGCTCACACACTTGCGTGACCTAGGAAATACTCTCATTGTTGTCGAACACGATGAAGAGACGATTCGCACCGCCGATTGGATTGTAGATATTGGACCAGGGGCGGGTGAACACGGTGGTCACGTAGTTGTCTCTGGAAGTTATGAAGAGCTGATTGCATCGAAGGAGTCGATTACTGGCGCATACCTCTCTGGGCGTAAATCAATTGCAATTCCAGATGTTCGCCGCCCAATTGATACCAAGCGTATGTTGACCGTAAAGGGTGCAAAAGAGAATAACTTGCAGAACATCGATGTCGAAATTCCACTCGGCGTATTTGTCTCAGTCACGGGTGTTAGCGGCTCGGGAAAATCAACACTCGTTAACGATATTTTGTACACAACTCTTGCCAACAAGCTCAATGGTGCGCGCCTGGTTCCAGGCCGACACCGCAGCGTTACTGGCGTAGAGCTTCTCGATAAAGTTGTCCACGTTGATCAGTCGCCAATTGGTCGTACCCCAAGATCTAACCCTGCGACGTATACCGGCCTGTTCGACAAAGTTCGCGCCCTCTTTTCTGAAACAACTGAGGCGAAGATTCGCGGCTATCAGCAGGGACGTTTTTCATTCAACGTCAAAGGCGGCCGTTGTGAGAACTGTTCGGGCGATGGAACGATCACCATCGAAATGAACTTCCTGCCCGATGTCTATGTGCCGTGCGAGGTCTGCCATGGCGCCCGATATAACCGCGAGACGCTAGAGGTGCATTACAAGGGCAAGACAATCGCCGATGTGTTAAATATGCCGATTGAAGAAGCGAATGCATTCTTTGAATCCGTTCCAACTATTGCTCGCTTTTTAAAAACCCTCAACGATGTTGGTCTTGGATATGTGCGTTTAGGTCAGTCTGCACCAACACTTTCAGGGGGTGAGGCACAGCGAGTAAAACTTGCAACCGAACTCCAGCGCCGCTCAACTGGGCGAACAATTTATGTTTTGGATGAGCCAACGACAGGACTTCACTTTGAGGATGTGAGCAAACTACTCATCGTGCTTAACCGTCTGGTCGATACTGGCAATACCGTTGTCGTGATCGAACATAACTTAGATGTTATTAAATGCTCCGACTGGGTCATCGATATGGGGCCAGAGGGTGGATTCCGTGGGGGATTAGTAGTTGCCGAAGGAACACCAGAAGATGTGGCAAAGGTGAAAGCGAGTTATACGGGTCAATATTTAGCACCGATGCTTGCTACAAACCGAAAAGTAGCAGTCAAGAAATAAGTCGATGGCAGATCCTCAAAGTTATCGGCCAACCAACATTCCTGAACACCCTGGTGTGTACCGCTTCTATAACAAACTGGACAAGGTGATTTACGTTGGCAAAGCAAAGAATCTAAAGAATCGTCTCAGTAATTACTTCCAGGCAAATTTGGCTACCAAGACGCATCGCATGGTTCATGAAGCGGTTCGTGTTGATTGGACAATAGTTAGTACTGAGCTAGAGGCGTTGGCGTTGGAGTTTAGTTGGATCAAACAGTATCAACCCAAGTACAACGTTCAATTCAAAGATGATAAGTCTTATCCTTATTTGGCCTTGTCGCTCAATGATGAATATCCAATGATTTTCATTACCCGTAGAGACAAGCGACCTGGGTTGAAGTACTTTGGGCCGTATACAAATGCGTGGGCGCTTCGAAACACATTCGAAGTCCTACTCAAAGTTTTTCCGGTTAGATCATGTTCGTCGTCAAACTTCACACGCGCACAACGAAGCAAAAGGCAGTGCCTGCTGGGCGACATTGGTAAATGTGCTGCACCCTGTGTTGACTGGATCTCAAAAGAGGATCACAAGAAATTAGCTGAACGACTCAATGAGTTCATGGAATCCGGGATGGAAAATATTTTGCCCAAGTTGCATGAGGAGATGAGTACAGCGGCAGCCAATGAGGAGTTTGAAAGAGCGGCACGCCTTAGAGATCAGATCGAATCTTTTGAGAAGGCGCAAAAATCAACTGAAGGTAACTTCTCCGATGATCTAGATGGCGATTTCATCTCTATCTATCATGATGGATTCCATGCCGCAGGCTCTATCTTTTCAATGCAACGCGGATCGGTGAAGGGTTCCAGGTCATGGATAGTAGATCAAGAGATGGCTCTTGAAGGTCAAGATGAAATAACCGCACTGTTGTACTCAATCTATGGAACTGGAGCAATCCCGGTTCCCCGCAATATTTATATCAACGCAGACCCAGCCGATAAGGAACAGTTAGAGCAGTGGCTTGGTGGAATCGGTTCGACTAAGGTCGATATCAAAGTTCCACAGCGCGGAGAAAAAGTTGAGCTCTTAGCAACAGTTAAACGTAACGCTCAATATTCACTAATCCAGTTTTTAAGCAAGCGCTCGACCGATGCGGCAGTCAGTGGTAAAGCGTTGATAGAGATAGAGCAGGCTCTGGATCTTGCAAAAACTCCGCTTCGAATTGAATGTTTCGATATCTCAAATATTTCAGGGACTTCTGTAGTCGCATCGATGGTTGTTTTTGAAGATGGCTTGGCGAAGAAAAGCGAGTATCGCAGATTCATCATTAATACCGACGAGGGTTTCGATGATACGCGGGCGATGCATCAAGTGATCACGCGCAGATTAAAGCGTCTCATAGATGATCGAGCGGTAGATACGGCTGAGGTGGCAGAGCTGGGAGGAAAGATGAGTAAGTTTTCATATCCGCCCCAACTCATCATTGTCGATGGCGGTGCACCACAGGTTAACGCCGCGGCCCGCGCACTCAGTGAACTAGGAATTACAGATATTGCCTTGTGCGGATTGGCTAAGCGGCTAGAGGAGGTCTGGCTTCCCGGCTCACCCGATCCATTAATTCTGCCTAGATCTAGTGAGGGTCTCTATTTACTGCAACGTATTCGCGATGAGGCGCATCGTTTTGCCATAACATTTCATCGCTCACGCCGTTCAAAAGTCATGTTGGAATCGATTCTTGATGAAATCCCACGACTGGGTCAATCCCGTCGTACGGCATTGCTGAAGCGCTTTGGCTCAGTCGCTGCAATTCGCAAGGCGACTCGAGAAGAGATCGCTGCTACACCAGGTATTGGTTCAAAGATTGCAGAGTTAATAAGTACGCACCTTGAAACAATGGGAAGTGAAAAGATAAATGTCCAAACCGGTGAAATCACGCGTGATTAGTAGGTTCTTGACAGGTATAAGAGGATAAGACCATGAGTAGTAGCGAGATATTGATTTTAACGGGCATGTCTGGCGCTGGCCGTTCTACAGCAGCCCATGCCCTGGAGGATTTGGGTTGGTATGTCGTTGATAACTTGCCGCCCTCGCTTTTGCCACAGTTAGTTAGAAAAGGCACAGGACCAGAAGGTAAAGAGTATGCAGTTGTCGTGGATGTACGTGGGGGACATTTTTTTGATGAACTCGTGGCAGCCCTTGATGAGTTGAAGAAGAGTGGGTCTGCATATCGCTTAGTTTTTCTCGATGCTACAGATCAAATGCTTGTTCAGCGTTTTGAATCCACTCGTAGACCTCATCCATTGCAGGGCACGGATCGCATAGTTGATGGAATCGCCCGTGAACGCGAAAAGTTAGATGAGGTTCGTTCGCAGTGCGACATTGCTATCGATACGACAAATCTAAATGTGCACCAATTGGAAAAAAGAATTGGAGAGATTTTTGGAGGCGGAAAAGTTCAAGGTATCCGCATTAATGTTTTATCCTTTGGTTACAAATATGGAATCCCCGTTGACTCTGATTTAGTTCTAGATTGCCGTTTTATCCCAAACCCGCATTGGATTCCCGAGCTTCGACCGCTAACAGGACTAACGCAACAAGTGAGTGATAAAGTCTTGAGCAACGGCGGGGTTAAGGAATTCGTTAAATCCTATGTAGATTTGGTTGCATCGATGGTACCTGGTTACATGCAAGAGGGTAAAAAATACTTAACCATCGCCGTAGGTTGCACAGGTGGACGACACCGAAGTGTTGCAGTAACTCAAGAGATAGCTAAACAACTCAACGCAATTGACAATGGAATATCGGCTTACCCAACGCACCGTGATGTGGGGCGCGAATAGCTGTGAACAAAGTTGTTGCCTTAGGTGGCGGTCACGGACTAGCTGCAACATTGTCATCGCTGCGCGAAATCACCTCTGAGATCACGGCCATAGTGACCGTGGCCGATAATGGAGGATCAAGCGGTCGGTTGCGAGAAGAGTTTTCGATATTTCCGCCTGGAGATTTGCGCATGGCATTGGCGGCGCTTTGTGCCGATGATGAGTGGGGTCGAACATGGGCCGACATCATGCAACATCGCTTTGTAAGTGATGGCCCGCTAGATGGACATGCAATGGGAAATTTATTACTGGCATCACTATGGAGTGATGTCGAAGATCCAGTTATAGGACTAGATCGCGTTGGTTCATTGTTAAAAGTCATCGGACGCGTGCTACCCATGGCCGCCGTTCCACTAGATATTGAAGGAACTTTCAATACATCGACTGGGCGAATCGTCGTTCGTGGACAGAAAGAGGTTGCAACAGCCAAAGGGCGAATAGAGTCTCTGCGGGTAATTCCGCAAAATCCACCGGCACGCATGGAGGCTTTAACGGCGATTCGAGTTGCCGACTGGATCACGATGGGTCCTGGATCCTGGTTTTCAAGCGTGATGCCGCATCTATTGGTTCCGATGCAGTTAGATGCCCTCACAAGAACTAAGGCAAAGAAGATTTTGATTCTTAATCTCGACGCCCATTCAAATAGCGCAGGTGAAGAGTTTGCAGGCTCTACCCCAGAAGAACACCTAGAACTCTTCGCCGAGTACGCACCTGATCTTTCAATCGACTACTTTTTAGTCGATAAATCTGTGGTTCGCAATGAAAAAGCTTTGGCGCACATGGCTCGAAAGCTCGGTGGTCAGGTAGTTGCCGTAGATATCCGCAAAGCGCCAGGCAGTATCCATCACGATGTCACACAATTAGCCCTTCATTTGGGCCACATTATGCGCCAAAGTTTGGTTGGATAAGCCCATGGCAATGACAGCATCGGTTAAAGACGAACTCAGTCGAATCAGCATTACAAAACCATGTTGCCGCAAGGCCGAGGTTTCATCTCTCCTTCGATTTGCAGGCGGCTTACATATCGCCGCGGGCAAAATCTTGATAGAGGTAGAGCTCGATACTTCTCAGAGTGCAAGGCGTTTAAGAAAAGATATCGCCGACATTTATGGACATGACTCAGATTTAGCCGTTCTATCATCGAGTGGTCTACGAAAAGGTTCGCGTTATGTTGTTCGAGTTATTGAAGCCGGTGATTCACTTGCCCGCCAAACTGGACTTGTTGATTCACATGGTCGCCCCGTTCGAGGGCTGCCCCCTCAAGTTGTCTCAGCTGCTATCTGTGACTCTGAAGCGGCATGGCGCGGTGCATTTATTGCTCATGGCTCATTGACTGAACCAGGGCGTTCATCATCTTTAGAGATTACCTGTCCTGGACCAGAGGCGGCCCTTGCACTCGTAGGTGCAGCACGTCGCATGGGAATCGTTGCAAAGGCGCGCGAAGTCCGTGGCGTTGATCGCGTTGTGATTCGAGATGGCGATGCAATCGGTGTTCTACTAACGCGCTTAGGTGCTCATGAATCCGTTCTTGCATGGGAAGAGCGACGCATGCGCCGCGAAGTCCGAGCAACCGCCAATCGCCTTGCTAACTTCGATGATGCAAATCTTCGTCGCTCTGCCCGCGCAGCCGTTGCCGCATCTGCTCGCGTTGCGCGAGCGATGGAGATCCTTGGAGCCACGATTCCCGATCACTTAAAAGAGGCAGGGGAGCTGCGCATCAATCACGGGCAGGCATCCTTGGAAGAGCTCGGCTCGCTAGCCGTGCCACCCATGACAAAGGATGCAATTGCAGGCCGCATCCGCAGATTGCTTGCAATGGCCGATAAACGTGCCAGCGAACTTGGAATTCCCGACACCGAAAGCGGACTTTCACCTGATTTGTTGAATTAAACACTCTTTCCAAGCAGGAGTGAGCTCTATTGCCACTGATAGGATTCACCCAAGGTCCCAACGTTGTGGCAGCAATACAAACCACCATCTGTTGGGCTTTTCTAATTGAAAGCCCCCACTGAGTAGCAAGGACACATTTCATGATTAATGTCGGAATCAATGGCTTTGGGCGCATCGGTCGCAACTTCTTCCGTGCCAGCCTTACAAACCCAAATATCAACATCGTCGGAATCAACGACCTCACTCCTAATGAGACTCTTGCCCACCTTTTAAAGTACGACTCAATCTTGGGCCGCCTAGGTCTTGAAGTTACCTACACAGATGATTCAATAACCGTTGCTGGAAAGACCATCAAAGTTTTCTCAGAGCGCGATCCAGAAAACCTTCCTTGGGGCTCAGTTAAGGCAGATGTTGTTATTGAATCAACAGGAATTTTCACAAAGGCTGCCGATGCTCAGAAGCACATCACAGCAGGTGCCAAGAAGGTAATCATCTCAGCACCAGCTAGCGATGAGGACATCACGATCGTTATGGGTGTTAACCATGAAAAATACGATCCAGCTAACCACCACATTATTTCAAATGCATCATGTACGACAAACTGCCTAGCTCCAATGGCAAAGGTTCTAAACGACAATTGGGGAATTGTTAAGGGCTTAATGACAACAATTCACGCCTACACAAATGACCAGCCAATTCTCGACTTCCCGCACAAGGATCTACGTCGCGGTCGTGCCGCAGCAATCAACATGATTCCAACATCAACGGGTGCCGCCAAAGCAATCGCACTTGTTCTTCCAGAGCTCAAAGGCAAGCTAGATGGTTATGCCATGCGCGTTCCAGTTCCTACGGGCTCTGCAACAGATTTAACCGTTGAACTTGCTAAAGAGGCAACGGCTGCAGAGATTAACGCTGCGATGAAGGCAGCTGCAGATGGTCCACTTAAGGGATACCTGACATACACCGAAGATCCAATCGTCTCATCAGATATCGTCACAGATCCATCCTCATGTATCTTCGATTCAGGTCTTACAAAGGTAATTGGCAATCAGGTAAAGGTTGTCGGCTGGTATGACAACGAGTGGGGCTACTCAAACCGCCTCGTCGACTTGATCAGTTATGTTGGCAAGACGCTTTAATGCCAACACTTGCAGATTTTGATGTAGCTGGGAAGCGAGTATTTCTTCGTTGTGATCTCAATGTGCCATTAAAAGATGGCATCATTAAAGATGATGGTCGAATCAAAGCCTCGCTTCCAACTATTCAACTTTTGTTAAAAAACGGTGCCTCGCTAGTTATTGCCGCTCACTTAGGTCGACCAAAAGGCGTTCCAGCTGCCGAGTTTTCACTTGCACCAGTGGCTAAGAGCCTTGGTGAATTACTAGGACAAGAGATTATCTTTACCGGTGAACTCACGGGGGAGTCGATTGCGCAAAGCGCAAAGGCTCTCATGCCGGGACAAATTCTCTTGCTTGAAAATATTCGCTTTGACGCAGCTGAAACAAGTAAGGACGAGGCCGAGCGTTTAGCTTTTGCTAAGCAACTAGCTGACTTGGCCGATGTTTACGTCGGTGATGGTTTCGGTGCAGTACATCGCAAGCATGCATCTGTTTTTGATTTACCTAAATTGATGTCGCATGCAGCTGGTCTTCTAGTTGCCGCCGAAGTTGAAGTTCTAAAGAAATTAACGCAGAATCCTGCCCGTCCCTTTGGCGTTGTATTAGGTGGAGCGAAAGTTTCGGACAAACTTGCAGTAATTGAAAACCTGCTTGGCAAGGTCGATGTCTTGGCCGTCGGCGGGGGAATGGTCTTTACCTTTCTTGCAGCCCAAGGCAAAGAGATTGGTAGCTCATTAGTTGAGACAGAGATGATTGATACGGTAAAAGGATTAATTCAAAGCGCAGCGGAAAAAGGCGTAAAACTAGTTCTACCTACAGATATCGTTGTGGCGCCAAGCTTTAACGCCGATGCCGAGCCAACTGTAGTTTCAGCCGATGCGATTCCAGCCGATCAAATGGGGCTCGATATCGGACCTGTTTCTGCCGCCGCCTTTGCAGTCGAGATTGAAAAATGTGTAACAGTATTTTGGAATGGACCGATGGGTGTCTTTGAGTTTCCTAACTTCGCCGCTGGAACCAAAGTAGTTGCCGCGGCGCTGACGAAGGTCTCTGGTACTTCAGTTGTTGGCGGCGGCGACTCTGCTGCAGCTGTAAGAGCGCTCGGTTTTGCGGACAGCGATTTCGGTTATATTTCAACTGGTGGTGGAGCATCACTGGAGTACTTAGAGGGCAAGGAACTTCCTGGCCTAGTGGCTTTAGGAATATAAGGGGTATGGCAATGCGTAAACCGCTAATGGCTGGCAACTGGAAGATGAACTTGAATCACCTTGAGGCGATCGCCGTTGCACAGAAACTGGTTTACTCACTCGATGACAAAGATTTCGATGCAGTAGATGTAGCGATCATTCCTCCTTTTACCGATATTAGATCGATCCAAACTCTCATTGATGGCGATCGCTTGCGTTTAACATATGGAGCACAGGATCTCTCACCTGAGGCAAGCGGGGCATTTACAGGTGATATCTCGGGTTCAATGCTTCACAAGCTTGGCTGCACATATGTCTTAGTTGGCCACTCTGAGCGCCGCGCAATTCACGGAGAAAGTGATGCACTAGTTAACCGCAAAGTTAAGGCCGCGCTTGCACACGAGATGATTCCGATTTTCTGCGTGGGCGAAGAGCTATCAGTGCGCGAATCAGGTGCGCATGTAAGCCATGTCATTCGACAGATTCGCGGAGGGTTAGAGGGATTAACCAAGCCCGAACTTAAAAAGATTGTTATCGCCTATGAACCAGTCTGGGCGATCGGAACTGGCAAAGTTGCAACGCCTGAAGATGCCCAAGAGGTATGTGCTGCTATTCGTGAAGAGGTCGAAAATATTGGCTCACCTGAAATCGCTGCCGCCATGCGAATCCTTTATGGAGGCTCTGTGAAATCATCAAATGTGGCTGAAATAATGGCCAAGCCCGATGTAGACGGTGCCCTAATCGGCGGAGCGAGCCTAGATCCTGAAGAGTTGGCCAAGATTGTGAAGTTTTACGCGCAAGGCTAAGTAATAGCCCCGGCCTATTTAAAGGTATCCTTACCCTCTACGAAACAAGGAGTTTACGAACCGTGAAACTAGCTCTCTCAATCTTGCTCGTCATTACCAGCGTTTTGATGATTCTTCTCGTCCTATTACACAAGGGCAAGGGAAGCGGACTCTCTGATCTATTCGGTGGCGGTGTCTCATCAAACTACGGCGGATCATCTGTTGTAGAGCGCAACCTAGATCGCATCACAATCGTTGTTGGTGGACTTTGGTTTGCATTTGTTGTCGCACTGAGTCTTGTTCTTAAGTAATTTCTAATCTCATTTAATTCTTTTAGGGAGTAATACATGGCAAGTGCAATTCGCGGTAGCCGAGTCGGCGCCGGACCAATGGGCGAGGCAGAGCGCGGCGACTCAATCGCTCGTGCCTATGTCTCGTATTTCTGTGCCAATGGCCATGAAGTTCGTCCATCATTTGCCGTTGAAGAGACCGTTGTAATTCCAGCGGAGTGGGACTGCCCTAAGTGCGGCTATCCAGCAGGACGCGATCGCAACAATCCGCCTAACCCAGCAAAGAACGAGCCATATAAAACTCACCTTGCTTACGTAAAAGAGCGTCGCACCGATGCAGAGGGCGAACGACTACTCGAAGAGGCGCTACGTAAGATGCGCGGTGATGATTAAAGGGATTTTAAAGCTTTAAGAAGTTCGTCAATACCCACACTTCGATTGGTTAAGTTCAATCGCAGAAGTGGGTATTTTCTTTTCTCAAGGGCTGCAGCATCACCGAGAGCCTGCGCCATGATGAGAGTTTTAAATCCAAAGGATTGGCCTGGGATTTCAAAATCTTGAACTACATCGCCTGTAATTTGCAGGAAGGCACCGTTTTGCTGTCCGCCCTTATGAAACTGTCCAGTGGAGTGCAGAAAACGTGGACCCCAACCAAAGGTCACAGGGCGATGAGATTTTTCTGAGAGTAGTTCACGAAGTTGAACGATCTTTGAATCCGAGATTCGATCAAGATATGCCATCACGGCAACGTATCCATCTTTCGGGATTTCACTAATAAAGTTTGTAATCACCGAGACTAATGAATCTCCGCTACCAAAAATCTCTATCGCACCATCAGTTGCATCAGGTGTGAGTTTAGGTAGAACTCCATCCCATGCTTTCAAAAGGGTAGAGGTAGCCTCTTTAGCTTCAGTCACATTGGGTTGATTAAATGGATCTATTCCAAGAGCAACTCCAACAAGGGCCGTGACCCACTCCCAAATAATAAACTGCGATGCTAGATCACTTGCAATAACTAGATCAGCATCGCCGGAGTAGGCAACAGAAAAAACATTGTCGTTACTATCTCTTTCAATGACAATCGGTAGGCGACCGACTTGATTTTTGCCAGTCGATTCAGCGACTAACTGTTCGATCCAATCACTCAAACCTGGCATACCTGAATCGCCATCGCAGAAAGTCATGTATTGATCGGCCTTGTAGGCAATTGTGTAAGCCATATCAACCACGATTGTTGGATCCATTAAAAAGGCGGCTTTTGTCTCACTCGCGTTATCGAGTAAGACGGAGACATCAACACCGATCAGAGCGCTCGGTACCAAACCAAAGGCACTCAAGACGCTAAAGCGTCCACCGACATGTGGGTCGGCATTAATTACGCTGTAGCCATCGGCTCTGGCGGCGATATCTAAAGGCGAGCCGGGATCGGTAACAATAACAATATGATCCTGAGGGGCGAGGTGGGCATCTATAAATAGTTTTTGAAAGAAGGCGCGTTGCGAGGCGGTTTCAATCGTTGATCCAGATTTAGAACTAACCACGACCAACATTTTTGCTGCATCACTATGTGCAATGTGGGAAATGTATTGCGGGTCGGTGGAGTCAAGAATGAAGAGTTCGCGATTATAAGTGCGCGCTATTACCTCTGGCCCGAGAGATGAGCCGCCCATGCCACATAAAACTATCTGGGACTTATCACGATGTTTTGCCGAGAGAGCATCTAATGCAGGCAGTAATTCACGTGAAGCTTCAGGTAGGTCGATCCAATTTAGGCGAACTGCCGCCTCAGTTGCCGCCTCAGGACCCCACAGGGTCGCATCTTTGCGGGCTAAACGTTCGTGGGCTGTGAGAAGGGCGAGATATCTAGCATCTGTTCGATCGATTGTAGAGATTGAGTTGCCACTTAGTTTACTCATTGTTTCTGGGCGACCTCTACATTAGCCAGTAACTCTCCCCAAGCTTGGGCGAACTTCTTTACTCCATCGATTTCCAACTCGGTGGTGACGGCATTGAGCGAAATATTTAAGGCCGAGAGTGATTTGAATACCTCAACAGCTGCTGCGTAATTGTGAGTAATAGTGTCACCGCGAACGACTCCATGGTCAATGACTGCATCTAGTGTGCCCTGTGGCATTGTGTTGACGGTGTGCGGCGCAATTAATTCAACGACATAGCGCGTGTCATCGTAGGTCGGGTCTTTTACTCCAGTAGATGCCCAGAGTGGACGTTGCACGTGTGCTCCGCGTTCAACTTGGGTCAACCAGCGCGGGGATGCAAATTTCTCTTCAAATAGTTGGTAGGCGAGGTGGGCATTGGCTATAGCTGCTTTGCCTAGTAGCTCCAAGGCTTCGGGGCTACCGTCTTTCTTGAGCAATGCGTCAACGGCAGAATCAATGCGGCTGACAAAAAATGAGGCTACTGAATGAACGTGAGAGGGATTAGTCGCCGCCTCTATACCGGCGATGTATGCATCGATAACTGCGCCATAACGCTTGACTGAGAAAATCAGAGTGACATTGACGCTAATTCCAGCTGCAATGAGGGCGGTAACAGCTGGAAGGCCTTCGAGAGTGGCTGGAACTTTTATCATCAAGTTTGGGCGATCGATAATCTCCCATAACTCTTTACCCGCGGCAATCGTGGCGGCGCTATCGCTGGCCAAACGTGGATCAACCTCAATACTCACGCGCCCATCAACACCTTTACTGGAGGAGTAGATATCGCGAAAGAGGTCGCAGGCATTTCGCACATCATCGGTAGTTAACTTCTTTACGCAGTCATCAACGCTGACACTCTTTAATAAAGCTATATCGCTGGCGTATTCATCGGCACCGGCAATAGCTGCTGCAAAGATACTTGGATTTGTCGTTACTCCAACAACGCCAGAGTGGGCGATACGAGAGGGGAGTGAGTGGGGATCGGTCCCAGTTATCTTTGCCCGTGATAAATCATCGAGCCAGATTGAGGTTCCGCCCTTAGCTACGTCGTTAACGCTCATTTCAACGCTGCCTTAACGCGATTGACAACGTTATCGACGCTGAAACCAAACTCATTAAATAGACGCTTAGCATCGGCCGAGGCACCGTAGTGCTCAAGAGAGATCGATATGCCAGAGTCACCGATTAATTCACGCCAACCCTGCGCGATTCCAACCTCAATGCTCACCTTTAACTTTATTGATGCAGGAAGAACCGATTGCTTGTAAGCATTATCTTGTTCGGCAAACCACTCAAGGCATGGAGCGCTCACAACTCGAACATTGATCGACTCGGCAGCAAGAGCGCTTTGCACATCTAAGGCCAAAGAAACTTCGGATCCAGTTGCAATCAAAATCGCAACCGGGTTTTCACAATCCTTGAGGACATAAGCACCCTGTGCCGTACCGGCGGCAGGCGCACAAATTGTGCGATCAAAAACAGGTAGGTTTTGGCGGGAGAGAAGGATTCCAGCTGCGCGGTTTCGAATAATGATCTGCTTCCATGCCTCGGCGACTTCATTAGCATCGCCAGGTCTAATGACATCTAAGCCAGGAATTGCTCGCAGCGCAGCAAAGTGTTCGATTGGTTGGTGTGTTGGACCATCTTCACCAACACCAATTGAGTCATGTGTCCAAACGAAGGTCGATGCAATGTTCATGAGCGCGGCTAATCGAACTGCAGGACGCATGTAGTCGCTAAAGACTGCAAAAGTTCCACCGAAGGATCGCGTTAAACCATGTAGTGCGATTCCGTTAAGGATCGACCCCATTGCATGTTCACGAATTCCAAAGTGAATGATCCGACCATACGGATGAGCGCCCTTGATCGCGCTAGTAAGTGGAAGAAATGATCCACCGCCTTCAATGCTTGTGTTATTAGATCCTGCTAAATCCGCCGAACCCCCCCAAACTTCAGGAAGAGTTTTCGCAATCGCATTTATCACATCTCCTGATGCTGCACGTGTGGCAATATCTTTCCCTGGTGCGAAAACAGGGATTTCTGAATCCCAATTTGCAGGAAGTGTTCGAGTGCGTAGGCGTTGCAAAAGTGCGGCTTGTTCTGCATGAGCATCGCTCCACTTGGAAAACTCTAAATTCCAGGCAGAGCGAACTGCGGCTCCGCGTGCTTTGACTTGACGAACGTGAGCAAGAACTTCATCTGGCATGGCAAATTTCTCATCTGGGTTTAGACCTAAGAGAGTTTTAGTTGCAGCGATTTCCTCATCCCCAAGGGCGGAACCGTGGGACTTACCAGTACCGCGAAGATTTGGCGCAGGCCATGCAATCACTGTCTTTAAGCGGATAAGAGTGGGCTTGCTAGTCTGCGCTTTCGCTTCAAGCATCGCTGAATCCAGTGCCGCGATATCTACATTTCCATCGGCGGCAGCGGCAACATCGATAACCTGCCAGCCGTAGGCCTGGTAGCGCAGTGAGACATCTTCAGTGAATGCGTTATGTGTATCGCCTTCAATGGAAATTCGATTGTCGTCATAAATAATATTGAGATTGCCGAGCTCTTGAGTTCCGGCAAGTGAAGAGGCCTCAGCGCTGACTCCTTCCTGCAAATCACCATCAGAACAAATAACCCAGATGTTGTGATCAAAGATTGATGTAGCGGCAGCTGGATCCAGTAATCCACGCTCATACCGTGCCGCCATTGCCATTCCTACCGCCGTTGCAACACCCTGACCAAGAGGACCTGTTGTCATTTCAACTCCGGCAGTGTGTCCATACTCTGGGTGTCCTGGCGTTAGCGAACCCCAGGTTCTGAAGCTCTGTAAATCATTCATCTCAAGGCCATAGCCACTGTAGAAAAGTTGCGTGTACAAGGTAAGTGATGAATGTCCACACGAGAGAATAAAACGGTCGCGTCCAAGCCACTGCGGGTCGGATGGGTCATGAACTAAATGGCGTTGAAATAGTAAATAGGCAACTGGTGCTAGCGACATTGCTGTACCTGGGTGGCCATTGCCAACCTTTTGAACGGCATCGGCCGCTAGTGCACGAGCGTATGCAATTGCACGATCATCGATTTCGGTCCAGCCTACAACTGAGTTCATTTACTTATTTCCATTTCTTCTCGTTGTACTGATAGCCAGACTTTCCATGCCGCAATCCATACCAATGTTGCACCAGCCAAGTGTGATGCAACGAGAAGTTCAGGAACACCTTGAATATATTGAATCCATCCGATGGCACCTTGAGAAATCGTAAGTAGCGCAAAGATTGCAAGTAGTTTCCGAGTCTGTTCACTTGTCTGCATTGCTAAAAAGAAAGCGAGAGTAATTGCAATCAGTATTGCTACTGCAACTCCATGCAGTAGCGCAGCGCTTTGAATACGAATATGTAATCTTGGCGCATCGATATCACCGGCATGTGGACCAGCACCTGTGACAATTGTTCCTAGGATTATTACGAGTGCAGAGAGAGTTATATGAATACGAGAAAAAACATCGGGTTGCAAGGGGGAGCTTTTTTTAACTGCAGGTCTGTGTCGCCTTGTGAATAAAGATGTAGCAGCTGCGATAAGAATCGTTGACAGTAGGTAGTGGCTTGCAACTGAGATGGGGTTCAAGTTGGTTAGTACAGTAATCCCACCCAAAACTCCCTGCCCAAATATGCCCAAGAACTGTCCTACGGCGAGAATGCGCAGATCCTTTCTCCCACTTCGCAGAACTGCAATGAGAGTTACTAGAGCTGCTAAAACAAGTACGAAAGTTAGTAATCTATTTCCAAACTCAATCCATGCGTGAAGCTGACCCTCGACCTGGCCCGCCACAGGGGTGTAAGAGCCTGGCGTGCACTCTGGCCATGTGGGACAGCCCAGGCCCGAACCCGTCAGTCGGACCGCGCCACCTGTAACTACAAGGGCGGCCTGGAGAAAGAGGAGGATGGCAGTTGCCGGGGAGAGAATCCGCCTAGCTAGCGTGCGGGATTTGCTCATGGCCATACCCTATTGCCCAGCGTGGCCTTGGCGTTGAAGTGGCCAATTGTGTCGAATTACGACACAATACTGTTGTGAAAATCAACGGGCAGCCAAGAGCTATGAAGAGCGAGGATCCGCGCACCCGCGACCTCGTGGCCCGCTCAATCCTTGAAAATGGGCCATCAAGTGCCGCCACCCTCGCCTCCCGTTTGGGGCTTACACCGGCCGGTATCCGTCGCCACTTAGATTTACTTGTCGCAGATGGAGTTCTTGAGGCCCGCGAACCACACGCCGCCTTAACCAGAGGTAGAGGCCGACCATCAAAAGTATTTCTTATGTCGGACTCAGGGCGCCAGAAATTCGAACACTCATACGATGATTTAGCCGTCTCGGCTCTTAAATTTATGTCGGCGCAGTTGGGTGATCATTTAGTAAATGCTTTCGCAAATAATCGCGCCGAAGATATCGAACGTCAAGCCGCTATTGCGATCTCCAAGAAAGCCAAGAAAAGCGTTGCATTGGCCGAATTTTTAACGCAGCAAGGCTATGCCGCCAGTGTTGAATCACGCCCACTAGGCGAAGAGTTATGTCAGCATCACTGCCCGATCGCACATGTCGCCTCTGAGTTCCCGCAGCTATGCGAGGCTGAAACAGAAGCGCTCTCACGTTTATTAGGAACACATGTTCAACGTCTAGCGACAATCGCACATGGCGATGGCGTTTGTACAACTTTTATTCCAACACCACAAACTAGCTCCAACAATGGAAAGGTACGTGCATGACAATCGCGCATCCAGAACTCGAAGGCCTCGGCAATTATGAATACGGCTGGTCGGACAAGAGTGAAGTCGGTACTAATGCACGTCGCGGTATTAACGAAGATGTCGTTCGAGACATCTCAGAGAAAAAGTCCGAGCCACAGTGGATGCTGGACTTACGCTTAAAGGGTCTAGCTCTCTTTGAAAAGAAACCTATGCCAACGTGGGGTTCAGATCTATCCGGTATTTTCTTTGACACAATCAAGTACTTCGTGCGCTCCACTGAAAAGCAGGCGGCAACTTGGGATGATCTTCCAGAGGAGATTAAAAATACCTACGATCGTCTTGGTATCCCTGAGGCAGAAAAGCAGCGTTTAGTTTCCGGCGTTGCCGCACAGTATGAATCAGAGGTTGTCTACCATTCAATTCGCGAAGATCTAGCGGCGCAGGGCGTCATATTTCTAGATACTGACACCGCCCTCAAAGAGCACCCTGAACTATTTAAAGAGTATTTCGCAACGGTCATTCCCGTGGGTGATAACAAGTTTGCAGCGCTCAACACATCCGTATGGTCTGGCGGTTCATTTATCTATGTACCCAAGGGCGTACATGTGGAGATTCCATTGCAGGCATACTTCCGAATTAATACGGAGAATATGGGGCAATTCGAGCGAACACTGATTATCGCTGATGAGGATTCATATATTCACTACGTTGAGGGTTGCACTGCTCCGATTTATAAGTCGGATTCGCTTCACTCTGCAGTCGTTGAAATCATTGTTAAAAAGGGCGCACGCGTGCGTTACACAACGATTCAAAATTGGTCTAACAATGTTTATAACTTGGTTACCAAGCGCGCTACATGTGCTGAAGGTGCAACCATGGAGTGGGTTGATGGAAACATCGGCTCAAAGGTGACAATGAAGTACCCAGCAATCTTTTTAATGGGTCCACATGCAAAGGGCGAGACGTTATCCCTTGCTTTCGCGGGGGAGGGTCAACATCAAGACTCAGGTGCAAAAATGGTTCACGCCGCGCCTTACACCTCATCTTCTGTAATCTCTAAATCAGTTGCCCGTAATGGTGGCCGCACTTCATATCGTGGACTCGTACAGGTTCAAGAGGGCGCGCATCACTCAAAGAGCACAGTGAAGTGCGATGCACTTCTTGTCGACACAATTTCTCGATCTGATACCTATCCTTATGTTGATATTCGTGAAGATGACGTCTCGATGGGTCACGAGGCTACGGTCTCTAAGATCAGTGATGATCAGCTTTTTTATCTTATGTCACGTGGATTAACTGAGGATGAAGCGATGGCCATGATCGTCCGTGGCTTTATCGAACCTATCGCACGCGAACTTCCAATGGAGTACGCGCTAGAGCTCAATCGCCTTATTGAACTTCAAATGGAAGGCGCTGTTGGTTAATGTCTCTTTTAACAACTAACTATTTAACACCGACTGGGAGAGAAGAGGCCTGGCGTTTCACGCCGCTCAAACGCTTGCGTGGTTTGCACGATGGCCAGGCCGTCATTGGCGAGCGTTCTTCACTGGTTGCCAAAGGCGCGCTTCCTCAAGGAGTTACTTTCATCCGCGAGAACCTCGAACCTCTTGCAAGCAGTGATGATGTAATCATTGAGCGAATTCGTGGGCTCTCTGGTGGCGTCGCACATCTTTCTATCGCTGCAAATACCGAACTATCGCAGCCAATATTTCTTGGTCGCAGCAATGGTGCACTAGACACGGCCGAGCTCTCTCGAGTTCGCATTTCACTTGGCGTTCGCGCCGTAGCAACGGTCGTAGTTGAAAATACTGGCGATACCGTCTTAGCCGAGGATTTAGAGATCTCTCTAGCACCCGGAGCATCATTAAAGTTCATTACTCTTCAAGAATTTGATTCAAAGAGCGTCTACACGGCTCGCCATCACGCAGTCATCGATAAGGATGCACACTATAAATCGATTACTGTCACAGTTGGCGGCGATGTTGTTCGTATTCTTCCAACGGTCGAATTCATAGCCCCTGGTGGTTCAGTTGAACTGCTCGGTGTCTACTTTGCAACTGCTGGTCAATTCTTTGAGCACCGTATGCATGTAGATCACGCCGTTCCTAACGCTAAATCTCGGGTGAATTTCAAAGGCGCACTTGCTGGAAGAGATGCACACACAGTCTGGATTGGCGATGTGTTGATCCGCGCGGTTGCCGAGGGCACGGACACATATGAGCTCAATCGCAACTTACTTTTAAGCGATGGTGCCCGTGCTGATTCAGTCCCTAATTTAGAGATTGAAACTGGTGAAATCGTTGGTGCTGGACATGCAAGTACTACAGGGCGATTCGATGATGAGCAGCTGTTCTACTTAATGTCGCGTGGAATCACTCTGGAGAATGCTCGACGATTAGTTGTCCGCGGCTTCTTCAATGAGATTATCACTGAGATCGGCGATGAGCTCATTCAAGAGAGATTAATGAATCGCATTGATGCTGAGCTAGAAAAAGCAGGTGCTTAAGTGGCGGATTTTCAGTTCGATCAACTTACAAGTGGCAAGCCGGTCAAGTTTGAAAAGGGCGACAAAACTATTTGTGTCACCCGAATAGGTGATGAGGTCTTTGCTATTGACGACGTCTGTACGCATTCAGAGGCCTCACTCTCTGAAGGCGATGTAAGCGATCACAAAATTGAGTGTTGGTTACATGGCGCAGAGTTTGATTTGCGCACAGGTGCAGCTCTTACATTGCCAGCAAATATTGCAGTCAAGACATATCCAGTAACAATCGTTGCAAATTCCGTCACGGTAGAGATTTAAGAGAGAAGAGAAGACTATGAGCACTTTAGAGATTCGTAACTTACAGGTAAGCGTCAATACTGAAAATGGCGCGGTAGATATTCTTAAAGGCGTAGATCTGACTATCAAGTCAGGTGAAACTCACGCCATCATGGGTCCAAATGGTTCAGGTAAATCTACTTTGGCCTATTCAATTGCAGGCCACCCAAAATATACAATCGTTGGTGGTTCGGTCACCCTTGATGGCGCCGATGTTCTAGCGATGACCGTTGACGAACGCGCAAAGGCTGGACTCTTTTTAGCTATGCAGTATCCAGTTGAAGTACCCGGAGTATCTGTCTCCAACTTTCTGCGCACAGCAGCTGCCGCCCTTCGTGGAGAAGCGCCGAAACTACGCACGTGGGTTGGCGAAGTAAAGGAGGCCATGGAGGCGCTCAATATGGATCCTGCTTTTGCATCGAGAAATGTGAATGAAGGTTTTTCTGGTGGCGAGAAGAAGCGCCATGAGATCATGCAACTCGAGCTTCTCAAGCCAAAAATTGCGATCTTGGATGAGACCGATTCTGGACTAGACGTTGATGCACTTCGAATTGTCTCTGAAGGTGTCAACCGCGCTAAAGAGAGTAACAACTTAGGCGTACTTCTGATCACTCACTACACGCGTATCCTGAAATACATCAAGCCGGATTTCGTTCATGTCTTTGCCAATGGTCACATTGTTGAAGAGGGTGGACCAGATTTAGCTGACAAGCTAGAGGCAAATGGTTACGCAGATTATGTGAGTAAGTAAGAGAGTATGTCGTTTTCCGCTGCACAGATACGCAAAGATTTTCCAATCTTTGAACGTACTGTTCGCGACGGAAAAAAACTTATTTACTTGGATAGTGGCGCCACCAGCCAGAAACCAACCGCAGTTATCGAAGCTGAAAGTAACTTTTATAGATTTCATAACGCCGCTGCACATCGTGGAGCCCATCAACTGGCAGAAGAGGCTACTGATGCCTATGAAGGCGCACGTGAAATCGTTGCAAAGTTCCTGGGTTCACCAGGCGGTGCAAGTGAGATTGTTTTCACGAAGAGCGCCACTGAATCCCTGAACTTGTTGGCATATGCAATGGGCAATGCCCCCATTGGCAATCGCTTTGCCTTAACTTCTGCTGACCGAATTGTGGTTACAGAGATGGAGCATCACTCGAATTTAGTTCCCTGGCAACAGTTGGCCGCTCGAACGGGGGCGGAGTTATCTTGGTTTACTGTAACGCCCGATAGTCGCTTAGATTTAACCTCAATCAAAGATGTGATTACTGCCAAGACTAAAATTGTCGCGCTTACGCATCAATCCAATGTTCTTGGAACTATTAATCCACTAGAGGCAATAGTCGCAAGGGCACATGAAGTTGGCGCCGTTGTAGTTTTAGATGCCTGCCAATCGGCACCACATATGGAGATAGATGTAGAAGCTCTCGGAATAGATTTCTTGGTTTTCTCAGGACATAAAGCCTTGGGTCCCACTGGAATTGGTGTTCTGTGGGGACGCTCTGAACTCTTAAATGAACTTCCACCATTTCTCTTCGGTGGTTCAATGATTGAAATGGTGACGATGACTACGGCGACGTGGGCACCGGTTCCACAAAAATTCGAAGCCGGTGTCCCCAATATGGCACAAGCCGTTGGTCTTGGTGCGGCCCTGGAATACTTAACAGATTTGGGCATGGATAACGTTCATGCGCATGAGCGCGCTCTCACCGGCTACCTGCTGGAGAGATTGAAATCCATTAAAGAGATAAGAATTGTTGGACCTTCTGATACTCGCGATCGTGGAAGTGCCGTCTCCTTCACTATGGCAGATATTCATCCGCACGATGTAGGTCAATTCTTAGATAGCCAAGGCATTGCCGTTCGCACCGGACAACACTGCGCTTGGCCGCTTGCTAAGCGAATGGATGTTCCTGCAACTACGCGCGCCTCTCTCTATCTCTACAATGATGAAAGCGATTGCGATGCTTTAGTCGATGGAGTTATTGGAGCACAGAAATATTTTGGAAGGTTTTAACGTGGAGTTAGATTCGCTCTATCAAGAGGTTATTCTCGATCACTATAAGCACCCTCAACACAAGGGATTGAGCCCTACATTTGATGCACAAGTTCATCATGTCAATACGAGCTGTGGCGATGAAATCACGCTAAACATTAATTTGGAGAATGATCGTATTAGTTCGCTGACATGGGATGGGCAGGGATGTTCAATTTCGCAGGCGAGCGTCTCAATGATGAGCGATTTACTAACTGGAAAGAGTTTAGAAGAGGCTAGTGTTGTCGTTAATTCCTTCTCGCAGCTCATGGCTAGTAAGGGCACCTCGGCGGGGGATCCTGAAATATTAGAGGATGCAGTTTCATTTGCCGGAGTTTCAAAGTTTCCAGGTCGTGTAAAGTGCGCACTTCTTGGTTGGATGGCTTTTAAAGATGTAGCAATTCAAGCGCAGGCCGAGTAAGTAAATAGATCAAGGGGAGAGCAATGACTACAAGCGTAGATGATGTAACTGAGGCGATGAAGGATGTGGTCGACCCCGAACTCGGAATCAATGTTGTTGATCTCGGTTTGATTTATGATGTCATGGTTGATGAAGCCAACATTGCAATTCTCAATATGACGCTAACCTCTGCTGCCTGCCCGTTGCAAGATGTAATTGAAGATCAAACGCGTCAGGCTTTGGCCGGTATGACGAGTGATGTGAAAATCAACTGGGTTTGGATGCCACCTTGGGGCCCAGACAAGATCTCTGATGATGGCCGTGATCAACTGCGCGCCTTAGGATTTACGGTTTAGTCTCAAACTGCTTAAGGTAGAGCCATGTCTAACCACGCTATTTGGATGACTCATCGATCAATGACGGCCGACCAATCGGTTAAAGAGGTCAGGTTAAAGCCAGGAACTGTTAAGCGAATCTTAACTTTCGCAAAACCTTACAGAAAAGCTATCTTGATCTTTCTCGGCACAGTTGTTGTCGATGCCGGACTCATTGTTACAACGCCACTACTTTTGCTTCGTCTGATCGATGATGGAGTTATTCCTAAAAACGGCGATCTCATTACAAAGTTGGCAGTCATTGTTGGATTTCTTGCTATCGCCGATGCTGGCGTTAGCTTGCTGGGACGCTACTTTTCTTCTCGTATCGGGGAGGGGCTAATTTATGATTTACGTTCGCTCGTCTTTGCTCACGTGCAGCGACAGTCGATAGCCTTCTTCACACGAACACAGACCGGTGCCCTCATATCGCGTATCAACTCAGATGTCATGGGCGCGCAGCAGGCCTTTACCGCCACACTTTCAGGCGTGGTTAGCAATGTTGTTTCATTAGTTCTAGTTGGTGTCACCATGATGATTCTGTCTTGGCAAATTACGATCTTTTCACTTGCCCTACTTCCGGTCTTTCTTATTCCTACTAAATGGGTAGGACGTAAACTCCAAGCCCTTACGCGCGAATCCTTTAATGTAAATGCTGAGATGTCGAGCACGATGACTGAGCGTTTTAATGTTTCGGGTGCGATGTTGGTAGCCCTCTATGGTCAGCCAAAGCGCGAAGAAGAGTTCTTTCGTTCACGTGCAAGAAGAGTTGCAGACATTGGAATTAAATCGGCGATGCTCAATCGCCTCTTCTTTATCGCGCTCACAAGCGTGGCGGCAATTGCCACAGCCTTTGCATATGGCATCGGCGGTCATTTGGCGATTAACGGGGGAGTCACAGTAGGAACGCTGCTTGCAATAACTGCATTGTTGGCGCGTTTGTATGGACCTTTGACCGCTCTCTCCAATATAAGAATTGATGTAATGACCTCTTTAGTCTCCTTCGAACGCGTCTTTGAAGTTCTGGATCTACAGCCAATGGTTGAAAATCGAGAGGGTGCCATTGCCTACCACGCCAAGAATCCTCGAATTGAATTCGCCAATGTAGGTTTTGCCTATCCCAAAGCAAATGAGATTTCACTTGCCTCTTTAGAATCTGCGGCAAAACCTGAAACCGTGGAAAGTGGCGAAGTACTTAAATCTCTCTCATTTATCGCAGAACCTGGAACCCTCACCGCACTCGTTGGCCCATCAGGTGCCGGTAAAACTACGATTAGTGCATTGATTCCAAGGCTCTACGATGTTACTTCAGGCTCTATCTCAATCGATGGTCATGACATACGGGATTTAGCATTAGAGTCGCTGCGAAATTCAATAGGCGTTGTTATGCAAGATGCCCATCTTTTTCACGAAACGATCGCCGAAAACCTGCGCTATGCAAAGTCGGATGCAACCGATGAAGAGATGCAAGCTGCATGCGAGGCTGCACAAATCTGGAAATTAATTCAAGCCCTACCAAATGGTCTAGACACGATGGTGGGAGAACGCGGTCATCGCTTATCGGGTGGTGAAAAGCAACGTCTTGCAATCGCTAGATTATTACTGAAGTCACCGGCCGTAGTAATTCTCGATGAGGCTACCGCGCACTTAGATTCGGAAAATGAGGCCCTCGTGCATGCCGCCCTCGAAAGCGCACTCAAAGGACGCACCAGCATCGTCATCGCTCACCGCTTGAGTACGGTTAGAGATGCAGATCAAATTCTAGTTTTAGAGAATGGTTCGATCGTTGAACGCGGAAAGCATGAAGAATTAGTCGCTGTTGGGGGACTCTATGCAGATCTTTACAACCGTCAGGACTTAACGGGCACGTCGAATTAATATTCGTCCATAGATCACAAGACCGCAGAAAAATAACCACTGCAGGGCATATGCCATGTGCGGGCCATCGCTGAGTTCAGGTAGTTGTGCCGTAACCGCTGGTGTCAGATTTGGCTGCGATCCACTCATTAAATCGAGATAGTAGTTCTCTGTCCCAATCCGTGACTGGGCGTTGAGCTCGCCGACTAATCCCGTGCCACTTGCTGGAAGTGCAAAAAATGAACCGCGTGGAAGCGATGAATCTAAACGCACGCGTCCCGTAATCTCCACAGTTTCCGATGGAACACTGGCTACTACTGGTGGTGTGGTCGCTGTTTTTCCTGCCTTTACCCAGCCTCGATCAACCCAAAAGGTTTTTCCATCGATTGATGTAAAGAGAGTCAATACTTCGAAACCGTAGACACCTTCCGAATATCTGTTGCGCAACAGAATCTGTTCATTGGGATTGAACTTTCCTGAGGTTGTCACCATTCGCCACTCAAATTTCGCTGGATCTGAAGCAACGTTTTGTAGGGGAACCAGTGAACTGAACGCGATGTGTTCATTAATCATTGAATTGCGAGCATGTCGATCGACGCCACGTTGATACTGCCATTGTGCCGCCCACAAACATAGGAGGATAAGACCAAGGGCTACTGCTGATTTGAAAATAGCCCAGGGCTCTCGTTGCATGGCTTTACTTTAGATTAAGAAAGTGAGCGAGGATTCTCATCCTGCACGTTTACCCCACGAACAAAGGTTTCGCGGCCAGCATTTGCAATAACGACGGCAAAGTAAGGCAGAGCGACCGCTCCAAGAAGGGCGACCCACCTAAATGGGCTGGGCAGAATCACAGTCAAGATGAAACAAGCTGTTCTAATCATCATTGAAATGAAGTAGCGCTTTTGTCGAGCTGCTTGATCGGCACTTAACGCTTTAGGCGCGCTGGTAATATCAAAGAATTCCTTTTCATCGGCCATAAAGCTAAGCCTATTGCCAGCCACGCACTGTTGCATCTTTTGAATACTTATCAGTACCCACTAGATTTACATTCATGAGTTCATTAGCCCTAGTCACCGGTGGAAACCGTGGGATCGGCTTAGCTATAGCTCACGCTCTCAAAGCCGCTGGGCATGATGTTGTAGTGACCTATCGTTCAGGTGCGGCTCCAGTTGAGTTCAAATCCGTAGTGATGGATGTGACATCGACCGAGAGCGTTGATTCGGCTTTTGACTCCATCGAGGCACAGTGGGGTTTGCTAGAAATTATCGTGGCCAACGCCGGTATTACTAAAGATGGCCTGGTCATGCGAATGAGTGATGCCGATTTCGAAGATGTAGTTAATGCAAATTTAACGGGCGCATTTCGTGTTGCACGGCGAGCAACTAAGGGTTTATTAAAGTTAAAACGCGGTCGTTTAATATTTGTTGGTTCAGTTGTCGCGACAACGGGATCGGCGGGTCAAGTCAACTACGCATCTAGCAAGTCGGGCTTGGTAGGAATGGCTAGATCGTTTGCCCGTGAAATCGGCAGTCGAGGTATTACATCCAATGTAGTGGCACCTGGCTTTGTCGAAACCGATATGACCTCTGAATTAAATGAAAAACGCCGCAGTCAGATTGCAGCCTCTGTCCCACTGGGACGTTTCTGCTCGGCACAAGAGATAGCTGAAGTAGTTGCATTCATCGCATCACCACAAGCAAGCTATATAACTGGGGCGCTAATCCCTGTTGATGGCGGATTAGGCATGGGACACTAAATGGGAATACTTGATGGCAAAAAGATACTTGTTACCGGAGTATTAACCGATGCATCAATTGCATTTCACATCGCGCGAATTGCCCAAGAGCAGGGAGCAGATGTTGTTCTCTCTTCATATGGTCGAGTCCTCTCTCTGACAACGCGCATCGCAGGTCGTCTACCAAAGCCTGCACCAATCGTTCAATTAGATGTGACAAACACCGAAGATCTCGCTGCGCTCGAATCTCGTGTACGCGAACATTTCCCAGATGGCCTTGATGGTGTTGTGCACTCAATCGGCTTTGCACCAGAGGCTGCCCTTGGCGGAAATTTTCTTAACACCTCGTGGGAGGATGTTTCAACGGCGCTGCATGTCTCAGCCTTTTCCCTTAAAGCGCTCACGATGGCTGCGCGCCCACTATTTAATGGTGGTGGATCAGTAGTCGGTTTAGATTTTGATGCTGCAGTCGCTTGGCCAAAGTATGACTGGATGGGTGTTGCTAAGGCGGCCCTTGAATCGACATCTCGCTACCTAGCTCGCGATTTAGGGGCTGAAAACATTCGAGTTAATTTGATTGCTGCGGGGCCGATTCGCACTATGGCTGCCAAATCTATTCCGGGCTTTGAAGAGTTTGAAAAAGTATGGAATGAGCGCTCACCATTGTTCTGGGATGTAACCGATCCAATCCCCGCGGCGCAGGCTACGGTCGCCCTACTATCTGACTGGTTTCCTAAGACAACGGCTGAAATCATCCATGTCGACGGCGGCCTTCATGCGATGGGCGCTTAAAAACTCGCCCGATTTCGCGCTTTCCCACCCCTCGGGTATCCTTTTCCACAGACCAGTGGCCTAACAGCTCACTGCAAGAGGAGTTACCGCTCCCACCTAAATCGGGCATTAGCACGATCTGGTTCGTCGGATTTAGGGAGTATTTCCCCTTTCTCCTTGCGGTTTTCTTTTTTTGCAGACGCTGTAACACCAAAGCGTTTGACTAAACCGAAGGAGCACACAGTCAGCACTGAACCGCGCATTAATGATCGAATTCGCACACCCCAAATCCGTTTGATCGGACATACCGGCGAACAAGTTGGGGTAGTCGATATCGATACCGCGTTAAGAATGGCAGATGAGGTAGGTCTGGACTTAGTCGAGATCGCAGCAGAGGCCAATCCACCCGTATGCAAGATCATGGACTTCGGAAAATATAAGTACGAAGTCGCACAAAAGGCACGCGAGGCGCGACAGAACCAGACCCACATTGTGGTTAAGGAAGTGCGCTTAACGCCAAAGATCGAGACCCATGATTACGAAACAAAGCGTAATCAAGTTGAGAAGTTTCTCAAGGGTGGCGACAAGGTGAAGGTGACGATGAAGTTCCGCGGTCGCGAGCAAACGAGGCCAGAGCTTGGATACAAAATGCTGCAACGTCTGGCAACAGACATCGCAGAGTTTGGATTCATTGAATTCGCCCCAAAGCAAGAGGGTCGAAATATGACAATGGTTATTGGACCGACGAAGAAGAAAACGGAAGCAGTTGCAGAAGCAAAGGCGGCACGTAAAGCCAAAGCAGATGCAGCGGCAGAGACAATGGATGGAGCATAAAGATGCCAAAGATGAAAACGCACAGCGGAGCTAAGAAGACTTTCCGCGTTACAGGTACCGGAAAGATCATGCACGAGCGCGCTGGTAAGCGACATTTGCTCGAGCGCAAATCTTCACGCGTCACACGCCGTCTCTCAACCGAGCAGTCAGCAAAGCCAACCGTCACAATGACAGCCAAGCGCATGCTTGGCTTGAAGTAAGGAACGTGGATTAAATGAGAGTAAAACGCGGAGTTCACGCAGCTAAGAAGCGTCGTACAACTTTAGAACGTGCCAGCGGATACCGCGGTCAACGTTCACGTCTTTTCACAAAGGCGAAGGAACAAGTTACACACTCTATGGTCTATGCATTCAACGACCGTAAGGATAAGAAAGGCGATTTCCGTCGTCTTTGGATTCAGCGCATCAATGCAGGTTGCCGCGCTCACGGTTTGACGTATAACCGTTTTATCCAGGGCCTTAAGGCTGCAGGTGTTGAAGTAGATCGTCGTGTTCTCTCTGATCTTGCAACTAATGATCCAGCCACGTTTAAGACACTTGTAGATGTAGCTCGTAAGAGCCTCGTCTCTTTGTAAATAGCCAATGATTGAGAGCCTTAATTCGCCACATGTTGCGCGGGTTAAGGCTCTTATTGGTTCTAAGGGCTCGCGCGAAAGAAGGGCAGCTGGAGCTTTTGTTGCCGAAGGGATTCAATGTTTCCGCGAAGCGATTAATTCAAATCAAGGCCCACGTATCACCACGCTGTATTTAACGGCCAGCGCTCGAGTTAAACTCGATGAATTTACCGATCTATCTCTACTTCAAATTTTTGATGTATCCGATGAAGTAATGCGAGCAATGTCTGAAACGATCACACCTCAGGGAATTCTTGCAATCTGTGAAATCCCGAAAAACTCCTTGGACTCAATACCGCTAGATGGCACGCGAAAATTCATATATCTCTCTGAGATTCAAGATCCTGGAAATGCTGGAACGATTTTACGTTCGGCCGATGCCTTTGGAATGGATGCGGTAATCACATCCCCAGGTAGCGTAGACATGTACTCACCAAAGGTAGTTCGAAGTACTGCCGGCTCCCTTTGGCACATCCCAGTCTTTGAATCGATTGAGCTAGAGAATCTGCTCTCATCAAAGGCGTTACATGCATTTACTCTTGGCGCGGGTGGTTCGAAACCGCTTTCACAATTTGTCAGCAACGGAGATTGCATCGCCATTTTCGGTAATGAAGCACGTGGGCTAACATCCGAGAAATCGATGGCAGAGATCGAATCGCTGCATATCCCTATGCCTGGATCGGCCGAGAGCCTTAATCTTTCCGCTGCGGCATCGATTCTGATGTACCACTTAGCAAATATGCACTCCTTCTAAAGTTCGACCCGATAGACTCGCCCCCATGCGCGAGGACGAGATACGTACGTGGGTTAGCGATGCTCGCACTGCCTTTAACGCCGCTACAGATCTAGATTCACTGAAGACTGCACGCTTAAATCATGCGGGGGATAAGTCACCGATTGCGCTGGCCTCACGAGGCTTGGGCTCCTTGTCACCGGAAGATAAAGCTAGTTTCGGCAAAATTATCGGAGAGGCAAAGGCCGATATTGCTTCGGCATTGGCAACTGCAACGGCCGTATTAGAGGCCGAGCGAGATCGAAAAGTATTACTCGAAGAGGTCGTCGACATTACATTGCCAGTCAATCGTGCTCATCGCGGTGGACTGCACCCTATTTCGATTATCAAGAACGAGGTCTCCGACTTTTTTATCGAGCAGGG
>CAXNOC010000002.1:0-78316 GCA_964203745.1 Candidatus Planktophila sp.
GCTTCCACTGGTGGCTTTACCGATGTTCTCTTGAGAAGAAATGCCGCTCATGTGGTGGCAGTTGATGTCGGATATGGCCAGTTGGCCTGGTCACTTCGTCAAGATGAGCGAGTGAGTATTTTAGATCGCACCAACATACGTCACTTAACTGGCGACGTAGTTGGAGATCCGATTGATCTAGTTGTTGCAGATTTAAGCTTTATATCTTTGACATTAGTTTTGCCGGCCCTTGCCGCGGTTTCAAAGCCAGATGCTGATTTTGTCGTGATGGTCAAGCCACAGTTTGAAGTCGGACGTGAAAAATTAGGCGCAGGGGGAGTAGTGCGTGACCCACAGCTTCGAAAAGCAGCTGTAATAGATGTAGCCGACTCTGCATATGACGTCGGACTAGGCACGATGGCAATTGTTGCCAGTCCTCTGCCGGGTCCAGCTGGAAATGTCGAGTATTTCCTCTGGCTAAAACGAGGGGCACCTGCCATTGAACATGAAGCACTCGATCGCGCTATTGAAGAGGGCCCGGCCTAATGCGCAATCTTTTACTTGTCTGCAATCCAACAAGGCCACAAGCTATTGAAGCGGCCTTTAAACTTGCTAAGGATTTTCAAAGCGCGGGTTTTTCTCTCTATACGATCTCAGATGTCACGATCGATGGAGTAATTAATTGTAGCGTTGATGAACTGCCAGAGCTGGAAGTTGGAGTTGTACTTGGTGGCGATGGAACTATGTTGCGTGCTGCAGAGGTCACAAGAAAGCGGCAAATTCCATTGCTGGGAGTGAACTTGGGACATGTTGGATTTTTAGCTGAAGTAGAGAAGGTTTCTCTTGATACCGTTGTGCGCGCAATTACCGAAAAGCATTATGTAATTGATTCTCGCATGACTTTGAAATATTCAGTAGTTCGTGGCGATAGTGAAGTTGCGCAAGGGTGGGCACTTAATGAGGTCACCGTTGAGCGACGACATGCAACAATGGTCGAGCTGTTTCTAGAGATAGATAAGCGTCCTATCTCTAGATGGGGCTGCGATGGCTTGATTTGCTCAACTCCAACGGGCTCTACTGCCTACGCATTTTCTGCTGGCGGGCCAGTTGTTTGGCCAGAAGTCGATGCCTTAGTTGTTCTTCCAATCTCAGCCCACGCCCTCTTTTCACGCCCATTAGTAATTTCAACTCAATCTGAGATTGTGGTGCGAATCGAATCGGCACAAGCACTACTCTCTTCAGACTCTCTGCGTAACTTCGAACTCATAGAGGGCGATAGAGTCCATATTTCAAAAGACGGCGCAGTCGTCCGCCTAGCCCACTTAACTAATACTCTCTTCAGTGATCGATTGGTGGCAAAGTTCAAACTCCCTGTTCAAGGCTGGCGCGGTGAGTGAGCGTACCTTTCTAGATGAGATTACGATCAAATCTATCGGTGTCATTGATCAAGCAACACTTGAAATATCTAAAGGTTTAACAGTTCTAACTGGTGAGACCGGTGCGGGAAAAACTATGATTTTAACGGCCCTTAACTTGATATTAGGTGGCAAGAGCGATAGTTCATTAGTTCGAAAGGGTAGCGAAAGACTTCTAGCTAGCGGTAGTTTTACAATTCCAGCGACGCAAAACAATAGTTTCGATGAATGTGGCGTGGTTGTAGAGGATGGCCAACTCATTATTACTCGGACTGTTGGTTTAGATGGAAAGAGTAAAGCAACTGCTAATGGTGTCACGGTAACTTCAGGCACATTGGCGACGGTGAGTGAACTATTAGTCGAGGTTCATGCCCAAGCCGCCAATATCAATATTGGAAAGAGCGCTAAACAGCGTGAACTACTCGATAGATTCGCAGGTCCAGAGTTTGCAACATCAATGGATAATTATTCATCAGTGCTTTCTCAGTATCAGAGCCTAAAATCTAGAATCCAAGCTTTGCGCAAAAGCGTTGACCAGGCCGACCAAGAGCTTGGACATTTGCGCGAATTTGCCGCTGCACTCTCGGCTTTAAAACTCAAATTAGGCGAGTACGGTGAGATCAACAGCTCTATAGATCGTTTATCAAATGTTGAAGAGTTACGAATTGCAGGTGAGTCGGCAACTCAGGCCGTTGATGATGAAGAGTCCGGTGTACTGACAGCGCTCGGGATAGCGCGTCGGGCTTTGGAGGGCGCTAAATCAAAGGATCCCGCCTTAGAAGTTATCCATTCCCAACTTAGCGAGGCCTTTTTCCTTATCGATGATGCACGTGGCCAACTCGCCACTTATACGCACTCACTTGAGGCCGATCCAGCGACCTTAGATTTTTTGAACGCTAGAAAGTTAGCGATTCATAGCTTGATAAAGAAGTATGGCAGTGGCGGAACACATGAAGTTGAGGCCGACCTACTTGTTTCTCGCTTTGAATCCTCATCTAGCCAGATAGCTGATTTAGAGGGAGGCGATGATCGCCTTGTTGAGATGGAGTCAGAGTTGGTTGGAATTAAGAAAGCGTTAGTCGCCGCTGCTAAAGAGTTAACGAAGATTCGCACGAAAGCCGCCGAACTCTTGGGTGTAAGTGTGACTTCTGAGGTTCAACAGCTATCGATGCCGCATACGACATTTTCAGCCCGGGTTGAGAGTGTGGATTACACGGCATTAAAAGAATCTGATTTTACCGCTACTGGTTGTGATGAAGTTTCAATGTATATCTATTCCCATAAGGACGGACCCCTTGTTGCATTATCCAAGGGAGCAAGTGGTGGAGAGATGTCACGTGTGATGTTGGCATTGGAAGTCGTGATTGCCGCTTCGCATCCAGTGGGTACATATGTTTTCGATGAAGTAGATGCAGGAGTGGGCGGCAAGGCGGCGATTGAAGTCGGAAGACGGCTTCATGCACTCTCACGCCATGCTCAAGTAATCGTAGTCACGCACCTTCCACAGGTTGCGGCGTGGGCAGATTCACATTTCGTTGTAACGAAAAATATTGATGGTTCGGTAAGCCAGAGTGATGTAAGAAAAGTCGAAGGCGATGATCGTATAGAAGAGATAGCTCGAATGCTGGCAGGGTTTGAGAACTCGGTGAGCGCAAGAGAACACGCCGCCGAACTGCTATCTCTGAAGGTGTAAGAGGGCGACCCAATTAAGTGATAGGTTCGACTCCCATGGGCCAGCAACATGTGACGAAACACCTCTTTGTATCCGGCGGAGTCGCCTCATCTCTTGGAAAAGGACTCACCGCCTCATCTCTTGGAAGATTATTGGTAGCTAGAGGCCTGCGTGTCACTATGCAAAAGCTCGATCCCTACTTAAATGTCGATCCCGGCACAATGAATCCATTCCAACATGGCGAGGTCTTTGTCACCGATGACGGAGCAGAGACTGATCTAGATATCGGCCACTATGAGCGCTTTTTAGATACAAATCTTCATGGCTCAGCAAATGTGACTACCGGCCAAGTCTATTCGCGCGTCATTGCACGCGAACGACGCGGTGAGTATTTAGGTGAGACCGTGCAGGTCATCCCACATATTACAAATGAAATTAAAGAGCGCATCCGAGCTATGGCAGCTCCTGATATCGATATCGTAATAACTGAAATCGGTGGCACTGTTGGCGATATTGAGTCTCAGCCATTTTTGGAGGCTGCACGTCAGATTCGCCAAGAGGTTGGAAGAGACAATGTTTTCTATTTACATGTCTCGCTAGTTCCATATATCGGGCCATCGGGTGAGTTAAAGACAAAACCAACCCAACACTCTGTCGTAGCTTTGCGAAGCATTGGTATCGCCCCCGATGCAATTGTTTTGCGATCTGATCGCGAGATTCCATTGGCGGTAAAGAAAAAGATTTCTTTGATGTGCGACGTCGATTTAGCTGCAGTTGTGGCGGCCGTCGATGCACCATCGATCTATGACATTCCTAAGGTTTTACATGCCGAAGGTTTGGATGCCTACGTTGTTGCACGACTTGGGCTCAAGAGCCATGATGTTATTTGGGGGGAGTGGGATGATCTCCTTGAAAAAGTTCACCATCCAAAACACCATATCCGTGTTGGCCTAGTCGGCAAATACATAGATTTACCCGATGCATATCTCTCAGTCTCTGAGGCTTTGCGTGCTGGTGGATTTGCAAATGAGGCAAAGATTGAGATCGTCTGGATTGCAAGTGATGAGTGTGAAACACCAGAGGGCGCTGCCAAGAATCTAAAGGATGTCGATGCAATCTGCGTTCCAGGCGGATTTGGTATTCGAGGCATAGAAGGAAAAGTCGGCGCACTTAAATATGCACGCGAGAATAAAATACCAACACTCGGCCTATGTCTCGGCCTGCAATGTATGGTTATTGAAGCGGCGCGAAATTTAGCAGGTATTCCAGATGCAATCTCGGCCGAATTTTCAGAGACTGGTACTCCTGTTATTGCAACGATGGAGGATCAAAAAGATATCGTTGCCGGCAATCAAGATATGGGCGGCACAATGCGCCTTGGTCTATATAAGGCAGATCTCGTTGCCGATTCGATGGTGGCAAAAGTCTATGGTGCGACACAGATCTCTGAGCGTCACCGTCACCGCTATGAAGTTAATAACGCCTATCGCCAGCAGATATCAGCTGCCGGACTCGTCTTCTCTGGCTTCTTCAAGGAGCGCGACTTAGTCGAGTTTGTGGAACTGCCGCCAGAGGTGCATCCTTACTACATAGGTACGCAAGCTCATCCAGAGCTGCGATCTCGCCCCACTCGACCTCATCCACTCTTTGTGGGTTTAATCGCGGCGGCAGTAAAAGCGAAGGATTAATACGCGCATGATCGTTGGAGTTCCTAAAGAGATAAAAGTTCACGAATCGCGAGTTGCAATTACCCCCGAAGGCGTTAGCGAGTTCATTGCGGCGGGTCATAGCGTAATAATCGAAGATGGCGCAGGAGTTGGCTCTTCGCTAACCAATGAGGATTTCATCGCAGCCGGTGCCACGATAGTCAAAGATGCCGATGCTGTTTGGAGTACCGCTGAGTTAGTTCTTAAAGTAAAAGAGCCGATAGCCGCTGAGTATCCAAAGATGCGTCGCGGACAAACCCTCTTTACATATCTACATCTTGCAGCATCACTTCCTTGTACGGATGCGCTGGTTAAAAGTGGCACTACTGCAATTGCATATGAGACCGTTGAAGTAAATGGTTCACTTCCCTTGCTTGCCCCAATGAGTGAGGTCGCAGGACGTCTGGCAACTCAAGTTGGTGCAACTGCTCTTCAACGTCCCAATGGCGGGCGAGGAGTTCTACTTGGTGGAGTTCCAGGAGTTTCACCAGGACGCGTAGTTGTTATTGGCGGGGGAGTTTCAGGGCTTAATGCAGCTGTTATTGCAGTTGGCATGGGCGCCGATGTCACGGTCTTTGATCGCTCCATTAATCGTCTTGCCTATATCGATACTGTCTATGGCGGTCGTATTAAGACTCTCGTTGCATCAGCACATGCAATTGAACGAGAAGTACGCATGGCCGATTTAGTTATCGGTGCAGTGCTTGTTCATGGCGCTAAGGCACCTAAATTAGTATCAAATGCTTTGGTTAAGTCGATGAAGAGCGGTTCAGTATTAGTCGATATTGCAATCGATCAAGGCGGATGTTTTGAGGACAGTCGCCCGACAACACATGCCGAGCCAACCTACATGGTGCATGGTTCAGTATTCTATTGCGTGGCCAATATGCCAGGAGCCGTACCCGTTGCATCAACGTACGCGCTGACAAATGCAACTTTGCCTTATGCACTCTCAATTGCCAAACACGGTTGGAAAGAGGCGTGCAGTAAAGATGCAAATCTTGCCAAGGGTTTGAACGTTCACGATGGCAAGATTTACTATGCAGCCGTTGCAGAGGCCCATGGTTACGAGCACACTAAAATTTGATTCGATCGCGCAATCATTTCTTAACTTCTGTGCGATTGAACGTGGATTATCAGCCAATACAGTCGCGGCCTATCGTCGCGATTTAGAGAAATTTCAAATCTGGCTTAGCTCTACTCCGGTGGCAGAGATTGATACATCAACGATCGCTGATTTTGAAGCCAACCTCAGGGTTTTGAAGTTTTCGCCATCAAGTATCAATCGTATCGAATCGACCTTGCGTACTTTTTTTAAACATGTTCAACAAGAACATGGATTAAGTAATCCAACTATCGATATCGTCAGTAGTAAATCTAAACGGAGATTACCAAAAGCATTGCAAATCGATCAAGTAATTTCCCTTATCAATGCTGCCTTTCATGAAGGCCAGCCGATTACCATTCGCGACCGAACAATTATTGAGCTGCTCTATAGCAGTGGTGCACGTGTAAGTGAGCTGATGGACATCAATATCTCAGATATAAATGTTGTCGCAAGTGATGATGGCGATATCACGACCGTTAAGTTGCGAGGCAAGGGAGGAAAAGAGCGAATTGTGCCGCTAGGCTCATTTGCCACACAAGCTATTGATGATTACCTCATCCGAGTAAGGCCAATGCTCGCGGCGAAGAATTCAAAGGTTGATGGTGCATTTTTTCTCAATGCACGAGGAACACGTCTTACAAGACAGACGGCCTGGAATATTGTTCTTAAAGCGGCAGAGGTGGCAGGTGTTAGCGAGCAGGTTTCACCTCATGTTTTTAGACACTCGTATGCAACGCATCTACTAGATGGCGGTGCAGATATTCGCGTCGTGCAAGAGTTATTGGGCCATGCATCGGTAACGACAACGCAGATCTACACGTTAATTACGATAGATAAAGTCAGAGAGAGCTACCGAACAGCTCATCCTCGCGCCTAAATTAAAGTCTTATAGCCCGCGTAATCGTCTAGCCAAAATACTTTGATCACCCTTAGCTTCGAGATCGGCGATAATAACGGCGATAGATTCACGCACGATGCGACCACGATCGGCCGCTAATCCCAAATCTCCGCGTAGTAGTAATCGCGCTTGATCGAGATCAAATAATTCATCGGGTGATAGGTAGACTGTTATCTTTTCATCATGACGTTCGCGTCCAGATGGAGAGCGATCAACTGTAGTTACTCGACGGCGTGCAATAGAGCGCACTCCCTTTTTAACCGATGGCGCCTTTGGTGTTGCGATCGCAGGTGCGACAAGGGGAGAGCTACTCTCTTGTGCCGCTGGTACTGAAGTAAGTGCTGGCGATGTTGAACGGAATAGTTCATCTGCACCTGGAAGATTAGCTCTGCGGGTCATCGGGCGCCTCCTCGGGCGATTAATTCACGGGCAAGTCTGCGGTATGAAGCTGCTCCATCAGATGATGATGCATACGTAGTTATCGGTTCGCCAACGACGGTTGTCTCAGGGAAACGAATTGTTTTAGCGATAATAGTTTCAAAGACATCGGCAGGGAACTGCTCAAGGATGCGCTCAAGTACTTGGCGATTATGTGATGTCTTCTTGTCGTACATTGTTGCCAAAATGCCAATGAGATTCAGATTCGGATTAAGGAAGTTCTTCACCTTATCTAAATTGCCCTTTAACTCAATAAAACCATGAAGTGCAAAATATTCACATTGCAGAGGAACAATAACTTCATCGGCTGCGACAAGGGCGTTAATTGTCAGTTGTCCCATAGTTGGTTGGCAGTCGATTAAAATAACATCGTAGTAATCTCTAAGTGCAGTCAGTGCGCGCTTCAAATACTGCTGTCCGCCGATTTCAGCACCCAGTGTCGTCTCTGCCGTTCCGAGATCTCGGTTAGCTGGAAGGAAATCCAATCCAGGTACCGATGACTTTAAAATGATGGTTTCAATCGAAGCAGTTGGAGTCATGAGCGCGTAGTAAACCGTCTGCTCAAGAGGTAGCGCGTGAGCATTGACGCCAAGGCCCAAGGAGAGTCCACCCTGTGGGTCAAAGTCGACAAGAAGTACGCGCCTACCAAGTTCGGCCAATGATGCGCCCAGATTTATTGTGGTCGTAGTCTTTCCGACCCCGCCCTTCTGGTTGAAGATTGCGACGACCTTTGCCGAGCCATGCTCATTGATGGCCGCTGGCACTGGAAAGCTCTTGGCCTTCTTGCCTAAAAGCGTTGCAGTTGTAGAGATCTCTTCGCGAATTGTCGATTTAGCGCTCAAACGTCAAACCTCTTTCTAGATATACGCGGGAGCCTACGCGTTACACAGAAGTAGGGCAACTGTGAAGTAAGGTGCGCTCATGGATCTATCGATAGAAGAGTCAACCGATGTCAACGCTGCGAGCAGCGGCGCCTTTTCGGTTCACCTGGAAAACTTCGATGGCCCTTTTGACCTGCTATTACAGCTAATCTCTCGCCATAAGATGGATATCACGGAGATATCCTTAAGTATCGTCACCGATGAGTTCATAACATTCATCCGCGCCCTTGAACTAAGTGGGGAGGGTTGGCGCCTAGATCAAGCCACTGAGTTCTTGGTCGTAGCTGCAACTCTTCTTGATTTGAAGGCGGCCCGTCTGCTGCCAAGTGGTGAGGTCGATGATGAGGAGGATCTGGCACTCCTTGAGGCTAGGGATATCCTCTTTGCCCGTCTGCTTCAGTACCGAGCCTTTAAAGAGATCGCAGCGACCTTTGCCGAGCGGATCGCACTGGCCGATAAGTCATTTGCCCGCGTAGTAGCCCTTGAGCCTGCTTTGAGCGCTCTCCTGCCCGAAGTACTCATTGGAGTCGGAGCTGCCAGGTTTGCCGCCATAGCTGAGCGCGTATTAACCCCTAAGACCATCCCAGTAGTCAGCGTTGAGCACCTACACCTACCCCTTGTGAGCGTTACAGAGGAGTCTAAACGCGTTGTTGAGGCTTTGCGTAGGTCGACCTCGCTCTCCTTTAGAAATCTCATTGCAGATGCCGACAGCACCCTCGTAATCGTCGCACGGTTTTTAGCCCTCTTGGATCTATACCGCCAGGGGGTTCTACGCTTCAATCAGGTAATCGCGCTGGGGGAGCTTCAGATTTCATGGACCGGCTCTCTCGAGGGCGAGGTTGAGGTCAGCGATGAGTTCGATATCCCAGTGGTTTTAGAAGATGACGAGATAAACGAAAGTGGCGAAAATGTCTAATGTAGAAGTTGAGCGTTCAATCGAGGCGATCTTAATGGTCGTCGATGAGCCGGTCACCGAGATCACTCTCGCCCAGGTCTTGGAGCGTCCCGTCGATGAGATCGATGCCGCCCTTGAAAGACTCGCCGCTAGCTATGACGATCGAGGCTTTGCCCTTAAAAAGATCAGCGGGGGATGGCGCTTTTATAGCCATCCAGATCTCTCCTCGGTAGTTGAGAAGTTTGTCCTCGATGGTCAGCAATCTCGCCTGACACAGGCGGCCCTTGAGACGCTTTCAGTCGTGGCCTATCGCCAACCCGTGTCTCGAGCCCGTGTCTCGGCTATCCGTGGTGTCAATGTCGAGGCGGTCATGAAGACGCTTATTACCCGTGGATTGGTGGAGGAGTCAGGTCTTGAACATGAGACCGGGGCGATTCTCTACACGACCACCAGCTACTTCCTTGAGCGGCTGGGGTTGAACTCCCTTGAAGATCTTCCAGCCCTGGCTCCATACCTGCCAAATCTGGATGGCTTGGACGATATTCTCGATTCGCTAACAGACTAACCCTCCCGCTAGACTGGCCTTCGACAGTCGGGAGACAGCCATGGGCGATATGCGCCTTAATAAGATAATCGCAGATGCAGGTATCACTAGCCGTCGCGGTGCAGATGAGCTCATAGAGTCTGGGCGAGTAACCGTTGATGGAATCGCAATTAGGGAGATGGGCTCTAAATTTGACCCCGAAAAGGTTCAAGTAGCAGTTGATGGTGAGACAATTAAGCGGTCAATGACTAAGAGTTATCTAGCACTTCATAAACCTAAGGGCGTTTTGTCTACCATGTACGACCCGGATGGACGACCCTCTTTGAGTGATTTTATTGATCTTCGCAAGGAACGTCTCTTCCATGTTGGCCGACTGGACAAGGACTCCGAAGGGCTAATTCTCTTAACAAATGATGGAGATTTGACCTTTCGCGCCACGCACCCTTCCTTTGGGCTCGAAAAGACCTACATCATCGAATACGACGGAAAACTGCCAACCGGCGTCGACAAGGTACTTCTTAAAGGGGTAGAGCTTGAAGATGGAATGGGAAGAGTCTTAACCTTTAGAGAGCTCTCACCCCGATGGATCGAAGTCTCAATCCACGAGGGTCGCTACCACATTATTCGTAGGCTCATGGAGGCGGTAGAGGTCGACGTCCTACGGTTGATCCGTACGAAGTTCGGACCGATCTCCCTGGGAGATACCCCTGAAGGACGATGGCGAGACCTGAACAATGGGGAGTTAACAAATCTACGTAACGTTTTAGGGTTATAGCGATTTTACGACAAGTCGATAAGAACGCAAAAAGCGTCATATAGACAAGTCGATATTATTGAGAAGGAGTATAGATATATCGATAAACCTTACGCTAAAGAAGCGTGGTTAGAGTTTATAAATCGATATTACTGAGAGCCTCAACCTGCGGAATGAGTTCGGTGAGATCTGATGGAAAAGTAGTAAAAAGGTTTAATCGATATATGAATAAAACTCTTAGCAGAGATTGATTTGTCCACACAAAATGAGCAGGAAAGGTACCCTTATCCCATGAGTATTAGAGCTATCCGGGGCGCCATTCAAGTGAGCGCAAATACACCTGCCGCCATTGGCGACGGGGTTAAAGAGCTAATCGGAGCGATTATGCGCCAAAATGCCCTAACTCCCGAATCGGTAATCTCGGTCATCTTCACCTCGACACCTGATCTGACCGCCGCTTTTCCCGCAGCTGCCTGCCGTGAGATAGGCTTCGAATCTGTTCCTCTTATCGGTGCCTTGGAAGTCGATGTCCCGGGAGCCCTTGAGCGTGTTATTCGTGTCATGCTCCACTGCCAAACCAGCGCTCCTGCCGCCTCAATCTCTCATATCTATCTAAATGGCGCACAATCTCTACGCCGAGATATCGCTCAATAATGCTCACACAAGTACGCATAGTTGGTTCGGGATTGATCGGTACCTCCATCGCCTTGGGCCTAACTGCCCGGGGAGTTGCTGTAGAGCTAGTCGATAGCGATGCAAATGCCGCCTCTCTGGCAAATGCTCTCAACGGCCATGGCCTCGCTCCGACCCCTGAGCTCGTTATTCTCGCTCTTCCTACTTCGGCGATACCCCTTGTCATAGAGGCTGAGTATGCATTAAACCCAAACTCGACCTTTATGGACGTTGGTAGCGTTAAAAATGAACCTATAGTTCACATTAAGAATTCATCGCTATCTTTGTCGAACTTTGTCCCCTCTCATCCAATGGCTGGGAGAGAGGTAGGCGGCGCTCAGTCGGCAAGGGCCGATCTATTCATGACCCGTAGTTGGATTATCACTCCCACGGCAGAGTGTGATCAGAAATCTTTGGAGATAGTCAAAGAGCTCATTGAAGCGCTCGGGGCCAGCGTCGTAGTTCTTGATTGCGATGAGCATGATCGGGCGGTAGCTGCGATCTCCCATATTCCGCAGATAGCCTCGACGCTTCTAGGAGGCTCTCTGGCGGAAATGCCGCTCGAGTGGCTCGCACTCTCAGGAGCAGGCCTACGAGATACGACGCGAATCGCCGCCTCGGATCCACATTTGTGGAGTGAGATTATCTTTGCAAATAGAGTTGAAATCGCAGCGATAGCTAAATCGATGCATAGCGCTTTGGGCGAACTAATAGAGAATTTGGATGATAAAAAGGAGATCGCCGCTTTTATCGATGCGGGACGAGTCGGGCAATCTCGCATACCTGGAAAGCATGGCGGAAGCGTACGTGAGTACACATATTTACCAATTGTTATCGATGATAAACCCGGTCAGTTGGCGGCAATATTTAATGAATGCTCAACTATCTCGGTCAACGTCGAAGATTTAGCAATTGAACACTCACCTGGACAGCTGAGTGCATTAATTACTTTGGCACTCTCTGCCTCTGATGCGCAATCGCTCTCAGATCACTTATCCGCGATCGGATGGAACGTTCATCCGATTCTTAAATAGAAGTAGGCTTCGAATATGGGCATAGTTGTAGCGATAGATGGCCCAAGTGGCGCAGGTAAATCAAGCACGGCCAAGGCGATTGCGATCCGTGCTGGATGGAATTATTTAGATACTGGTGCGCTTTATCGAGCGGTAACGTGGCTGGCACTTGAAAACAATGTTGAGAGCCCTAAGGAAATCATCTCTCTTTTAAAGTCATCTCCGATTCGTTTTGTTTCCGATCCGCATGACCCAAATATATTTGCAGGAGATACTCAGATAACCCATGCGATTCGCGGAAGCTCTGTTACTGAGAGCGTTAGCAAAATTAGTGCGATGCCAGAGATTCGACATGAACTCCTCGCACTTCAAAGAATGATTATCGATCGTGCAGAAAAAGGAATCGTTGTCGAAGGGCGAGATATTGCAACTGTAGTTGTTCCAGATGCAGCGCTAAAGATCTATTTGACCGCCGATTTAGATGCACGCACATACCGACGCGAGAATGAAACTGAAGATAAAAATGTCGATGTACGCACATCGTTAGATACGCGCGATGCAATCGATTCAACTCGTGAAGTTTCACCTCTAGTGATGGCCAGAGACGCAGTTGAAATCGATTCAACACATTTAGATTTAGATGAGACTATCGATCGTATTTGGGAGTTACTTCGAGAGCGTTCGCTCTTAGGTCTGCCAATCGTTGCAATTTTGGGCCGTCCAAACGTAGGAAAATCAACGTTAATTAACCGTTTTATCGGTCGCCGAGAAGCGATTGTTGAAGATACTCCTGGCGTCACGCGTGATCGCGTTCAGTACGAATGCGAGTGGGGAGGTCGCCGTTTTATTGTTATGGATACTGGCGGCTGGGAGGCTAAGCCTGATGGAATTTCAATTCAAGTTAGTGCCGGAGCTGAGATAGCAATGGATGAGGCCGATGTACTGGCATTTGTTGTTGATGCACAAGTAGGTGCATTGGATGAGGATGACATTCTCGTGCAGCGTTTGCGTAAAGCGAAGAAGCCATTAATTTTGATTGGTAACAAGGTCGATGGAGAGCGCGAAGAGTCAGAGGCTCATGGTCTGTGGAGTCTTGGACTCGGAGAGCCGTTTTTTGTCTCGGCTCTGCACGGGCGTGGCAGCGGAGATTTACTTGATCGAATCGTTGCCGAACTCCCAGAAGTTGGTGGAGCTCAAACGCAAGATGGTTATCGCAAGGTTGCATTGATTGGTCGCCCAAATGTTGGCAAGTCATCATTGCTAAACGCTTTAGCGGGGGAGAATCGATCCATCGTTGATGACGTTGCAGGAACTACTCGCGATCCAGTTGATGAGCTCATTGAGTTCGGCGGGTCGACCTGGCGATTTATCGACACTGCAGGATTAAAGAAACGTGCCAATCAAGCCTCTGGAACCGATTACTACGCATCGCTTCGTACGCAGAGCGCACTAGAGCGTTGCGAAGTTGCAGTAGTTGTTTTGGATGCATCTGAACCCATAACTGAACAAGATCTTCGAGTCATCACGATGGTTGAAGAGGCCGGTAAGGCAATGGTCATCGTGATGAACAAGTGGGACTTGGTAGATGAGGATCGACGAGATCAATTAGATCGTGAGATTGATCGACATCTAGATCAAGTTGAGTGGGCACAACGTGTAAATGTCGCCGCGAAAACTGGATGGCATAGAGATCGGTTAGCTCCAGCAATTCGAACAGCGCTAGATAGTTGGGAGCGCAGAGTTCCTACGGCAAAGCTCAATTCATTCTTGGGCGCACTCATTGGCGCCACGCCTCCACCAGTAAGAGGCGGGAAGCAGCCGAAGATTTACTACGCAACCCAGGCCGGCATCGCTCCGCCGAAGTTTGTAGTCTTTTCAAGTGGGTGGATCGAGGCCTCCTATCGTCGCTTTATTGAGCGTCGCTTACGCGAAGAGTTTGGCTTCCCGGGCACTCCAGTTCAGGTAGCGATCCGAGTCAAGGAGCGCGATTAGAGCGATGGATAAATCCCTCCTTACGATTCCGAATGGACTCACCTTCCTTCGCTTCTTAGGAATTCCACTCTTCATCTACCTGACTTTATCTCTGCATGCAGATGGTTGGGCGATCGCTGTTTTAGCAATCGGGGGAGCCAGTGATTACTTTGACGGCAAACTCGCTCGCGCATGGGGTCAGACATCGCGCTTTGGAGAGATTGCAGATCCAGCGATAGATCGTCTCTATATCTTTGCAATTCTCGTAGTCTTTTTAATCCGTGAGATCCTTCCCATCTGGTTGATAGCTCTCTTAATTGGCAGAGATTTACTATTAGGCATCATCACTGTCTTGCTCAAACGAAATGGCTTCGGAGTTTTAAAGGTCACCTACCTTGGCAAATCGGCGACCTTTAATCTCATGTACGCCTTCCCATTCCTACTTCTTGCCACGATGGATAACGCTCTCGGAACTGTGGCCTATGTCCTAGGGTGGAGTTTTGCTATCTGGGGCGTTGCCCTCTACATTTCTACAGGTATTAGTTATTCATACGAAGCTATTTCTAAGATAAGAGGCGCACATGTCATCAACTCCTGAAAACCTTCAGTACACCAAAGAGCATGAGTGGGTATCTGTAGATGGAAGCATCTACACGATGGGCATCACCGATTATGCGCAGTCGGCACTTGGTGACATCGTCTATGTGCAGCTTCCGAAGGTCGGCGAAAATGTAACTGCCGGCAAAGTCTGTGGAGAGGTTGAATCGACAAAGTCTGTCTCTGAAATCTATGCACCCGTGACCGGAACAGTTACGACGATAAATGATGCACTATCAAATTCACCAGAATCCCTCAACTCCGATCCATATGGAGCGGGATGGTTGGTAAGAATTGAAATCAGCACGCCACCAACTGATCTTTTATCAGCTGCCGAATACGGCGCGCTGACGGCTTGACCAAATCCCCTCACCCCTTTAATGTCAGCCTTAGGTTGAGAGTGAAGGGGGTGCAGGTGTGGATCAGTCAGGAAATGAACTCACAAGCGCTCTTCATCTCTCCTCTCGTGAGAGCGCATCTGCAACGCCCGGTCTACTCGAGGAGTACATCTCCTCTTTAGCTTCAGATGATCAAGCTGTAGTTAGAGAGATTCAATCATTGCAGGGCGATAAGGCGATGATTCTTATTTATAGGGGAGAGGGCAAAGGTTCACGATTTCTCATTACCAGTGAGGGCGTAACCATTGGACGTTCATCGGCAAGCTCTATATTTCTAGATGATGTAACCGTCTCTAGGTCACATGCAGTCGTAGAAAAGCGTGTTGTTGATTTTATGTTGCGCGATAGCGGCTCTTTAAATGGAACGTACGTCAACGGTGAACCAGCGGCGGAAGTTGTTCTTCATTCAGGAGATGAGATTCAAATTGGAAAGTTTCATCTGCTTTTTGTCTGCGGTACTTTGAATAGTAAAAGTAGTTAAGAGATTGTGTAAAGAATGAATATTCGAAAAGGGGAGTACTAATGGCAGTTCCAGCACGCGCCTATTTAAGCATCGGTGAGGTTCTCAACCGTTTGCGAAGCGATTTCGCAGACATCACTATCTCCAAGATTCGATTTTTAGAGTCTGAAGGTTTGATTGAACCCCAAAGAACTCCTTCGGGCTACCGCAAATTCACGAGCTCTGATCTTGAGCGACTTCGCTATGTTCTACTTGCTCAACGTGATCAATATCTGCCATTAAAGGTAATTAAAGATAATCTCGATGCGATGGATAGAGGTCTTCCACCGGCTGCAATTGCAGGAGTTCTACATCCATCCATCGCTCTGGCGACAGTGGATGGCGAAATGGCTCCATCGGCCTTCTCCGAAAATAGCGAGATGCGCCTATCGCGGGATGAGCTTTTGAAGAGTTCAGGCATTAGCGATCAAGAGCTAGTTGAGATTGAGAGTTACGGGCTGATTGCCGTCAGAGGCCGCCATTACGATGGCGATGCCCTTGCTATTGCCAAGGCCGTGACAGAGATGGCTAGCTTTGGAATCCAATCCCGTCATCTTCGCTCATTTAAATCTGCCGCCGATCGCGAGATTGGATTAATCGAGCAGGTTATTTCACCTTTAACTCGTCAAAAATCCTCTGAATCCAAAGCTCGCGCCGATGAGGTTCAAAAAGAGATCGCCTCACTATCCATTCGTCTCCATGCAGCCCTCGTTCGCGCTGGTCTGCACCGACTTCGCCCATAAGCAATGTTTATTGGAATGGAAGTAGTTGGCGTTCGCGTCGAAATGCCATCGAATCAGCCGATTGTTTTATTAAAAGAGATTGATGGCTCCAGGTTCTTGCCGATATGGGTGGGAGCTAGTGAGGCCAGTGCGATCGCCTTTGCTCAACAGGGAGTCGAACCGGCCCGCCCCCTTACCCATGATCTGATGCGCGAGCTCCTCGATACCTTAGATGCGACGGTAACGGCTGTTCACCTAACCGAGCTAAAGGATGGTGTCTTTTACGCCAATCTAATAGTTCGTGATGGGGGATCGGCGACTAAAACAGTTTCAGCGCGGCCGTCAGATGCGATCGCCCTGGCTCTGCGCACTCATAGCAATATCTTGGCAACAACGGAGCTCCTTGATGAGGCGGGAATTGAGATTCCCGTTGAGGGAGGTCAGGAGAATCAGGAAGTCGAGCGTTTCAGGCAGTTTTTGGAGGAGATCAACCCTGAGGACTTTGCCGGCTAGGCGCCAAACTCTCAATCTCTACTAGAGGTTTGGTCCGTGTCGGTTGTTGAAAGAGGAGCGTGGCTCCTTTAGATTTACCAGCACTCCCCAAGAGAATCGAGCACCACGTGGTTTCCCAGGAATTAGAGATCGGCTATCGCGGCGCAACTGCTTGTTCGGCCGCTGGAATCACCTATCGCCAGTTAGATTACTGGGCACGTACATCTCTCGTTGAGCCAAGTATTCGCAGCGCAAGTGGATCCGGAACTCAACGCCTTTACGGCTTTCGCGACATTTTAGTTTTAAAGATTGTTAAGCGGTTATTAGATGCAGGTGTCTCTCTACAAAATATTCGTACAGCGGTAGATCACCTTCGAACCAGGGGAGTGACGGATTTAGAGCGCATAACTTTAATGAGTGATGGAGCATCGATCTACGAGTGCACTAGCTCGGACGAGATCATCGACTTACTAGCAGGCGGTCAGGGCGTATTCGGCATTGCCGTTGGAAAAGTCTGGCACGAGGTCGAAGGCTCCCTTTTGATGCTGCAAGGGGAGATAAATGGCGAGATTGTTAGTGGCCAAGATAACGATGAGCTCTCGCTTAGACGTAAGAGCAAAGGCGCCTAATTCGCTCTAGTCTGGGACCATGATTGAATACGATGCTTTTTCGCGCCGACATATAGGACCATCCGAAGAGCAGGCACAGACCATGCTTATGGAGCTCGGTTACACAACGATGGCTGATTTTATCGCCGATGTCGTTCCTGCAAATATCGCAATAGCGGAGAAATTAGATAAACATTTACCGGCGCCCCTCAATGAAGTTCAAGCGATTGCAGCACTTCGTGCCCTGGCAGATAAGAATGAAGTTTTTAGATCACTTATTGGTAGTGGTTACTACGGCACGATTACGCCTCCAGTAGTAGTGCGCAATGTTTTAGAGAATCCCGCCTGGTACACGGCCTATACGCCTTATCAACCTGAAATTTCCCAAGGAAGACTCGAAGCCTTGTTTGCATTTCAAACTACCGTCTGCGATTTAACGGCGTTGCCAATTGCTAATGCTTCGATGCTTGATGAAGGTACTGCCGCCGCAGAAGCAATGACACTTGCCCGCCGCGTTTACAAGGGTAGTGATGATGCAGTATTTCTAATCGATAGCAAGTGTCATCCACAAACAATTGCAGTTGTACAAACACGTGCAAAGCCACAGGGTATTACCGTCAAAGTAGTCGACCTATTGACCGTTCCATCTATTGAATCTGTTTTCGGCGTTCTAGTTCAGTATCCCGATACTCACGGAGCGATCAATGATTATTCAGAGCTTGCTACATGGGCACATAGTAAAGATGCGCTTCTTATTGCAGCTACAGATCTTCTGGCATTGACGCTTATCAAAGCACCAGGGGAGTGGGGAGCCGATATTGCCGTTGGTTCAGCGCAGCGTTTCGGTGTTCCAATGGGATTTGGTGGTCCGCATGCGGGATTCATGGCCGTGCGAAATGGATTAGAACGATCGATGCCAGGTCGGTTAATTGGACAGAGCATTGATTCACATGGCAATCCTGCATTTCGCTTAGCGCTACAAACACGTGAACAACATATTCGTCGTGATAAGGCCACTAGCAATATTTGCACAGCGCAGGTTTTGCTCGCAGTCATGAGCGCCTTCTATGCAATGTGGCACGGCCCATCGGGATTAAAAATTATTGCGCAGAGAATTAATGACCAGACGATGCAGGTTGCTTCATCGATTACCGCCTCGGGTCACCACGTTGTTAATGCAACTTTCTTTGACACATTGGAAGTGAAGGTCAAGGATGCTGAAGCAATACATGCCAGGGCTAAGGCCAAGAAGATCAATCTGCGCCGCATAGATTCGCAGCACGTCGGTCTCTCACTTGATGAGGCAACCGATGCGGTTCTAGTTGCCGATCTCATCGAAATCTTCGGAGCGGGCACAGTCTCTTCATCATCACCATCAATTCCACAGAGCCTTCTTAGAACTTCTTCCTATCTGCGTCACCCAATCTTTAATACTCTTAGGTCAGAGACCTCGATGCTGCGGTACTTACGCATGTTGTCGGATCGCGATCTAGCTTTGGATCGAACGATGATTCCTCTTGGCTCTTGCACAATGAAATTAAATGCAACAACTGAGATGGAGGCAGTTACGTGGCCAGAGTTTTCTTCGCTGCATCCATTTGCTCCAATTGATCAAAGCGTTGGATCTCGACAACTAATCACTGAGCTTTCCGATTGGCTTATTGCCATCACTGGTTACGACGCAGTCTCGTTACAACCCAATGCTGGCAGTCAAGGTGAGTTCGCCGGTCTACTTGCAATTCGTAACTATCATGATTCGCGTGGGGATAGTGCGCGATCAATCTGTTTGATTCCATCTAGTGCGCACGGAACGAATGCCGCATCTGCTGTCATGGCGGGCATGAAAGTCGTTGTTATTGAGTGCGACGAGAATGGCAATGTAAGCATCGAGGATTTAAAGAGCAAAATCGCACTCCATGCATCCACATTGGCGGCGATCATGGTTACCTATCCTTCGACACATGGCGTCTTTGAATCGGCGATTACAGATATTTGCGCAATGGTCCACGATTCCGGTGGTCAGGTTTATGTAGATGGCGCGAATCTAAATGCACTAGTGGGCTTGTCGCAGCCAGGAAAGTTCGGCGCAGATGTTTCCCACCTAAATCTTCATAAGACATTTTGTATTCCTCACGGTGGTGGGGGACCAGGTGTTGGACCTGTTATCTCGCGTGCTCATTTAGCACCATTTCTTCCCAACCACCCACTAGATGCTCTGGCAGGACCGTCAACAGGTCCAGGACCAATCAGCGCAGCACCGTACGGCTCTGCAAGTATTTTGCCGATTTCCTGGGCATATATTCGAATGATGGGTGGGGCTGGATTAACCCTTGCGACCTCAGTTGCGATTTTGTCGGCCAACTACATGGCGGCAAAACTCAATCCATACTTTCCCGTTCTCTATACGGGGGAGGCCGGTCGTGTCGCCCATGAGTGCATCTTGGATTTGCGCGAGATTACTAAAATCAGTGGCGTAAGCGTTGATGACATTGCAAAGCGTTTGATGGATTACGGATTTCACGCCCCAACCATGAGCTTTCCAGTCTCTGGAACTCTAATGATTGAGCCAACTGAGAGTGAAGATATCGCCGAAATCGATAGATTCATCGCCGCGATGATTTCAATTCATGGCGAGATTCAATCGATTATCGATGGAGAGATAAGCGTGGAGGAGTCGGCGCTGCATCACGCTCCACACACGATTGAATCGGTTATTGGGGCTAACTGGGAGCGTTTGTATCCTCGTGAGCTGGGTGGCCTGCCTACAGTGCGTAGCGGTCTAGTTAGCGGCGAGATCATTGGAATGCCGGGTAAATACTGGCCAACAGTGGGGCGTATCGATGGGGCTCACGGGGATAGGAATCTGATCTGTTCATGCCCGCCCATCTCTGAGTTCGCCTAACTTTACATAATGTAACTTATCGGCGTTAGATATAACGCCGACGGGAGCCACGCCCCAGCAACAAAAGCCATACCAACGTGGCTACTAGCGCCCAATCTCCAGCTCGATCTCTGGGTGTCTTAGAGGTTATTAACTCTGGCTCGGCAAATAAATGTGCCGGAACGTGTATCTGCGTACGTTGAAGAACTTTTCCGGTGTAATCAATCTGCGCCGATATTCCAGTTGTCGACACTGAGAGAATATTTCTTCCATGTTCGATAGCTCGAACTCTAGAAATCGCTAACTGCTGGTCAGTCTCTGCCGATCTACCAAAGGTTGCACTATTAGTCTGCACAACTATCAGATTCGATGAGATTGCCGCCCTATGAAGGATCTCATCATCAATGAGCTCGAAACAGATTACTGGCGCAATTTCTGCATTTTCGACTGCAAATATTGTCGATATATCACCGGCGGAAAAGTCTTCGACTGAATCGGTAAATGGTGAGATTCTCTCAGCAAGCGCTCTCAATGGAATGTACTCGCCAAACGGAGTCAGGTGCTGTTTTACATAGACCTCTTTCTTCTCTTTACTCCACAAAATTGAGGCATTTTGCAGCTCGTTGTTCTGACGAATTACTGCTCCAACAATTAGCGGCTGATCGAAGGAGTTCAGTGCACTGGAAAGCTCTTGATTCGTGAAGGGATCCACATCAACGGCATTTTCCGGCCACAGTATAAAATCGACATCGCTATTTTTTACAAGGGCTTTCTTGCTCTCCTGTACGTGATTAAAAAATACTTGAGTAGCTCTGGAATTAAAATCCAAGCCTAACTGCGGAACATCGCCTTGCACCATTAATACTTTTGCGGTTCCAACACTTTGAACATAAAGTGGGATAAGTAGAAGAAATAGAGGCAGTAAGGGAAATAATGTTAAACGCTTTTGCAATAGTGAAAATATCACCAAGGAAATCGAAAGCGCAATCGCACTTAAAGCCGCCGCCCCACCGAAGGCAGCTATCCCCCGATAAGGAGAGTCGGCCTGTGAATAAGCGATTCGTAACCATCCAAAACCTTGAAATGGAAAACTCCCCCGAATCTGCTCAAGAATGAGAAACATCAGCGGGTAAAACGCAATTGAGTACTTCTTTGCCAAACCTAAAGGGATAAAAAGTACGGCTTGGCCCACGGCAAGAATAATCCAAGGTGTTGCTCCGACATAAATACTTGTCCAATGCAGTGCGATTGCATTAAAAGAAAGTGCAAAAACAAAGGAATTAAAAAACGGTCGAGAAGAGCTCTTCAAACTTTGCATATGTAAAGCAATAGCCAAAGGAGCAGACCACCAGAGTGAAAGCGGAGCAAAGGCCGTGCTTAGTAATGCACCGCTGATAATGCTGAGGAGAATATTTACCAACCGAGTGCACTGATCAAACGATCAACGCTGGCACCCAGTCCATAGCGCTCCTTGAATCGATAAATTTCGGAGAGATCTGCAGGTGCCTTGGGCATCGACAGATCAACTTGAGGTAAAGCTACATTTCTAGCTACCTGTACAACTGTTGGGGCGATTTTTAGGTAATCAGTGCCAGCGATAATCTTCTTTGCAAGCGCCGCTGGCAATGCATCATGCCCTGCATGCGCACCGGCTAAGACCTCATCCACAGTTGCAAAGTTGTTAACAATCAGCGCCGCGCCTTTTTCACCAATACCGCGAACTCCAGGAAGACCATCAGACGGATCGCCTCGAAACATTGCAAAGAGGGCATACCGCTCCCCCGGAATTTGATACTTATCTGAAACATATTTAATATCGACTAAATCATGCGCCGATATTCCCTTAGCTAAATAAACTACTTTAATATCGCGTTTGTCATCAACCATTTGAAAAAGATCACGGTCCCCGGTAACGATTCTAATAGGCCCCTTTTCAACTTCGGCATAAGTAGCCATCACATCATCGGCCTCAAAGTCATCTACTCCTACAACTGGTATTCCAAAGAGATCAAGCAAGTCCAGGAGAATTGGAATCTGGGGCGTGAGAGTTTCAGGCTCTTCCTCTTCATCGCCCTCTTCCTCTAAACGATTGGCCTTGTAGTCAGGAAATAGCTCCACGCGCCACGTTGGTCGCCAATCACCATCTAGACAGGCGACGATGCGATTTGGTTTGTAGATACTCATTAATCGCGCAGTCATATCGATGTAACCGCGAATAGCATTTACTGGAGTGCCATCGGGGGCAACTAAAGTATCCGGCATTCCATAATATGCGCGATACCAAAGTGAGGCACTATCTAAAAGCATCAGCGTCATATCTCTCCCATTAAGTAAGAAACTACGCCGCGGTCAATTCGTTTGACCGCATCTCTACAGACTGGACGCAGTTTTTCACTAGCGCCTGCTATTTGATTAAGAAGATCGATTAACTGCTTAGTTGTACGAACAAAGTCACCGACCGACATATCGCTACCTTTAAGGACGCTTTGAAGTGATCCACCACTTGCCCACTTATAAGAGATCCAACAAAAACCGGCATCGGGTTCGCGTTGAGTCTTGACTCCAAATTGCGTCTCTATCTCTTCAAGTTGTGCCCAGATCGAGATAACTTCTGCCAGGGCGTTTGAAACTTTTGGACTCGGCATTTTCGGAGCCTGTTTTTCAATTGATCTCGTCTCAAAGATCATGCATGATGCGATTGAAAGAAGTTCATTTGCAGTGAGTTCATCGAAGAGCCCGCAGCGAATCGATTCGGTCAATAAGAGATCTGATTCGGCATAGATTTTAGTCAAAATCTTTCCTTGTGCCGTTGGCTTTTCACCCTCGATATAGTTTAAATGGTCTAATACCTGACAGATTTGATCGAAGGTCTTTGCAATAACATTCGTACGGCTTTCAACGCGATTTCGTAATCCCTCGTTTTCACGGTTTAGACGTCCAGCACGTTCAGCAAATCGCGCATGATCCTCACGTTCATTGCAACTATGACAACTGTGATTGCGCATCGATTTTCGTAGATCGCTTAAATCACTTTCTAGACGAGAACGCTGACGGTTATCGAAGCTCTTCTTTTGATCACGGCGGCTCAGAAGAACTTCAACCTCTTTGATTTCACGGCGAATACTCGCGTAGTCGATGAAGTCACCGAGGTGGCACTGCGCATTGATTAAAATCTCCTCGATCGCAACTTCATTCTTACGAATCTGTCTAGAAAGTCCAACAACGGCACGGTCGGCTTGGAACTGTGCAAATGATGATTCAAGAGATCTGCGTGCACGCTCCTTACCAAAACGTGCGATGAGATTTATCGACATGTTGTAAGAAGGGCTAAAAGATGACCGAAGTGGATAGGTACGAGTTGAAGCAAGGCCTGCCGCTGCCGCTGAATCAACTGTTGGCGACCATTGGATTACGGCGTTACCTTCGATATCAATTCCGCGGCGACCAGCTCGACCAGTTAACTGCGTGTACTCCCCCGGTGTAATCGGAACATGGGCCTCGCCATTGAACTTCATGAGCTTTTCTAAAACCACGGTACGGGCTGGCATGTTGATTCCGAGCGCCAGAGTCTCAGTGGCAAATACCGCCTTCACCAAACCGCGTTGGAACAGATCCTCAACAGCCCCTTTAAAACTTGGCAGAAGCCCAGCATGGTGTGCGGCGATTCCACGCTCTAGAGCCGTTAACCATTCATTAAAGCCCAGGACCTCAAGATCCTCAGTTGAAATATTTGAAATATATTTAAGTGCGGTGGCTTTAATTTCGACTCGTTCTTCAGGCGAGGTCAAACGAATACCTGCTGCAAGGCACTGCTTGACCGCGGCATCACAGCCAACTCTTGAAAATATAAATGTGATTGCAGGAAGCATATTTTCGCGTTGTAGTTTTTCAACTATGTCGGCCCGTGATAGGCGTTCTTTGGGTTCGCTGTATCGCCCTCTGCGATGTCTATCCATCGATGACTTGCGCATCGCTTCACGTTCTCGCTGCAGAATCTCGGGATTAATCTGTCCTGGGCGTTCAAAGAGATCCATCATGCGGTTTCCAATAAGAACATGCTGATACAAAGGTATCGGCCTAATCTCGCTGACAATCACAGTTGTATTTCCGCGAACCTCTCCGAGCCACTCACCAAACTCTTCGGCATTGGAGACGGTCGCTGAAAGGGAAATAACCTGAACGCTCTCCATTAAATGGATAAGTACTTCCTCCCAAACGGCTCCTCGAAACTTATCAGCCAGGTAGTGAACTTCATCCATAACTACGTAACCCAGATTGGTAAGAGTCGAAGATCCGGCATACAACATATTGCGAAGAACTTCAGTTGTCATGACCAAGATATCGGCTTCGGAGTTAATACTTGTGTCTCCAGTGAGCAATCCGACCCTGTCTTGACCAAATTTTGCTACAAATTCAGAGTACTTTTGATTGGACAAGGCTTTGATTGGCGTTGTGTAAAAACATTTCTTGCCCAAATTAATCGCAAAATATGCTGCGAACTCTCCAACAACGGTTTTGCCAGCACCGGTCGGGGCGGCTACAAGTACGCCACTCCCCTCTTCGACGGCGTGACAGGCCGCGATTTGGAATGGATCGAATTCAAAATCAAAGGTAGCCAGGAACTCTTGGGTTACGGGGTGAGCGCTGCGAACTTTTGCTGCTGCATACGCTTCAGCTGGCGTGCTCATGGAATCCACGTCTGCATAACACCAGGTATGCACTCCGCTGTGATGGGAAGTGGTCCTATTCGTTCGCCATCTGCATATGCAACGGCATTTGACTTAATGCTCACAGTTTTACTTCGTACGATCTCAACTGCTGGATGGGTGACGTGCGTACCTTTAAAAACTCGCGGGAAAACTTTTAAAAATTCAATTTTTGAAACTGGGTGCAGGACCATCACGTCAAAGTAGCCATCATGTATATCTGCATCGGGACAGACCAACATTCCGCCCCCGTATGAGCGGCCGTTTGAAACGGCAATCAACATCGCTTCGGTAGAGATAGTGCGATCATCGAGAGTTATTTCGTAATGACGGGGTGAAAAGCGTGGCAGTTCTATTGCTATCGCAACGTTATATTTCATTGGGCCCTTTGGCCAAGACATTGCGTTGGCCTTCTCATTTACAATCGAGTCAAAACCCGTTGATAAAATAGCACCGAACCACTCGCCATCTACTAATCCCAGATCCATGGATTTCGGTGATGTAGAGATGATTGACTCTAAATATGGATCTATTGAATCTAGCGACCACCCGAGGGTTCGCACGAAATCATTACCGGTACCGGCTGGAATAACCGCTAAGGGAATCTGGGCCGGTACCGTCTTTTGGAGAACGACGTGAGCTAACCCGTCTCCGCCAACGGCGATCACTCCCTCGCACTGGGGATGCTTTGCGATGAAGAGCGAGAGATGTTTAATGAGCGAGATCGCAGAATCCCCAGAAACTATCTCATGCTCAACTCCATGCGAGCTTAAGAATCCAGCAACGTGGCGCCCAATCGATGCACCTCTTCCCGAACCAGAGGTTGGATTGATAACTAGCGCCCACATAAGGCGACCTTATCGCGCAATCACTCGATAGGTGTTGCCGCCTCGATAGGTGAAACACCGGTTTGGAGGGTGGCCGAACGTTTATCGCGCCGTCTATCTACTAATACGGCGATTGCGCCAGCTGCAAAATAAAACACAATCAGCGGGGCTGCCAAGAGGATCATGCTCAGAGGATCAGCCGTAGGAGAAAAGGCGGCCACCACAAAGAAGATTGCAAATACCCAAACCCGCCAAGGCTTAAGTATCGTCTTGCCTCGGAGGAAACCGATTAGATTGAAGGTCAACAAGAAAATCGGTAATTCAAAGGCAAGTCCTACCAACAAAATCAACCTTAATACAAAATCTAAATAGTCATCAAATCGCACCAAGTTGCTTATTGCATTTGGCGTAAATCCAAAAAGAGCCTTAATCGCTATTGGCAAAATCAAATAGCCGAGAGTCGCCCCCAGCGCAAAAAATGGTGTTGCTGCACAAATAAATAGGACAGTCGTACGTTTTTCTCTGCGATGGAGCGCTGGTGCGATGAATGCCCACAATTGATAAAGCCAAAATGGCGCAGAAACAATTACACCCGTTAGTAGCGCAACTTTAATCTGAAGATCAAGTGGACCAAGAACTCCGCTTATGTATAAGGCGCCACAAGTTGTTGCACCAGATTGTTGCGCCGCCTTCAGATCGCAGACAGGTTTAGCCAACGTCGCAATAATGGGATTATATAAATACCATCCTCCGACAAAGAATACGAGGATCGCGACGGCCGAACTCAGAACACGTTTGCGTAACTCCCGTAGGTGTTCAATGAGCGGCATCCGTGCCTGACTTGCAGATGCCATCTATCTATTTCTCGGTTTTGCCGTCTTCTTCAATAACGGTCTCGTCGGCCTTCATTTCCTTCATTTCACTCTTAAAGATTCTCATTGAGCGTCCAAGAGAACGAGCCGAATCGGGTAGACGTTTGGCACCAAATAGGACGAGGACGACAATCAAAAGAATAACGACTTCTCTTGGGCCTAGATTCATAGTACTTACTCCTTGGCTGATGTTTTTCGAAAGGTTACACCAGCGGGCATTGAATAGAAAGGCAGAATTAGTTGGTTTCGTAACGATCGAGTATCAACTGCGCCGAACTGCGGATTTCTGAGCGAATGGTGGCGGGTTCAACCACCTCGGCGCTTCCAGCCGATGCTAAAACTGAACGTTTGATCCATTCATGGGAAAAAGAAACAACCCGGGCCTTTTCAGTGAACTCCTCTTTATCAATGGCAAACCTCTCAATTACTTCTCGCGGCCTAGAGTGGGCGTGAATTGTGTAAGAGATTCCATGGCTCTGATCGTTGGTAAGTGCAGGAATAGCTTCGGCGACATTTGATTTGGACGCGGCCTCTTGAATTCGGTCGAGTCTAAAACTTCGAAGTGCATGAGCACTCTGGCAAACTCCCCACAAATATTCGAATCCATTCTCTTCGCGTAATTCAATCGGAGTAACAACCCGCCTTGAAATCTCATCTGAATATGATGAGTGGTAGAGAATTTCCATCGCCCTTTTTTCCAATAGCGAACTCTCGATGATTGCACGAACCGAGCCTGGAGTTGCAGGAACCGCACTCATCTTTGATGGAATCGAACTTCGAGTCGATAGACGCTCTACTAAATCAAGGGCAATCAATTTGAGATCGCTGCGATCACTAGGCAGGGATGCAATGACGACATCGAGGCCAAGCAAGAGTGCGATGATCTCTTCATCGCTAAGAGCACGTGGATGAGAAAGAGTTTCAGCATTGTGAATAGTCACGAATCCCGATTCAAATGATAGATCCATGAGTTCTAGCGGCGTATAACCGGGAAGACCACACATCCATAAAGTGGTTAAGTCTGCAACCATTTGAGCGTCAGTAACCTCAAAATTCTCACTTAAAGCCTTCAGCTCTATCCCTTGGTGAGTAGCTAGAAATGGGACAAGATCTAAAAGTCTGGCTGTGCGCCCTAAAGGCGTTTGAGTGGGCTTAGACATGATGAGCAACAATCTCAGTAAGTTTGGCAACAATTTCTTTTCGTAAATCTTGAGGCTCGATGATTAAAGCATCGTCACCATGCCAAAGCACAAGTTCGATAAATCTCTGAGAACTGATATAGCTCGTCGTGATCCGATCCCACTCCCCCATATCGACAGTTGAGAGAGCATGGGTTCGAAGTAATTGAGCTTTGCCTTTTCGCACATCTACAGTTGCGATTCCGACTAACTCTTGATTTTCAAATTGGGAAAATAGGTCAAATCCATTCGGAATCTCGTACTTCTGAAGATCTTTCGAGATGGAAATATCTCCATCGATTCGATCTAGTCTAAAAGTTCGTAGCTCTGATTTTTCGAGATCGTTGCCTGCTAAATACCAAAAAGAAGCTTTAGTTGCGATGGCATAGGGCTCAATTGTCCGCAACTGGAGCTCTAAGGTTGGGGACACATATGTAAAACTGATTCGAGCACGTTTGGATATTGCACTTGTAATTATTTGAAAATCTTTATGAGCTGCGTTAAAACGAGGAGCTATTGCGGGAAGTGCATCCAAATCTGACTCAACCCCAACTGATCGAAGCTTTGTGAGAGCGCTATGAGCCGACGTATCAAGTGCTGCGCCTCTCCATGCCTCGGCCGCTAAAGAAAGTAAAGCAATCTGTACTCCTGAGATTTCACCGAGATCAAGTGAATACTTTTCAGGCTTAATGCGATAACCCGCTTCATCTTCAAACACCGGATCAAAACTGCCGACTTCAATCGCAACACCTAAGTTTCGAAGATCATCCTTGTCGCGTTCAAACATGCGCTCTTTAGTCTCTTCGCTGCCTTCGTAACCCTCTACAGAACGAAAAATCTCACTCTTGGTTAAATACCTCTTAGTAGCTAGTAGCGCGATAGTTAGATTGATTAATCTTTCAATCTTCCGAGACACCGTACGCCCCTTTTGCAGGTCGACGGCGACGCGCTAGTACTTCAACACCCGGAGCCATTCGACGCGATTGAATCAGAAAACCCGTGTGACCAATCATCCGTTGTTGCGGGCGAACCGCTAAGCCTTCATGATGCCATCCGCGCACAATCGTCTCTGAACTCTCTGGTTCAGTAAATCGCCCATCGGCCTTAATCGCCTCAGCTGTGACAGATAACTGCGTTGTCGTTGCGACATAGGACAAAAAGACGCCACCCGGGCGAAGTGCGCGTGCAGCTAAATCCACGCACTCCCATGGTGCGAGCATGTCTAAAACCACGCGATCATAATCATCGGATACAACTTGCTCCTGCAAATCTCCAACGGTTAATCTCCAGTTGGTCGGTGTCGAACCAAAATAGTTTTCAACATTTGATGTTGCATTCTCGGCAAAGTCGGCGCGACGTTCAACTGAATGAACCGTTCCAGCATCCCCCACAGCGCGAAGAAGGGAGATAGTAAGTGCGCCACTTCCGACACCAGCCTCTAAAACGCGAGCTCCAGGGTAAATATCGGCCAAGCCTAGAATCATCGCCGCATCTTTTGGATAGACGATCGTGGCACCGCGTGGCATCGTTAAGACGTAGTCGGCTAAAAGAGGCTTAAAGGCGGTGAATTTAAGACCGGCCGTTGTGCTTACAACAGAGCCCTCTGGCATTCCGACCAGATCATCATGGGTGATCCAACCCTTGTGTGTGTGCCACTCTTTTCCAGCGACGAGAGTGAAGCTGTACAACTTGCCTTTTGGGTCGGTCAATTGAATTCGATCACCTATTGCGAAATACCCCAAGTTCGACACGGGAGTATCTTAGGCGAAAACATTTGCCTCAGATGCGAGTATCTTGCGTGACGTGAGTACAGATCCCAGGCTTCGGCTTTCACCCAGCAGCGTCAATGATTACAACAACTGTCCTCAACTCTATAAGTATCGTTCAATAGATCGCCTACCCCAGCCGCCCAGCCTTGATGCCGAGCGAGGCACACTGGTTCATACGGTTCTGCACGATCTATTCGAAAGTATTGCGAGTGAGCGAACACCAGAAACAGCCATAGATTTACTGCCTTCTAGATGGCAAGCACAGTTGGCTGCCAAGCCCGAGTTGATGGACATGGTGAGCAATGAAAAAGAGTGGCTTGATAGAGCCTCATCACTGCTTAAGGTTTATTTCACGCTAGAGCAACCAACAAGCTTCGAAGCAACTCATCGCGAAATGCATCTGGAAAATGACTTTGAAGAGAATGTCTACCTCCATGGCTACGTTGACCGGCTGGATATCGCGGCAACTGGAGAGGTCCGAATCGTCGATTACAAGACAGGGAAATCGCCAAAACCTGGTTGGGAGGAAAAAGCCCTCTTTCAACTTCGGGTCTATGCACTGCTCTACTGGAAATCGACCGGCGTACTCCCTCGCTTACTCCAGTTAATGTATTTGGGCGATGGAAAGTTAGTAAAGAGCAATCCAACACTTGCCGATCTCGAATCGGCTGAAAAATTCTTACATCGCACCGCAGATGATATTTTTATTTCAATCGAGAAAGATTACTGGCCGCCTAAACCCAGTCGACTTTGTGATTGGTGTTTCTTTAAAACGATCTGTCCAGCGCACGTATCTTAAATTTCGCTCCTGAAATCATGAAAGAGCTCTTGAAGCTTGGTAAAAGATAGTTGTTCAAGGGATTTGATACTGCGCACTCGCTCGCTTTCAGCGACAACAACTAAATGCGGCACGGCTATGAGCCAGGCTCCACTCGCTCGCGCCGCAGATACACCAGTTAGGGAGTCTTCGAAAATAAGGGAATGCGATATTTCAACACCGATCTTTTTTGCCGCCAAAAGATAGGCATCTGGATGGGGTTTGGTATTTGCGACGTCATCACTGCTTATTGAAAAGGGAAATGGGCTCCCCCCAAGATTTTCAAGAACAGCATCGACAATATTTCTCGGGCTTGCCGATACCAGAGCAGTAGGAACTCCTTCGGCTTGCAACTGGTGAACTAACTCCAATGCTCCCGGCATAAGCGGAGTACTTCCTCGAAGCCTTGCGCACTGAACATCTATAAGTTTTTGTGTGAAATAGGGGGGTGATTTTTGGTTGTTGCAGCGATCGAACATGTATTCACCGACTCGGGAAAGAGGTCCACCAAGACAAGCAACTTGGTCTGCCTCCGTCCAGGCGTAACCAAATGCTTCCGTGACCTCTGTCTCCGACTTTAGCCACAAGGGCTCTGAGTCAACTAAGAGTCCGTCCATATCAAAGAAAACGGCATCAAAAAAGCTGCCAGTCGTTGGGATAGTCACGTGCGGAAGGTTACCGTAAGGTTTGTTGATGTGGAGATACATCAGATACCTATACTCAGAAACCCGGTAATGATTGTTGCTTTCTCTGGTTGGAATGATGCAGCAGAGGCTGCAACAGGTGCGGTGGAACATCTCTTAAGTACTTGGCAGAATACTGATGATGCGATCGTAGATTTAATCGCAGAAGTTGATCCTGAGGAGTTTTATGATTTTCAGGTTAATCGCCCGAGAGTCTTCACCGACGAGAGAGATACTCGAGATATTAGTTGGCCAGGTACTGAAATTTTCGGCATCGCCCTTCCCCATCTTGAGCGCGATTTGGTAGTTGTAAAAGGCGCAGAGCCCTCAATGAGATGGAAGAGCTTCACGCGTGAACTCTTAGATTTGGCCGATGATCTTGAAATCTCCATGATTGTGACGTTGGGATCCTTATTGGCAGATATTCCGCACACTAGGCCAATCTCAATAAATCTCAGTACCGTTACTCCAAAACTAGCTACACGTCTTAATGTAGAGATTTCAGCATACGAGGGCCCTACTGGAATTCTCAGTGTCATTCACACTGCTTGCGCACGTAGAGGAATCGATTCAATCGCAATGTGGGCTCCGGTCCCCCACTATGCCTCGAATGCCCCTTCGCCAAAAGTATCTCTCTCATTGATTCATGCACTTGAAGATCAATTAGCTATCGTAATTCCTCAGGATGAACTCGCAGCCGCATCGGATTCATGGGAAGAAGATGTCAATAATCTCGCCAATGAAGACAGCGATGTTGCCGATTATGTTAAAGCTCTCGAAAACTCTAAAGATGCTGCAGATATTCCGGAAATCTCCGGAGAGATGATTGCAAAAGAGTTTGAACGATACTTACGCCGCCGCCGAACTGACTAGAGCTTTAGGCCAAGAAGAGCATCTAAACAATCTGCGAACGCCTCTTTATCTCCGCCGGTCGCACCATTTAAGCTTTCATCTACCCAACTCTCTATCGTTTTAACTACTGCGATAGTGTTGAGATCATCGGCCAAGGCATCGATAATTCTTCGCCTAGCATCGTCGGTATTTGCCACACTTTCCGCGGAAAGCGCTTGTCTTAATCTCTCAATGGAACTTTCGGCACGTACCAAAATCTCATCGCTCCACATTCGATCGACCCGATAATGATCACCCATTAGCGCAAATCGTATGGCCATTGGATCGACGCCTCTTGAAACTAATGTAGAAACTAAAACTAGATTCCCTAAACTCTTGCTCATCTTTTCGCCATCCAGACCAATCATTCCAGCGTGCACATAATTGGCGGCCAACTCTTTACCCGTCAGAATCTTTGCTTGAGAGCGACACATCTCGTGGTGTGGGAATATTAAATCACTTCCTCCGCCCTGTATGTCGATGAGTGACTCCTCATTGAAAGCAGGTCGTAGATACTCAATTGCAATTGCAGTGCATTCGATATGCCAGCCAGGGCGACCGACTCCAAAACTTGAAGGCCAGCCAGGCTCTCCCTCTCGCTGCGACATCCAAACAAGGCAGTCCAGAGAATCCAACTTGCCTGGCAGATTTGGATTACCGCCGCGCTCGGCAAAAATAAGCTCCATCTCAGAACGGTTTAAATGTGAAAGAGCGCCAAAGGTTGAAGCCGGCGAGTTTGAAAAATAGAAATCTTTTTCAATCGGATAAATCGAACCGCTCTTCTGAAGATCCTCGATCGCATCAACTACCAAAGGAATCGCTTCAACTGCGCCGATGTAATGCGCAGGCGGAATAACGCGGAGATTGACCATATCGCTTGTGAAGAGATTAATTTGCGAGGTAGCCAGCTCCGACCAATCCAGACCATCGCGCTTAGCTCGCTCAAGTAATGGATCATCGATATCGGTGATATTTTGAACGTAATTAACTTCGGATCCTTGTGCGCGAAGGAATCTGTTGATTAAATCAAAGGTTAGATAAGTAGCGGCATGGCCAAGGTGCGTGGCGTCATATGGAGTGATTCCGCAGACATACATTCGGTAAGTAGATTTGAGTGGAACAATTTCTTTCACGCCTGATTTCGAATTTGTCAGATGCAAGGCTGGAAGAACTACATCCGCGCCAACTTTAGGAATATCGACGCTCGCCCAGGATTTCACGCTCTCATCCTAGTTAATGCGACTCTAAAATGCAGGCCATGGAACAGCGGGCCAATCGGGATTTGGAACAGGCATCACCGCCGTTGTAATTAATCTCTGCACTCTCAATATCAGAGCCTCTCGTTCACCCTGCGTTAAATACAGTGAAAGATCAATCTCGCCATCTAACTTTACTAGAGCCGCCCGAAGCATTGAGAGTTCTTTGTCAGTCAAGGGATCCTCTGACCATTGCCAGAGCACTGTGCGAAGTTTGTCCTGCGCATGAAAAGAAACTCCATGGTCGCATCCATACAAATGGCCCGAGGCGGTCGGAAGTAAATGTCCAATCTTTCTATCTGTATTATTAATAATCGCATCGAAGATCGCCATCGATCGTAGCGCGGGATCATTGCTTGAGAAAAAGAGTGAGAGATCGATGCTCTCATCAATATCGATCCACTCTTGCACCATACCAATTCCATATGGACCATCACGCAAAATAGTTAATGGAACAAGATTAAAGCCTAAACGATCGCTCAAAAGATAGGCAGCATATTCTCGATGAGCCAAAGCTCCATCTGGGAAATCCCACAAGGGACGCTCTCCCGCTATTGGTTTGTAGATGCAGTTCATTGACTCTTGGCCATGAGTAACCACCCCAAACAAGGTGGCATTGGAAGCATCTACTAAACGCCCGGTTACGACTAAATCGCCTTCGGTCAGGAGTGCGGATTTATCGTCGATAGCCATTTGCCCTCGGACACAAGTGACCCTGGGGATCTATCGGGATTCCGCAAAATGGGCAGGGCAATCGTCCTGCACCGATAAGCGCCTTTGACCTTTTAACAAATGCATCACACTCGGATAAATTCAAAGAGACCCTCAGACAGTTTTCTGGCTCTTCCTCCTCAGAGGTAATTTCGAAAAGTTCGACAATCATTAAAGACTGCGTCTCATCCCAAGCCATTGAGATTGCGCCAACTTCGAACTCGGCTTCAATCGGCGTATCAAGTGGTGCATCATCACGAGTTTCAGAACTGATCTGTCGTGGTATCCCGTTTTTACGCAAATCATTAACGACCATTTCGAGTCTCTGAGTAAGGGCTGCTACCTGAGCTTTTTCTAGAGCAACGGTAACTAGTCGAGATCGGCTCTTAGCCTGCACAAAGAATGCTCTCTCCCCCGGCTGTCCAACAGTTCCCGCGACAAATCGATCTACGGAATCAAAGAGGAAGCTCACTTTCCAGCTCCTCCACCTAGGAGATTACGTTTTCTATACGGCGCGTTAATGAAGCTCTCTAAACCTGCTCGCGAATCATTAAGTAGTAAGACTCGGGGCTGTTCGCCACTAAAGTCGATGATAGAGACAGAGGCTGGATCGATAACAATGCGCTGAAAACCATCGAGATGCAGACCAAGGGCCGAGGCAACGATGGATTTAATAACATCTCCGTGGCTGACTAAGAGCGTCGCGCCTTTTCTCTTAGATGCAATGGCACCGTGAACTGCGCGCATTGCACGCTCTTGCATCTGTGCCAAACCCTCTCCCGATGGAAAGTACATGCCACTTGGATTATTTTGAACCGTCTTCCACAGCTTATTTTTTGATAGCAGAGCTAATTTCTTGCCGCTCCACTTACCGTAATCAACCTCGATAAGATCGCGATCTTCAAAGATCTCTACACCCGGGTTATTTTTCTTTCCGAGATCTTCCCACCATGGAGAAATCGTCTCGATGCAACGCTCAAGAGGGCTGATTCGAAGTTGCGCCACTTTAATCGATCCAAGTCTGATCGAAAGCTCTTGGGCCTGTTTCATACCAGTCTCTGATAAATGAACTCCTGAGATTCGTCCAGAAAGAATGCCTTTGGCATTGGCCTCGGAATGGGCATGTCGAATCAAAACTACCTGCATAAAGCTAAGGCTATCGCAGCTTTTCCTAGAGCGCCTTGCTAAGGTCGCCCCATGGAAATGCGCAGAGCGGGTAATAGCGGGTTGATGCTCTCGCGATTGGGTCTTGGAACCATGACGTGGGGACGAGATACAGATGAACATGAAGCGGCAGATCAGTGCCGGGCCTATTTAGATGCAGGTGGCAATTTCATAGACACTGCAAATACATATGGAGATGGTGATAGCGAAAGAGTTATCGGTGGATTAGTTGGAACACTTGTTAATCGCGATGAGTTAGTAATTGCAACAAAATCAGGTTTGAGTTTTCCAGATGGTCAGAGAAGCGTCGATGCCTCACGCCACTCGTTAATCTCTGAGCTTGATAAATCCCTGGCTCGTTTGGGAAGTGATTTTGTAGATATCTGGCAGATCCATGCATGGGATTCGACTACTCCCTTGGATGAAACACTGGCAGCTCTCGACTATGCCTATACGACTGGGCGTGCACGCTACGTTGGTGTCAGCAACTATGCGGGATGGCAGTTAGCTCGAGCAGCGACGAAACAGCAGTCAAACTCAATGAAGGCACCGATTACCAGCATTCAATCAGAGTATTCACTTCTTAATCGAGACGTAGAGATAGAGCTTGTGGAGTGCGCGCAGGATTGTGGCGTTGGATTTCTTGCGTGGGCGCCTCTTGCTCGCGGTGTTTTGACGGGAAAGTATCGAAACGGGGTTCCAAGTGATTCACGTGGTGCAGCACCACATTTTGCTAAACATATAGATCCCTATTTGGATTCTCGCTGCTCAAGAATCGTAGAAGCGGTGGCCGTTGCCGCCTCCGGTCTTGGATATTCACCTCTTGAAGTTGCACTTGCATGGGTAAGGGATGCACCTGGAGTTACGAGTTCAATTATCGGTGCGCGAACCGGCGCGCAACTACGTGGGGTTTTAAAAAGTGAAGAGATATCGCTTCCAGATATTCTACGTAGTGCGTTAAACGATGTGAGTGCTTAAGAGTTTTCGAGGAAATCTTTCAAAACGCGAACTCCGAAAGTTAAGCCCTCAACTGGTACACGTTCGTCAACTCCGTGAAACATCGCCATGAAATCAAAGTCTTCATCTAACTTCAATGGTGAGAAGCCATATCCGATGATGCCAAGCTCGGCCAATGCTTTGTTATCTGTTCCGCCACTCATTAAATATGGAACAGGTATCGCCTCGGGATCTTCCTTCAAAATGGCGTGACACATCGCATCTACGAGATCGCCTTCGAAGGGCACTTCGAGCGCCTTATCCCGAGTAATAGTTTCAACGCTTACGTGCGGTCCAATAAGAGAAAGAATTGTTTCGTTGAGTTCATCTTCAAATCCGGGGATAAAACGCCCATCGATTACAGCACTTGCCGAACCTGGAATTACATTTGCTTTGTAGCCAGCCTCCAAGATCGTTGGATTGGCAGTATTTTGAAGTGTTGCCCCAATCATTCGTGCGGCGAAGCCAACTTCAGAAAGCAACGGGCGCAAATCCTTTTCATCATAAACCTTGCCCGTTGCACTTGCTACACGTTTGAAAAGCGCTTTAACCGTCGTGCTGTATCGCTGTGGCCATTGATGGTTTCCGATTTTTGCAACGGCTTCAGTTAAACGCGTTAATGCATTTTCATCATTCATAACCGAGCCATGACCTGCGCGACCATGTGCCGTCAACTTCATCCAGTGAATTCCCTTTTCTGCCGTTTCAATCATGTAAAGACGCTTACCATTTCCCACTGTGACTGAAAAACCGCCAACCTCAGATATTGCCTCTGTGCAGCCAGCAAAAAGCTCTGGGTGTTTTTCAACTAACCAGTGAGAGCCGTAAATACTGCCGGCCTCTTCGTCGGCGAAAAAAGCTAAAACAATGTCGCGCGGTGGGACGTATCCATCGCGAGACCATTGTCTAACCGTTGCCAAAATCATCGCATCCATATTCTTCATATCTACTGCCCCACGGCCCCAAATCATGCCGTCGATAATGTCGCCACAGAATGGATCAACGCTCCAGTCATCGGCATTTGCCGGCACGACATCTATATGGCCATGGACAACTAACCCCGGTCTTATTGAATCTGATCCTTTGATTCTTGCCATTACATTGCAACGACCAGGAGCTGATTCGTAGATAGTTGATTGGATTCCTGCTTCGGCCAGAGATTTCACGACGTAGTCGGCGACCGCTTTTTCATCGCCCTTGCCATCCCCAAAGTTAACGCTGGGAATTCTGATTAAATCCTGGCAGATCTGGATCGCTTCGCTTTCAATCTGGCTTCTAGTCGTCATTTCGCCATTCTCTCACCAAATTGCTATCCTTACGCCTTCACTCAGTCCGGGTGGCGGAATTGGCAGACGCGCTAGCTTGAGGTGTTAGTTCCCGCAAGGGATTAGGGGTTCAAGTCCCCTCTCGGACACTCAGATGGGGGACATATGCAGATAGATGAAGCTTTGTCGCTCATCCGGGAAATTCCTGATTATCCAAAGCCAGGTATCAGGTTCCAGGACATCACTCCCCTTCTTGCAAATGGTGAGGCCTTCAGCGCGATAACAAATAATTTTGCCAGCTTTGCCACAGCACCAACTTTAATCGCAGGAATCGAGGCACGGGGTTTTATCTTTGCATCGGCCGTAGCGCATTCCCTTGGTGCTGGGTTCATTCCCATCCGCAAAGCAGGCAAGCTTCCACATACTGTTCTCTCCCAGAGTTATGGTCTTGAGTACGGCAGTGATGTATTAGAGATTCATACCGATGCGGTGCAAGAAGGCTCTCAAGTTCTTCTAATAGATGACGTCTTAGCCACAGGCGGAACGATTAACGCCGCAATCGATCTAATTCATCGAAGCGGTGGCACAGTTGTACACGTACTCGCTTTGATTGAGATTGCCGATCTTCCTGGCAGAGAAAATGTAAAGAGTAAATTTCCGCACATTGATATCACGACACTGATAGTTACATAAAAGTGCGCGTACTACAGATTCAAGGATTGCGCGCTCTTGCTGCGATAGTAGTTACTTTCTTTCACGCACGTTTAGTTCCTGGTGGATTCATCGGCGTTGATATCTTTTATGTCATCTCCGGTTACTTAATAACAGGCTTAATACTGCGAGAGATAGAGAGTACGGGCCATCTAAATCTTGCCGCCTTCTATCAGCGCCGAATAAAGCGATTGTTACCAACATCTGTCTTTGTGCTCTTTGCAACCGCCCTGGTTGGATGGTTTGTACTTCCGGCAATCACGAGAGATGTTCTTGGTAGGGATCTCTTTGCTGCTGCAGCCTATATTTCGAATTACTTATTTGCTTGGTGGCAAAACGACTATCAAAATCTAAATGCCACTCCCTCACCCTTTATCCATTATTGGTCGCTAGCCGTTGAGGAGCAGTTCTACTTGATTTGGCCGATTTTAATGATTGTTTTGGCGCGGTTAGGAAAACGGGCAATCCTCATCGGAATCTCAGTGATCACCGCTCTATCGCTCTTGCTTTCAATTTATCAAACTCAAACGTCGCCAATTTGGGCCTTCTATTCACTACCAACTCGCGCATGGGAGCTAGGTTTCGGTGCTCTACTCCTATTTATCCCCGCACATATCTTTATGCATCGACTCTTACCTTGGCTGGGGTTGTCAGCGCTACTTATCGCATCATTTAACTTCAACGACAACACCGCCTTCCCCGGTATTAATGCACTTCTTCCAGTAGCGGGCACAGCGTTACTAATTGGAAGTATTTCTAAATGGCCACCTATATTCAATCACCTATCGAATAACCGAATATCACAATGGCTCGGAAAGATTTCTTATCCTCTCTACCTATGGCACTGGCCAGCTCTTGTCCTGCCCAGCAGCGCTCTTGGGCGACCACTGCACGTGATCGAACGCTTTGGATGTATCGCTCTGACCGTGCTTTTAGCTCATTTTACAAATAGATTAATTGAAGAGCCTCTTCGGCATGTAAAGATTGCGCCAAGGAAACTCTATGCCGCTGCTTTGAGCACCACTGTCGCATCACTAGTAATCGGTATTCTTATTGCAACCACAGCGACTTCGGTTATTGCAACTAAAGGCGATCAGGCATACAGCTTTGACTTAAATAAAGTCATGTCAAAACCTGTTGTCTACGACGATGGCTGCCATGTTAATTATGGCGAGACAAAATCTGGCTACTGTACCTATGGTGATAAGAGTTCTCCGACCACCATCGTTCTTTATGGCGATTCGCATGCTGCACAGTGGTTTCCGACTCTCGAAAAAATGGCGATTAAGAACTCCTTCAAATTAATCTCCCTTACAAAATCGGCCTGTCCATCAGTTGACTCTCCGCGTCCGGATCAAGGTGCATTTAAAAATGTGCACTGTGAAAAATGGCGTGAGAATTCAGTGGCACGCATTAAAGATATCCACCCAGCGGCAGTGATTATGAGTAGTTTTCAGTACTACGCCCCGCGAGCCGGAAACAATGATCGCGCTAAATGGTGGAGTGATGGTCAACGCAGGCTTCTAAACTCCCTGAAAGGCGCAAGCCCTCACCTGATTTACATCAGCGATACCCCTCATCCCACCAGGGATATACCTTCATGCCTTGCCTCGCGAAACTCCAACCAATGTGATCTGACTGAAAAGTCATTGGTAAGTGTCGTACAAGGCTTTCAAGCTATCGACCCAACTCCGTGGCTATGCAGCTCGTACTGCCCCGCCATCGTCAATTCAATAGTTGCCTATCGTGATGCATCCCATATATCGGTTGCGATGGCGCTTAATTTATTGCCGCAGCTTGAGCGGGCTTTAAAAGACAAGGGTCTCTTTGCCTAAAGATGTGGCAAGATAGTTTGCATGGCTGAGTTAATTTATTACTGCGGAACTATGGATAGCGGCAAGTCGACGCTCGCTCTGCAAACTGCACATAATCATCACAGTCGCGGTCGCAGCGGAATCATATTCACGAACAAAGATCGTGCCGGAAGTGGTGTTATCTCTTCCCGTTTAGGGCTCTCCTCTCCTGCTATTGAAGTTATTCCAGGCATGGATCTACATAAACATGTTGTAGATCATCTATCGGCCGGTGATCGTATCGACTACATTGTTTGCGATGAGGCTCAGTTCTATGAGCGCGCCCAAATAGAACAGCTAGCCAAGATTGTCGATGGACTGGGCATAGATGTATTTGCATTTGGAATTCTCACCGATTTTCAAACCTTGCTTTTTCCAGGATCTGCCCGATTAATTGAGCTGGCCGATCGCGTTCACGCCTTGCAGGTCGAAGCCTTGTGTTGGTGTGGTTCGCGTGCAACTCACAACGCCCGCACATCGGGTGGAGTAATGGTTGTTGAAGGCGAGCAGGTCGTAGTGGGCGATGTAATAGCCGGCGCTGAAATCGCATATGAGGTTCTTTGTCGTCGTCACCATATGCGCCAAGTTACAGCGCGCGCATCTAGGGCAGCTCACGTATCCTCGCAGCCTCTTCCATTTAAGGAGTAATCACGTGAAATCTCAGGGACTTGCAGCATTGAGCGCCGGCGCGCAATTGACGCCATTTAGCTTTGAACGCCGTGAACTAGGCGGCCATGATGTGGCACTAGATATCGCCTTTGCCGGAATCTGTCACTCGGATATTCATCAGGTTCGGGAAGAGTGGGGTCCGGCGATTTTTCCAATGGTTCCTGGCCACGAAATCGCTGGCGTAGTAAGTGCAATTGGAAGCGCTGTCACTAAATTTGCAGTTGGAGATCTAATAGGAGTTGGCGTTTTCATTGACTCATGCCGTACATGCGCAAGCTGCCTTGCCGGGCTTGAGCAGTACTGTGTCGATGGAATGACCGGAACATATAACACTCTAGAGCGCGACGGAAAAACTGTGGCCTACGGCGGCTATGCAAATAACTTTGTCATCAACGAGGACTATGCAGTTCATATTCCGGCGAATCTATCTTTGGCCGGAGTCGCACCTCTTTTATGTGCGGGAATTACTCTGTACTCGCCATTAAAAAAATGGGGAGCAAAGGCTGGAATGCAGGTCGGTGTCATGGGTCTGGGCGGTTTGGGACACATGGGAGTTAAATTTGCTCACGCTATGGGGGCCGAAGTTACAGTCTTCTCCCACTCCCCTGATAAAGAGATTGACGCAAAGGCAATGGGAGCAGATCATTTTGTTGTAACCCGTGATCCTTCAGTGCTCAAACCTTTATACAAGAAATTCGATTTAATTCTAAATACCGTCAGTGCAGATCTAGATATAAATCTTTATTTAGACTTACTTACTTTAGATGGCACATTGGTAGTTATTGGACTTCCTGGAAAGCCATATGCTGTAAATGTCGGCTCACTACTTAATGGACGTCGACGTATCGCTGGATCAATGATTGGTGGAATCTCTGAAATGCAAGAGATGTTAGATTTCTGCGGAAAACACTCGATAGTCAGTGATGTGGAGATTATTCAAGCTAGCTACGCAGATGCTGCCTATGCTCGAACAGTCGCAAGCGATGTCAAATATCGATTTGTGATCGACGCCTCGAGTTTTTAATACCTATAGAAGACTATGAATTGCTAAGGCGAAAATCGGAGCAACGGCTAGAGATGGCAGAAGATTGGCAACGGCGACTTTCTTAATATTAAGTAAACTCAAGCCGATCGTAATGAGCATTACTCCACCGACCACCGTCATTGCATCAACTTGGTAATCAGTTAAAACCTTACCGAGGAAGAGACCAATAATGGTCCAAAGACCTTGGTATATAGCCACTGGAATTGCAGCTACTGCAACCCCCCATCCGAGAGATGAGGCAAAGGCCGTAGCGGCAAAGAAGTCCAGTGTGCTTTTCAATAAGAGTTGATCAATGCCAGTCGACATACCGTCGCTAATAGATCCCAAAATAGCCAGAGGTCCTATGGCAAATAAGAGCGAGGCTGAGACAAAACCCTCTACGAAAGTTCCATTTTCAGATACTTTGAATTTTTTCCGTAGATTTTCCCCGAGAGAATCTAATTTCTCTTCGAGCTTCAACGCACTACCAATCAATCCACCAATCAATAGTGAACCCAATACAACCAGTAATGGCCAACCGCTCGGAAAGGCCGATCGAAATTGAGAGGACCACATGGGGACAAGGGCCGATGCTGCACCAAGAAGAGTCACCAATCCGAGTACATCCGTTGTCAAAGTTCGCGTCTTTAAACTTAAGCGATTACCAACCAGCACGCCAATAAAGCCCCCACCGATGATGGCAATAACATTAATAACGGTGCCAATGCCTGGAAACATTCCTGCAGGTTACGCATTATCGATTAAAGGTGCAACATGGACTAGGCTCACATGATGTCAGTAAATGCAATTTCTGAGTTCTTACGCCCTCACAGATCAGTTCCACACACTCCTTGGACGGCAAAGGGTCGATGGGATTTGAGTTTTCTTAGAGTTGCTATTTTATTTGTCGGGCTCTTCATTTTTGGAATTGGCGATGCCTTCGTTATTCAAAGCAACATCGGTAATGGCCCCTGGTCTGTGTTGGCGCAAGGTATCTCCTTTAATCTAAATATCTCAATGGGTTGGTCCACTTTTGCAATTAGCGCAGTTGTTCTCCTTGCCTGGATCCCTCTGCGCGAAAAACCGGGCTTCGGAACTCTCGCAAACTTGATCATCATTGCAATTGCCATACAGCTTGGAACGGCGATCATTCCACTGCAAAGTAGTTTTATTGCGGGAGTGATTTTCGCACTTCTTGGAATTGGAATGGTTGGCGTGGCAACGAGTTTATATATTACGTGTGGCCTCGGACCGGGTCCACGCGATGGCTTGATGACTGCGATTCATCACCGTACTGGAGTTCGCGTTGGCCGAGTTCGCCTGGCGATTGAGCTGACCGTAGTGGCGCTCGGTGCCCTCTTAGGGGGAAATGTCGGTCTCGGAACACTCCTTTTTGCAGCCCTTATCGGCCAATCAATCGCCGTAGCCCTTGGTGTCGTTGCCCGTCTTACCAAGAAGTAGCCGATACCCTCCATCTATCCCCCGACCGTTGTGCGGGTCGCTTCATCGCACACGGGGTCCTAAACACCCCCGTTATCAAAATTAGAGAGGCTGCAATTATGCTGGATTCATATTTTAAAATCTCAGAACGTGGTTCTTCGATCGCCCAAGAGGTCAGAGGTGGTCTTGTTACCTTCTTCACGATGGCCTACATCGTTGCCCTTAACCCAATTATCTTGGCTTACTCGCCAGATAAAAACGGTCAGTTCCTCTTTGGCGGCGCGCAGCCTGCTCCGGCCATGGTCGCAGCAACAACAGCGCTAGTGGCAGGTGTATTAACTATTCTCATGGGTTCGGTTGCTAATTATCCGCTTGCACTTGCAACTGGTCTCGGCCTTAATACTTTTGTTGCAGTCGGCATAGCCTCACAGATGACGTGGGCTGCAGCGATGGGCCTTGTCGTTCTTGAAGGTCTGATTATTTTGGTTTTAGTATTGACTGGCTTCCGAGTCGCGGTCTTCAAGGCTGTTCCACCCCAGATTAAAATAGCAATCTCGGTTGGAATTGGTCTATTCATCGCCCTTATCGGTTTGGTAGATGCTGGCTTTGTTCGTCGCACCGCTGGTGGTCCAGTTCCAGTGGGTCTTGGTGTTAATGGAAATCTAGTTGGTTGGCCGACAGTTGTCTTCGTCTTTGGAACGCTGTTGATCATCGGATTAATGGTTCGTAAAGTTAAAGGTGCAATCCTTATCGGTATCGTCGGTGCAACCGCCGCCGCTATCATAATTCAGAAGCTCTACAACATTGCTCCCGGATTTACGCCAGGAAATCCACCAACGATCGTAGACGGTGGTTGGGGACTCAACATTCCCTCGGTGCCAACAGATGTTATTGCTGTTCCTGAATTCGATTTCACAGGACAGTTTGATCTCTTCGGTGCATTTACATTGGATAATGTCTCACTTATTGCGGCAGTCTTGTTGCTCTTTACATTGTTACTATCTGACTTCTTTGACACTGTGGGAACAGTTACTGCAATCGGACATGAAGCTGGACTTGCAGATAAAGATGGGAATGTAGATAACATCCAGAAGATTCTATTGGTGGATTCCATAGCTGCCGCTGCGGGCGGTGCTGCAGGAATTTCTTCAAATACAAGTTACATTGAATCGGCCGCAGGTGTTGGTGAAGGCGCACGTACTGGTCTTGCCTCTGTTGTTACTGGAGTTATGTTCCTCCTCACAACTTTCCTTGCGCCACTAGTAGCTGTAATCCCTTATGAAGCTGCTACTCCAGCCTTGATTATTGTTGGATTCCTTATGATGACACAGATCAAGAAGATTGATTGGGATGATCTAGGAATTGGAATCCCAGCCTTCCTAACAATAATCTTGATGCCATTCACCTACAACATCTCAGTAGGTATTGGAGCTGGATTTATTACACACGTTGTAATCCGTCTAGTTCAGGGTCGCGGCAAGGAAGTTCATCCTTTGATGCTGCTTGTTTCGGGTCTGTTTATGATCTATTTCTTGTCCTCTCCAATAAGTTCTTGGATTGGCTAGTAGCTAGAGAATCGAAAGATAAGGCCCCGCGGATGTTTCCGCGGGGCCTTATCTTTTTACCATTTAATCTCCTGTTGCCCTTTGCTTAGCAAGATTCTATTTACCCTAGAGAATGGTTTGGAGCCGAAAAACCCTCGGTAGGCCGATAGCGGGCTCGGGTGGGCAGATTTTATGACTAACTCGGTAGGGAAGTACTGCGCGAGCTCTTGCGCCGATTTTCCCCAAAGAAGGGCAATAACCGATCGTTGACCGAGTTGGCGTGCAACTTCATCAGTAATCACTTGCCATCCAATATCTGCATGCGAGAGTGAAAAACCTGAACGTGTCGTTAATATGCGATTGAGAAGTAATACGCCTTGCCAAGACCAATGTGAAAGATCTCCGTTAGCCGGAATCGCTACTCCACAGTCACTCTCTAACTCCTTAAAAATATTCTTAAGAGAGGCCGGCAATTTCGCAATATCCCCAGATACAGAGAAGGCTAAGCCATGAGCATATCCTGGAGTTGGATATGGATCTTGACCGATAATCGCAACACGAATGGAGTCGATGGGAGTTGTGAGCGCTCTCATCACATATCTATATTCAGGGGCAATAACTTGACCCTCTAGCGCGCGATCAATTGCCGCCAGTTGTGGGCGTAAAGCTTCAAGTGCGCTTTGCCAATCTGGATGTAACTGATCGAACAAACTCACCTTAAGCTCTAGAACGTGCCGAGAATCTACCGGCTGCGCTCGTGACCTCTATGGGCGTTTGGAAAATCGCAGAGATATGTTCGCTCGTGATTACTTGAAGTACCGGTCCAGAGACGGCAATGACGCCATCTTTGAGTAAAAGTGCGTGCGTAGTGCCCAAAGGGATCTCTTCAATGTGGTGCGTGACAAGCACGGTTGCAGGAGCAGCCGGATCATTGGAAAATTCTGCAAATCTGCGAAGGAGATCTTCGCGGCCTCCGACATCTAAGCCAGCGGCAGGTTCGTCTAATAAAAGAAGCTCGGGGTCAGTCATTAACGCCCGTGCAATCTGGACGCGTTTGCGCTCCCCTTCACTTAACGTGCCATAACGACGATCGGCAAACTCTCTGACACCGAAAATAGTAAGCAGTGAAATCGCGCGAGACTCATCCCATAAATCATAAACTTCATTCCAGCGACCCATTACTGCATATGCTGCAGTCAAAACTACATCCCTGACTAATTCATCAACGGGAATATCATCGGCATTCATTGCACCACAGAGACCGATGCGGGTACGTAGCTCAAAGAGATCTACCCGGCCCATAGTTTTATCGAGAATTTTTACCGTGCCGGTTGTCGGATGAATTCTCGTAGATAGAATTTGAAGGAGAGTGGACTTACCCGCCCCATTAGGTCCAAGAATTACCCATCGCTCCCCCGCGTTAACTGAGAAATCAATCGGTCCAAGAATAGTTTTTTCTTCACGACGGACAGAGACACCCGTGATTGATAGAACCGATGTGCTCTCCATAGGGCAAAAAGATACTGCGTAAAGGGCTAAAGGGAGGTCATTAACTGCTTTGGCGCAGCGTGATTCGCGATAACCTTCTCCTTATTATGGCAACGACAATCGAAAATGAGCAGTTCACGGGTCTGATTCTCTTAAGTGGAGTTGATCGACCGGGTATCACCGAAGCACTTTTCGCCACACTCGCCCCCTTCTCGATTTCGATTCTAGATATCGAGCAGGTGATCATCAGTAACCGTCTAATTTTGACCGTTCTCATCGCCCTCAATCCCTCTCACGAAAAAGCGATAGAGAGCGATTTAATGGCTTGTGCAGTATCCCTTGATGTCGATATTGCGACTCTCTTTGCAACAACTACTAATGCAAGTATCGCATCTAAGAAATCCCTGTTGCACGTTGTTCTGCTCGGAACCAAACTTCTCCCATCAGCCATTGCCGAGATCGCTGGAGCTATTAGTACGACAGGTGCAAATATCGAGCGAATTACTCGAACCGCCTCAACGCCTGTTACGGCAATCGAACTTGTGGTCTCTGGCGCAACGCAAGAGAAAGTCGCCGCAGCCCTTGCCCCGGTAGCGGCTTTGCATAGAGTCGATATATCTGTGCAACCTGGCGGCCACTTACGCTTTGCGAAAAAGCTTGTACAGCTCGATGTCGATTCTACGTTGATCAAGCAGGAGGTAATAGAACTGCTCGCAGCGAAGGCTGGAGTCGGCGCGCAAGTTATTGCAATTACCGAATCTGCAATGCGCGGCGAGTTGGATTTCGAGAGTTCACTGCGGGCAAGAGTTGCGCTCCTTAAAGCTCTTCCAGAATCTGTGCTGGCTGAAGTCCAAAGTGAGATTGTCTTGACACCGGGTGCGCGAACATTAATACGCACCTTGCAACGTCTGGGTCATAGCATCTCCATAGTCTCTGGTGGATTTGTCGATGTAATCGCACCTTTAATTGCCGAACTTGGTATTACGCATTTTCGTGCCAACCAACTCGAAATAGAGAATGGATTTCTAACCGGTGGGCTTCTCGGCCCGGTCATTGATCGCGCTGCAAAAGCGCAAGCTCTTCGTGACTTTGCCGCGATTGAATCAATCCCAATGGATCAAACGGTGGCAATCGGAGATGGTGCAAATGATTTAGATATGATCGCAGCGGCTGGCCTTGGTATCGCATTTAATGCAAAACCAGCGGTTAAGGCGGCAGCAGATAGCTCTCTTAGCGGTCCATATCTTGATTCGGCACTGTATTTGCTAGGAATTCCACGTGAGGCAGTTGAAGAAGATTAAAAACTTACAATCTGCAAGCGTGAATATCGGTTACTAAGATTCCTCTAGCTCCAATATTCCACAACTCATCCATAACACGGTTCGTATCTTTACGTAAGACCATTGCTCGTACTGCAACCCAATCAGGTTTTTGTAAAGGAGAGATCGTAGGTGATTCCAAACCAGGTGTGATTGCACATGCCGTCTCTACATTAATCTTAGGAATATCGTAGTCGAGTAGAACATATCTACGAGCTGTCACTACACCTTGTAAACGTCGGATGAGGACCTCTAACTCAGCTGGAATATCAAAGCCGGTCCGATAAATTACTATCGCCTCACTGGTTAAAATCGCTTCGCCAAAGATCTTCAAACCCGCTTGACGCAATGTATTGCCAGTACTGACTACATCGGCAATTACATCGGCTACTCCCAATCGAACGCTGCTTTCAACAGCACCATCTAGACGTACGACCTCTGCAGAAATCGAGAGTGATGAAAGATGGGCAGCGACTAACCCGGGATAGGCCGTGGCTACACGCTTACCGGATATGTCACTTACTGCCCATGCGCGATCGATTGGGCCTGCAAAGCGAAAAGTAGAGCCGCCAAAATCTAAAGCTAAGAGCTCAGTTGCCTTAGCCGAAGAGTCGATTAGAAGATCTCGGCCCGTGATTCCCGCCTCTAACTCGCCTGAGCCAACATAGATTGCAATATCGCGCGGACGAAGATAGTAAAACTCAACGTTATTTTCATTATCAACTAAAATTAAATCTCGACTATCGCTGCGTTGGCTATATCCCGCCTCTTTTAAAATTGCGATCGAAGCATCGGCCAGTGAGCCTTTATTTGGGACGGCAATACGCAACATGCTTACTCAATTCTCTTAGAGGTATTTATAAATATCGTCAGGGGTCAATCCACGGGCTAACATCATCGTTTGAAGATGATAAATGAGCTGACTTATCTCTTCGGCTAAGGCATCATCGGACTCGTGTTCAGCCGCCAACCAGACTTCTCCAGCCTCCTCTAAAACTTTCTTGCCAATGCTGTGAACTCCGGCATCAACGGCTGCAACAGTCCTTGAACCCTCTGGGCGAGCTTCTAATGTGGCTGTAAGTTCGACCCAGAGAGCATCAAAGGATTTCATGTAGCGCAGTTTACTATGAAGCCATTACCTCTTGCCGACCATTTGCTTCGAGCTTAGAGATGCGCAGCCATGAGATAAATCCCCAAATCACAAACGGAAGATATATCGCATATAGCGTGCCCGTTGGGTAGTAGCCATTGCTAAAGGCAAAGGGAACGCCCACTAGATCAACGGCTACCCATACTAACCAAAACTCAACATAACCACGGCTCATGCCAAAAGTGGCAAGCGCCGTACCCGTAAATATCCAGGTATCTACAAGTAACCATGTGCCAGTTTCACCGAGTGCCTTGAAAATCTGCATGGAGAGAAGGAAAAACACAACGATAATCGGGGCGAGAATCATTTTCTCCCGAGTTGTTGTCCATCGTGGCGTCACGGCATGTTTGGAATTGCCATGACTCTTGCGATGCTGCGACCAGCGAATCCAACCATAGATGCTGACGAAGATGAGCAAGAGATTGCGGCTAGCTTGACCATAGAAATTAGCTGAAGGTTGATCTGCATAGGCAAAGACGGCGCCTAAAAATACGGTGAAAAGTAGAGCATCTCCGAGAATTCCAATTGGCCATGCCCAAATTTTCCGACGCATTCCAAAAATCGCACTTGTTAATCCCAAAGTTCCGCCGACAATTTCACGTACGGCGATAGATTTACTACCAAAGTTAATATTTGTTTCAAAAAGCCAGGTAATGATATTCACAGTTGTACCTTCCTAGGATAAAAAGCTCCAGGAAGCAACAGAACAGCTTAAATGCACGGTGCACCCAACTGTATGTTCCTTTATCCAGACTTTAACTGTCGGTTTTGGAGTTTCACCAAATCAACCGATCACTGGATGTGATCGGGTCGCGGACTTTACCGCCGGTTCGGAATTATCACCGACCCCCGGAACAACTTGGACGTCAGTATGCCACAGAGGTTGCTAATTCGCGCAGGGAGGCGATCATCGCACCTGGATCATCGGCGTTAAATACCGCACTCCCCGCGACAAATACATCGGCACCAGCCTCTGCCGCCTCTGAAATTGTCTCGAGTGAGACTCCCCCATCAACTTGAAGCCATATAGGACGATCGCCAATAATTTTTCGTGTGCGTTTAACTTTTCCCATCATCTCATGCATGAACTTCTGTCCACCAAAGCCCGGCTCGACAGTCATAATCAAAAACATATCTACTTCATCGAGAAAGTTTTCATAATCCTCTATGGGTGTTCCAGGCTTTAGTGCCAGACCTGCACGCGCACCTGCTCGACGTATCGACTTTAGAGTTTGTGAAATGTTAGTCGTGGCCTCGGCGTGAATCGTGACGCTACTGCATCCCACTTCAGCATAAGCCGGAGCTATTGAATCTACATGTGCCACCATTAAGTGCGCATCAACTCCAATGGGACATGATCTAATGATTTCACTGGCACGAACGAAATCGAAGGTAAAATTTGGAACGAAAACATTGTCCATTACATCTAAATGGATGAGATCAGATTGGGCGGCAATTCGAGAGATTTCGTGCTCTAGGTTATTTAGATCGGCGTTAAGAATACTTGGAGTAATACGAATCTCTCGGGACATAGGAATATCCTAACTTTTCTTTCGCAGCACGGCCAAAAACATTGCATCCGTGCCATGGAGGTGTGTCCACAAGGCCATCGCACCTGCTCTTGTTGCATTTTCCAAGCCCTGCGGCAGGTAGGGAGTTATATCTACTAAATCCATTTCGGGATGCCTCTTGATAATCTCATTTATTTGTACAGTTGTTTCAGCTAAATGTGGCGAGCAGGTTGCATAGCCGAGTATGCCGCCAGGATTGAGAACAGATATTGCAGAGCTAATGAGTTCGCGTTGAAGCTGAGTAAGCTCACGCAGATCTTGTAATGTTCGTCGCCATCGAACCTCTGGCCGTCTTCTAAGCGCGCCTAAACCTGTACATGGTGCATCAATCAGGACGGCATCAAAGAGTTCATTGTGAGAGGCCACTTCTCGTCCATCACCAGTCCATACACGCGCCCCATGAACTACACGGCGAACCAAATCTGCACGTGGAGTGGAGATTTCATTTGCTGTAAAAGTGATCTGCCGTTGGGCGGCAATGGAGGAAAGTAGCGCAGCTTTTCCACCAGGACCTGCACATAGATCCAACCATGAAGAACCTTCTGCAACAGATGCAAATACCGTTGCAACTAACTGCGAGCCCTCATCTTGTACGCCTGCCAACCTATGGCGAATTATTTCGAGAGAGCCTGGATTACCTTTCCATCTAGCACCTAAAGATGAGTACGTGGTTGCTTCGGCGCCAAGAGCGATTAAATCTTCTTGGGTTGAATACCCGGGCCATGAGATCAAAGTTGGTAATGCAGGGACGTTATTGATTGCAAGAGCGGCCTCAACTTGCTCCCAATCCTTTAAAAGATCGTAGTAGGCCGAAACAATCCACTCTGGATGTGAGTATTGAATCGACATTCTCTCAACTGGATCTTTTATCTCCAGCAACGGAGCGAACCAATCATCAATTGATTTTCGCGTGACGCTTCGTAGAAGGGCGTTGACAAAACTCGCCTTAGATTCCCCTACTCGCTTGCGGGCGACCTCAACGGTCGCAGCTACGGCTGCATGATCTGGAATGCGCATCTCATGTATTTGGTGCACTCCAAGACGGGCCACATCAACAATTCCGGGGTCGACCTCTGACCAAGGCCGGTCACTAATCTGGGCCAAAACCCAGTCGTGCTTGCCCTGCATTCGCAAAGTGCCGTAGACCAGCTCTGTAACCAAATTGCGGTCTCGCTCTTCCAACGTGCTAGAACTCAACGCTTGAGGTAATAAGAGATTTGAATAGCCCTCATTTCGGTTGACCTCGGTAATCAGATCAAAGGCCAACAGACGCGGGGCATCTGGCTTGGGTGATTTAAATGTATTTCTACGGGCCTCAACCAAAGTGCGCACCTTGCATCAATCTCGCACCGCGTGCCCACTCGATCGCGCTCATCTCCTTCTTGCCTGCGGGAATTACAGAAGTAAGGCAGAGTGCAGTTGCCTGGCCACACCCCACTAATACTTCGCCGTCGATTACAGCAATTTCACCTACAGCTAAATCTGCCGCATGTGTAGCGGCTCTTGTGATCTTAAAACTATTCTCTTCCCATACACTCCAGGCACATGGAGCGGGATAAAAAGCGCGAATTTTGCGAGAGAGTAACTCAGAGGTCAAGCTCCAATCGATACGAGCATCCTCTTTTGAAATCTTAGGAGCTAGCGTTCCTAAACCATTTTGTGGATGCGGTTTAACTCCGCCTTCGATTGCTAACAAGGCCTCATTAACTGCCTTCGGACCTAACTCTGCCAAAGCCTGCAATAACTCCAACGATCGCCAATCTCTCTCAATCGCTAGCTCAGTTGTTGTATAGATCGGACCGGTGTCCATTCCTTTATCTAAAGAAAATACCGTCACCCCAGTAACGCTCTCTCCATTTTCAATAGCTCGTTGCACTGGAGCCGCTCCTCGATAGGCCGGAAGTAACGAGAAATGAAGATTTATGAATCCATAGCGAGGTAGCGCGAGTATGGGCTCTGGAAGTAGCACTCCGTACCCAATAGTCAGGACGATATCCAAATTGTCGATCACTCCAATGAGCTCGCTTGAAGAGTGAGGTCTCAGAAGTTCAATCCCTTTGTCCTGCGCCCATAGAGTCACAGGCGATGGCTTGAGTTCACGTCCACGTCCTGCTGGGCGATCTGGTTTAGAGATAACAAGGGCGATTTCATGCTCAGAGCTGAGCAGCCAGTTCAAAGTTGGAATCGCCACATCCGGAGTAGCTGCTACTCCGATACGCACTAAGAAATCCGCCCGAAAATCGTGTGGGGCGATTGCTTAATTATGATTTTACTCTCCGCCTCATTGAACCAATCAGATTCTCGAATCTCCTTCATCGCAAGTTTGCGATTAGCCTTACTCATTCGATCGATAAACAAAATGCCATCCAAGTGATCGCTTTCATGTTGTAGCGCTCTAGCGAGTAGTTCAGAGCCATCAACTTGTATTGGCTCACCAAACATATTAAAGCCAGATGCAACTGCGCGTAAAGAGCGAGGTGTTGGATACGTTAGATCAGGAAATGACAAGCAGCCCTCATCATCTTCTTCGATTTCACCGCTTAGTACAAGGGTTGGGTTTATAAGATGGCCCAAGACATCATCCACGTGCCACACAAAGGCGCGTAGTGATACTCCGATCTGAGGTGCGGCTAAGCCAGCACCTGGAGCATCCAGCATGGTCTGGGTTAAATCAGCTATCAAAGTACGCAGCTCTTTATCAAAATCAACTACGAGGGCGGCGGGAGTAATAAGTACGGGATCTCCGAAGTGACGTATATCTTGCGCGCTCATTAGCCAATCCTATCAAAGAACTCACAGTGAATATGGATCGATTCTGATCGATAGAAAATCTTTTTTCGCAATGCTGCGCCTACGTTGCAACTCGTGTAGAAAAGCAGTTAGCGCGTCGGAATCTTCTTGTGGGCAGTACAAGACAATCCTGGCACGCGAGCCCCCTATTTCACTGGGTCCATATACCCGAATTGATGAAGGTATGCGTGCATCAGAGATAGCCTTCTTCAGCCCTGTAGCAATTGAAGTGAAATCTTTAGATTCACCGCTTATTACATAACTCGATACATATGGTGGCAAGGGGATCTCTAAGCGCTCTGCTAACTCCCGACGAATAATCGCTCCAGGGTTCCATCTCACTAACGATGCAACGATTGGATGTGACTCATCGATACACAACAAAACAGCTCCTTTTGGATTAGTCATAGCAGCTGTTTCGAAGAAGAGTTCTCGCGCCCGCTCTTGTGATCGGAGGTCTGGGTGAGAAAAAAACTTTAAGCCTTCGAGCATAACTACGGCCGCATACCCACCCTCTACTTTCGGAGCCGCTCCTGGTGTCGCCAAAACAATAATCGATTTACTCGCTATTTCAGATTTAATAACATCGCCAAAAGATAAAACGAGAGGAGTACCTGGAAAGGCTCTTGAAATCTCCTCGGCTGCTCGCTCAATTCCACGACCAGCTAAATATTGTCTCTTGCGTTGACACCATGTGCAGGACCAATCGGGATATGTCGTTTGACAGACCTCACATGAAGGATCTGCCCCCTTAGAACCAACGACCAATCTCGCACCACAACTACATCGTGCAAGATTTTTACAATGCGCACACAGCAGAGCGTTACCGTAGCCCTTGCGGGGAACTATAAAGAGGACCGGTCCAGCCGCCAATGCGCTACGAATATCTGCGAATATTCTTCCTGGAAGTAAGGCGCCATCTTCGGAGGAAAAAGCCTTGACCTTTAATCGATGCGATTTATTCACATATGTCATCTTCTTCGCATCAATCAACGCCGATATTTCGAGAGATGGAACGTAACCTGTAAAGAGCACGTCGATTCCCTCAAGATTCTTTCGCATTTGAATAACATCTCGAACATTCCAACCAGGAGTTCGAATTTCGTAATGCTCGTGAGATGACTCTTTATGAACTATCACGCACACTAAATCATCTACCGGAGTAAAGGCGGCTCCGCGTGCACCGATAATGAGAACCTTGTTGGCGCGCATCGCGAGTATGTAGTTTTCGTAGCGCTCGGCACGTGGTTGCGAGCTATCTAGGCGAATGAAATCAATTCCAATCTCCTGTGCACTCTTACATAGAGCATTGATATCGCTCTCATCAGGCGCAACTATCAATACCGAACCATCTACAAGCCATCGCGTAGCCATAGTAATTACCTGATCGGCCGGCTCTGCATATGGATCTAGCGCATTGAATGCGTAGATATCACGCAATCGCGATTTACTTGCATTATTTTTGGCGAGATTTACGAATCTCTTGTCCACGCCGGCCACTCGCGCCGGTATCGCCGAGCGCACTATGTCGAATGGATTACTCGCCCAATGCTTGGCCGCGGCGGCAATGAGCGCCAAGGAGCTCGCCGTTGCAACCTGATGAGGAGAGAGAACTTTGGTAATGGATTTAATAGCTCCGCTAACACTTGATTCATCAAGACGCTCCAAAACGATAGCTTCAACTTCTCGTCCATTAAAGGGAACTTGAACTCTCACGCCAATGGTGGCGTCGTCCGAGAATTCTTCTGGCACAAGGTAGTCATAGAAGCCATCTAAATGAAAGACGCCTGTATCAACCCACGTTCGTACATAGGGTTTATCTTCCGCCTGAATCTGCGGCCGCGGTATGACTTGCGCCTTTAAGCGCAGTCGAGGCGGCGATGCCACGCTCTACTTAATAGCGCTTTGAAGTGCACTCACGCGATCAGTGCGCTCCCAAGCAAACTCAGGAAGCTCGCGACCAAAGTGACCGTATGCACTAGTAAGTTTATAAATTGGGCGAAGGAGTTCTAGATCGCGAATGATCGCCGCTGGACGAAGATCAAAGGTTGCTAAAACAGCATCTTGAATTTTAGCGACGGGCACGGTCTCGGTTCCGAAAGTTTCAACAAAGAGACCAACGGGCTGCGCCTTTCCAATTGCATATGCAACTTGAACTTCGCATCGACGTGCAAGTCCTGCGGCAACTACGTTTTTAGCTACCCATCTCATGGCATAAGCCGCTGAGCGATCCACCTTTGATGGATCCTTACCGCTAAAGGCTCCCCCGCCGTGACGCGCCATTCCACCGTAGGTATCAACGATAATTTTACGTCCCGTTAATCCAGCATCTCCCATTGGTCCGCCAATAACGAAGCGACCTGTTGGGTTAATAAGCGTCTTAAGATCTTTTCGAGGTAGGTCAATCATCGAGAGAATTGGTTCGATAACAAACTCAAGAATTTCAGGAGTTAACGTCTTGACTACATCTACCTCTTCGGCATGCTGACTGGAAATAACAACGGTATTGAGTGCAACTGCGCGATCTCCATCGTATTCAATAGTTACTTGAGTTTTTCCATCGGGGCGAAGATATGGCAGCTGGCCGGATTTACGTACCTTTGAAAGCTGTTGGGCTAGAGCATGTGCCAGCCAGATAGGAAGAGGCATGAGCTCTTTTGTATCATCGCATGCATATCCAAACATTAAGCCCTGATCTCCAGCTCCCTGTAAATCCAAGGGATCGGCGCCAGATGCTACGCGGTGCTCATATGCATCATCTACTCCTTGAGCAATGTCTTGCGACTGTTGCCCAATTGAAATCGATACACCGCAACTATTTCCATCGAAGCCCTTATCGGATGAGTCGTATCCGATATTTAGAACAGTATCGCGAACAATTGTGTTGACATCGGCATAGCCATTTGTAGTAACTTCACCGGCAACGTGAACCTGTCCCGTTGTGATGAGTGTTTCTACAGCTACGCGGCTCTTAATATCTTGTGAGAGAAGGGAGTCAAGAACGGCATCAGAGATCGCATCTGCAATCTTGTCTGGATGTCCTTCAGTTACAGATTCTGAGGTAAAAAGGCGTTTTGACATGTTTTAACCTAACTGCCGGATGGCGTGATCAAGGAGGAGATTGGCTAGAGCGTCTTTGGAGGCTTCCTTGACATCTATATGCGCACCAGTGCGTGTCAGAATCATACCCTGTGTCGTATCTTTTCCGAAGATTGCGCCATTACTGACATCGTTGACGTAGAGAATATCCAAGCCTTTAGCCACTAATTTGGCAGTTGCCGACTCCAGGAGATCATTGGTCTCAGCAGCGAAGCCAATCATTATCTGGTGAGCCTTTTTCGAGCTCAACTGCATCAAAAGATCGGGATTTTGCTCTAATTCGATTGAGGTAAAGAGAGATTTCTTAATCTTGTGCATCGGACTATGCACAGGTTTTGCATCTGCAACGGCGGCGCTCATAATCAAGATATCGCAGGAGGCAAACTCTCGTTCAAGAGCCACGCTCATCTCTGCCGCGCTCTCGACGTGGGTTACTGTGAGGCCATCGCTTTCCTGTACCTGCATATTGGCGGCGACCAGATGCACCGTCGCTCCACGCAAAAGGGCGGCATGAGCAAGTGCCAAAGACTGCTTGCCTGAAGAGCGATTGCCAATAAAGCGAACTGGATCAATCGCCTCTCGAGTTCCGCCCCCTGAGATTAAAACTCGTTTACCTACTAGGTCGCGCAGATTTCCAGTCATTCCATCAAATACTTCTATGATCGCCGCGCTCTGGGGAAATCGGCCCTGGCCAATGTCGTTGCCGGTCAATCTTCCGACCTCTGGCTCCATCACGATATAACCGCGGGCGCGAAGGGTGGCAACATTTGCAACCGTCGCAGGATCATTCCACATCTGTGGGTGCATAGCTGGAACGATCAACATGGGTACCTTCGAGGCTAGAACCAAATTAGTCAGCAGATCATCTGCGCGGCCCGCGGCTATGCGTGCGATTAAATCTGCAGTTGCAGGAGCGATAAGAAAGTAGTCGGCCTTTTCTGCAATAGAGATATGTGCAACCTCGTCGACATTTTCCCAGACCTGCGTGCTTACCTTTCGATGCGAGAGCGCCTCCCACGTCGCCGCCCCTACAAAGTTAAGCGAGGAGGGAGTTGGTACAACTGTTATTAAATAGCCACGATCTTGCAGGCGGCGCAGAAGATCACATGATTTATATGCAGCAATTCCTGCGCCAACTCCGAGTACGACCTCACGAGTTGTGGCAGACATAGTAAGGAGGTGTTATTTAAGCCGTTGGTTCGAGATTTTCAATCGTGAGCAAGCCTTCATTAATCTCGCGAAGTGCGATAGATAGCGGCTTCTCATGAACATGTGTCTCAACAAGTGGTCCTACATACTCAAGTAGACCCTCACCGAGCTGTGAATAGTAAGCATTGATCTGGCGGGCACGCTTAGCTGCATAGAGAACGAGGCTGTACTTAGAGCCACTTTTTTCTAGAAGTTCGTCAATCGGTGGATTTGTGATGCCATCCATAGTTATACCCCGCTCATATCAATTTTTAAACAATGTGGTCAAGAGGTCAATGCTATCAGTTGTTCAACAACCCGCTCGACCTGATCATTGACGATTACCAGGTCAAAGAATGAGGCTGCGGCAAGCTCCTCTTGGGCCAGTTGCAGACGCTCGGCACGCCGCTCAGGCGAATCGGTTCCACGGGCAATAAGGCGCGAAACAAGCTCTTCCCATGAAGGTGGCTCTAAAAAGACAAGTATTGATTGCCGCAGATGAGCCTTCACCTGTCTGGCGCCATCAACCTCAATCTCCAGAAGAACATTTCGCCCAGCGAGCAAGGCCTCTTCGACTGCGGCGCTCGGTGTTCCATATCTACTTCCTGCAAATTCAGCCCACTCGAGAAACTCGTCACTTCGCACTCGGCGAGAAAACTCATCATCGCTAATAAAGAAATAATCCACACCATCGTGCTCATTAGATCGAGGCGCTCTTGTGGTTGCCGAAACGCTAACCCAAAAATCACCCGATGCTCTAAGGCGCGCAGCTACCGTGCTTTTACCAACTCCCCCGGGACCCGAGAGGACGAGTAGCTTGCCTGGAGTGAGAGCGTGTGATGATTTCATAAACTCGTTTCGTAGCTCTTTAATCTGATGACGTCCTAATCCGGCAATTCTACGCGTTGGAGAAATATTTAAGCGCTCCATCAACGTGCTTGCTCGAACTTTTCCAACACCGGTCAGCGCCTCCAGCAACTCTCTCACTCGCATTTTAGCTATAGCATCTTCATTTGCAGCGATTTCAAGAACTGCATCGATAGAAAATTCGCCGGTTTTAACTTTCGCCTTCACTTCGGCTCGTCGCTTGCGAGACTGCGCCGCCTTTAAGAGAGCGGCATTGCGCTCTTCTGCCGTCAAAATCGGAGGGGCGCCCATACAAGAAATCTAGTCCACTAATCAAAATTTAGAGAATCTGCGCGCAGATTTGCTCGGTCCGCTCACGCATCGCCAACGCACCTTGGCCCCAGGCCGATGTAATCGGCCGTCCGATGACAACTAAATTTGCACCATTTTTTATCGCATCTTGTGGGCTCATAGTCCGCTTCTGATCATCACTAGCTGCGATATCTGCAGGGCGAACACCAGGGGTAATGATCGTTATCTCATCTCCAACGCTCTGGCGAATTGCGAGGATCTCTAGCGGAGAACAGACAATTGCACGGGCGCCAGCAGAGACGGCAAGCTTTGCTAAGCCAACTGCGCTATCGAGAGCGTTATTTTTGAAGCCGATTTCCGAGACATCGCTTTCAGAGAGTGAAGTCAAGATTGTTACTCCAGTGACAAAAGTTGATGGTACGGCCTGAGCGGCGGCGGCAATCATTGCACTGCCACCTGAGGCGTGCACCGTTAAATACTTTACGCCAAGGGATGAGATAGCTGTAGCAGCGCCGGATACTGTGTGTGGAATATCGTGAAGCTTCAGATCTAAAAAAATATCGCTATCGGTGGAACTAGAAATTGCGCGAACACCATCTTGCCCGAAATTTAAATAGAACTCCAAACCCAACTTATAAACGGCGATCAAACCTTGCGTTGCTTTAACCCATGCAATGGCCGTATCTAAGTCAGAAGTATCTATCGCCAATACAATCGGTGCTTTGGCACTCATCTTATTTGGCCTCCTCAACGCGGTGTGCGAATCCAACTGCATCTCTAATAGATGCGAAGCCCTTTAGTGCAAGTAACTCTCTTAACTCATTCGAAATATTCATCAAGGCCATTGGATTACCGAAACTCGCAGTGCCTATAGAGACACCACTTGCTCCTGCGGCAATCATTTCAAGTGCATCGCGCCCATTTGAAATACCGCCCATTCCAAGAATAGGAATCTTTGGCATCGCTTCATGCACTTGATATACGGCGCGAATAGCGATCGGCTTTATGGCAGGACCCGACAAGCCGCCTGTTTTGCCACCTAAATGTGGTCGCATAGTGTCAAGGTTGATGACCATGCCAAGGACGGTATTAATCAGAGCTAGCGCATCGGCGCCGGCATCGACTACACCTTTGGCGATAGAGACTAAATCTGTTACATCGGGAGAGAGTTTTGCAATTATTGGAAGCTCGCCTCCAAGAGTTCGTCGCACTCCATCAATGACTCGTCTAGATGCTTCGGGATCGCATGCAAAGACCAGACCGCGATTTTCAACATTCGGGCAGGAAATATTTACTTCAACTGCGCTAATTCCAGAGACTGAACGTAGTTTTCTTGCAAGCGTTGCATACTCCTCTATCGTCTCCCCCGCTATCGAGACGATAATTCGCGCCTTTTGCTCGATTAAGTAGGGAATATCTTTAGCTATAAAGGCATCAATACCGGGTCCTTGCAGGCCAATGGAGTTAAGCATTCCACTAGCAGTCTCGGCCATGCGTGGAGTTGGTCGGCCAGTACGTGCTTTATTCATGACCGACTTTGTAACTACACCACCGATATCGTGTAGCGGAAAGAATTGCGCTAGTTCGCGGCCCGAACTGGCACAACCACTTGCCGTAAAGATTGGTGATGGAAACCAAGCGTTAGCAATTGTCGTTGAAAAATCTACTGTCGTCATAGCGCTCGACCCACTTTGTCCCACTGCACTAAGGCGCCATCCATAACCGGGCCATCGATACACGAGCGAAGCATCGAAACATCCCCGTCTTCATCAGCAACTGGAAGAACGCAGGTCATACAAATGCCGATTCCGCAGGCCATCGACTCTTCTACTGCGCATTGATGTACAACTTCAGTGCCGTGAGTAATCGCATTTATCGCCGAAAGCATTGCCATTGGGCCGCATGAATAGACCACTGCGATATTGAGATCGGCGATTAATCCTGCAATGGGATCTGTAACGCGACCCATCTGCCCCATTGATCCATCTTCTGTGTAAATTCGAAGTGAGTTAACTGCGCGCTTGCCCTCCATCGGGGCGTAGATTTTGCTTGCAGTACTTGCTCCGAGCAACATGTCGACTCGACATCCACGGGCGTTTAGCACTTCGGCTAAGCCAAATAATGGAGCCGATCCATAACCGCCTCCGACGAGTAGGACTTGGACTGGCTCCGTGGGAATTCCAAAAGCAGTACCAAGAGGCACGACAACATCCAAAACCGCTCCTTCAATCTGTGAACAAAGCCATTTACTGCCTTGACCATGTGGGGCGATGATGAGCTCCATCGTTCCACCGAAAGTTGAGTTATTCGAAACCCGCGATATTGCAAAGGCTCTGCGCAAAATCATGCGTGATGTATCTCCGCCAACACTAATTGCAACGAAGTTTCCCGGCTTGCACAAGCTCGCGCTATCTCCGATATTCACTATCAACTGGTGATATTGACCCACGCGCTTATTACTCATCAAAACAGCCTGCATCGACGTTGCGTTTTTATTTATAGTAGCCATTCTTACGCTAGCCACTCTTGAAGTGATTTGATTGAGAGCTCTGAGTTTTGAAGAAAACGAATACCCTCCACCGCTGCACTAAATCCAGCCGTGGTTGTAATAATAGGAATAGATCGCTGCACCGCTGCAGTACGAATCAGCCAGCCATCTGCTCGTGTTCCACGACCTACCGGTGTATTTATCACTAAATCAATCTCTCCCGAGTTAATTATCTCCACGATGGTCGGCTCACCCAAAGGTCCCGTACCATCTGAATTCTTACGAACAGATACCGAAACTACTCCATGTTCGGCTAAGTATTGAGAAGTACCAGTGGTGGCTAAAATTCTAAAACCGAGACTTGATAAGCCACGTGCCCCATCTATGCCAGATGCCTTATCTTTATCGGCAAGTGATATAAATACTGTTCCATTCTTTGGGAGTGGACCAAATGCTGCAATCTGGGATTTGGCATAACTCTCGCCAAAGCTTGGAGAGATACCCATGACCTCTCCAGTCGAGCGCATCTCAGGACCTAAGATCGCGTCAACACCCCGTCCATCACTCCTTCGGAAGCGGTTCCATGGCAAGACCGCCTCCTTCACTGAGACGCCCTTTGCAACTCCATCGCCCGTCGATGGCAAGATTCCTTCGACTCGGAGCTCGGCGATAGTTGAACCTAGTGAGATTCGAGCAGCGGCCTTAGCTAAAGCCACTCCCGTCGCCTTACTGACAAATGGAACCGTACGCGATGCTCGGGGGTTTGCCTCCAGGACATAGAGAATCTCCCCCGCTATGGCGAATTGAATATTTATTAAACCAAGAACGCCAACACCTTGGGCAATCTTTGTCGTAGCAACTTTAATCTCTTCAAGCTGCAGAGCAGTGATGGTCATAGATGGAAGAACGCAGGCACTATCTCCGCTATGGATTCCAGCCTCTTCAATATGCTCCATGACTCCGCCAAGAAATAGTTCGTTACCATCGAAGAGTGCATCGACATCAATTTCGATAGCGCTATCTAAGAAACGATCGACCAGTACAGGGTGATCAGGAGTGATATCTGTGGCTCGCGAGATAAATCCTGCAAGAGAGTTGTCATCATAAACAATCTCCATGCCACGACCACCTAAGACGAATGATGGCCGTACAAGAACTGGGTATCCAATTCGACTAGCAATAGTGATCGCCTCTAACTGTGACGATGCCATTCCGAACTCAGGTGCATTTAACTCTTGATCGGCCAAGATTTGACCGAATGCACCGCGCTCTTCAGCTAAATTAATCGCTTCAGGAGAAGTTCCCAAAATAGTTACGCCATTGGCCTTAAGACCTGCTGCAAGACCCAGCGGAGTTTGACCACCGAGCTGAGTGATGACACCTAAGAGTGGACCGGCGAGAGTTTCTGCATGAATAACCTCTAGAACATCCTCTAAAGTCAACGGCTCGAAGTACAGGCGATTGCTCGTATCGTAATCAGTTGAGACTGTTTCAGGGTTGCAGTTAATCATTATCGTTTCATACCCTGCCTCGCGCAGCGCAAATGAGGCATGGACGCAGGAGTAGTCAAACTCGATTCCTTGTCCAATTCGATTTGGCCCGCTACCTAAGATAATAACCGCTGGCGTTGTGCGAACACGAACTTCGCTCTCCTCTTCATAACTTGAATAATGATATGGAGTGAAAGCCTCAAACTCGCCAGCGCATGTATCTACTGTTTTATAGACGGGACGAATTGCCAAGTGATGTCTAATTTGCCTGACTTCATCTTCACTTATTCCGCGAAGCCTCGCAATCTGAGCATCGGAAAAACCACCAGATTTTGCATCTCGCAAAAGTTCAGCGTTTAAATCCCCTGGCTGGGCGATGATTGCCGCCTGCTCATTGATAATCTGAATCTGGCGCAGGTACCAAGGATCTATTTTGCAGGCATCGAAGATCTGATCGATCGTCGCCCCAGCCCACATCGCGCGCTGTACTTGTTGAAGGCGATACTCCGTTGGAATCCTGATCGACAGTAAGAGCTCATTCTTCTGGCTCTCGTTGAGCTCTGGCCATGTGAAGATTGCCTCTTTTCGCTCAAGGGAGCGCAGCGCCTTCATTAACGCCTCAGGAAATGAGCGCCCAATAGCCATCGCTTCGCCAACGCTCTTCATCGTTGTTGTTAATCGCGGATCTGCATCGGCAAACTTCTCGAAAGCAAAGCGAGGAACTTTAACAACTACATAATCCAGAGATGGCTCAAAGGAGGCGGGCGTTACCTTTGTAATATCGTTTCGAATCTCATCTAATGTATAGCCAATCGCTAGTTTTGTTGCGATTTTTGCTATGGGAAAGCCTGTCGCCTTGGAAGCTAACGCACTCGAGCGAGAGACGCGTGGGTTCATTTCAATAACAATAATTCGTCCAGTTGCAGGGTTTACCGCAAATTGGATATTGCAACCTCCAGTGTCAACACCGACTTCACGGATAATATCTAGAGAAAGGTTACGTAGTCGTTGATATTCAACATCAGTTAAGGTCATTGCAGGTGCAACTGTTATCGAGTCACCCGTGTGCACCCCCATAGGATCAATATTTTCAATGCTGCACACAATCACGACATTGTCTTTGTGATCTCGCATGACCTCGAGCTCGTACTCTTTCCATCCAATAATCGACTCTTCAAGCAGTACTTCGGAAGTTGGACTATGACGAAGGCCTGCACCTGCAATCTGTTTCAACTCTTCGGCATCAAATGCAATTCCAGATCCAAGCCCTCCCATCGTGAACGAGGGTCGCACGACAACTGGATAGCCTAAAGCTTCTACGCCTTGAAATATCTCTTCAATAGTGTGACAGACAACCGACTTGGCCGACTCGCCTCCAACTTTTGCCACAATCTCTCGAAAGAGTTCACGGTTTTCTCCGCGATTGATCGCATCTACATCAGCGCCAATAAGACGAACACCATACTTTTTCAATATCCCTGCCTCAAAGACGGCAATGGCGGCATTGAGAGCGGTTTGGCCACCAAGAGTTGCAAGAACGGCATCAGGTCTTTCGTGGGCAATGATTTTTTCAATCGCATCCGAAGTAATTGGCTCGATATATGTTGCGTCGGCAAACTCAGGGTCGGTCATAATCGTTGCAGGGTTTGAGTTAATAAGAACAACTCGAATTCCCTCTTCACGCAAAATACGACAGGCCTGCGTGCCTGAGTAGTCGAACTCGCATGCCTGACCAATAACGATGGGACCGCTGCCAATGACCAGCACTGATTTAATTGAGGTATCCAAAGGCATTATGCACGCACTTTCTGGTTCATTAAATCTATGAAGCGATCAAAGAGATAGGCGGCATCATGAGGACCGGCCGCCGCCTCTGGGTGGTATTGAACTGAAAATGCGGGACGATCTAGAAGTTGCAACCCTTCAACCACGCCATCATTGAGTGATACATGGGTGACCTCACCATTGCCATAAACGGTTGAGAATGTGGAATCGGTAGGTGCTTTGAGTGCAAAGCCATGGTTATGCGAAGTTATTTCAACTTTACCCGTGTTTTTATCTATCACTGGTTGGTTAATTCCACGATGACCGAAAGTCAACTTATATGTTTCAAAACCGAGGGCACGGCCCAAAATTTGATGCCCGAAGCAGATTCCGAAAATTGGAATTTCACGTACCAAAATTTCACGCACGAGTTCAATTGTTTCGAGCATAGTCGCCGGATCCCCTGGACCATTCGAGATGAAGACGCCATCGGGATTTATCGATTCAATATCTTCAATAGTTGAGTTATAGGGAAGAACGTGAACCTCTACTCCCCTTTGCGCAAGTGCATAGGGGGTCGCAGCCTTTATTCCTAAATCGATTGCCGCGACAACCAAACGCTTTTCACCAATTGCTGGTACTACATAAGGAGTTGGAGTAGATACGTCGGCGACAAGAAATGAGCCGCTCATCGATTCAACTTTACGGACTTCTACAACCATTTCTTCGCGCGATCGTTCTAACCCTGAGAATATCCCGACGCGCATGGCGCCGCGATCACGTAAGTGACGCGTAATCGCACGGGTATCTACTGCCTGAATTCCGACAATATTTTGAGTTATCAACTCATCTTCTAATGAATTCTCGCTTCGCCAATTGGAGGTCAATGTCGATGGATTACGAACGACATATCCTGCAACCCAGATTTTCGACGACTCGTTATCATCTGAATTTACGCCAGTGTTGCCGATGTGTGGCGCAGTCATAACAACAACTTGCTTGTGATACGAAGGATCAGTCAATGTCTCTTGATACCCAGTCATTCCAGTTTGGAATACCGCTTCTCCAAAGCACTTTCCAACCGCTCCCCAGGATTTACCTTCAAATATGCGACCATCATCTAAGACTAAAAATGCTTTACTCATCGCCCCTCACTAACTTCGACCAAGGCGCCATCCATCAAAGTTGCAAGGCCGTTAAAGAATGTATGAGTAACCACTCCAGGAAGTTCATAGCCATGAAATGGAGTATTGCGACTCTTTGAGGCAACTAAATCTCTGTCAACGATCCACGCAGCCGTTGGATTGATGACTGTTAAGTGGGCTTTGCTACCGATCGCTAAATTCTGCCCTTGATGGCTGTATCCACCAATGCGTGCGGGGGCGCTCGATAAACGATCTGCTACCTGTGCCCAATTCATAAGCTTCGTATCTACCATCGTCTTTTGAACGATAGAGATCGCAGTCTCTAATCCCAACATTCCAAATGATGCCTCTTGCCACTCGCACTCTTTTGACTCCATTGTGTGCGGAGCATGATCGGTTGCAACGATATCGATCGTTCCATCGGCCAGCGCCTCACGAAGCGCCATGACATCTTTCTCGCTACGAAGCGGAGGATTAACTTTAAATATAGGGTCATAGGATCTAGCTAACTCATCGGTGAGTAGCAAATGATGAGGAGTAACCTCTGCCGTCACATTAATTCCCCGTGCCTTTGCCCAACGAATAATTTCAACTCCACCGGCCGTGGTTACGTGGCAGATATGTAGACGTGATTTAACGTGATCCACCAGCAAAACATCACGGGCAATAATCGCCTCTTCAGCGATTGCTGGCCATCCCTTCAAACCTAAAACCGCTGATACATCTCCCTCATTCATCTGAGAGCCAACTGTTAAACGCGGCTCTTGAGCATGTTGGGCGATTACTCCATCGAACTTCTTTATGTATTCAAGGGCGCGACGCATCACCATGGGATCAAAGACGCAGTTTCCATCATCACTAAATACTCTTACCTGTGCAATTGAATCGGCCATTGCACCGATTTCAGATAATGCAACGCCAGACAAACCTTGTGTTACCGCGCCAATAGGAAAAACATCAAGTAGGCCCGCTTCTTGTCCGAGTCGATAAACCTGTTCAACTACTCCGGCGTTATCTGCAACTGGAGATGTATTGGCCATTGCTGAGAGTGCAGTGAATCCACCTTTTGCCCCAGAGCGCGAGCCAGTCAGAACAGTTTCAGCATCTTCGCGTCCAGGCTGACGAAGATGAGTATGGAGATCGACTAAACCTGGCAGAACAACAGAGCCTTTTATATTGATGAGAGTTGCTTCAGGATCAGAAATCGCGCTCGAGATTGAGGCAATAACTCCGTCGGAGATCAGGAGATCACTGACCGTGCCATCAGGTAGAGAGCCGTTCTTAAGAAGATAGCGTTGCGATGACATTACTTGCTCCCCGCTTCCAAAGGTTGACCCGTAAGCAGGATATATAAAATTGCCATACGAACACTTACTCCATTTGCAACTTGTTCCACAATCACAGAACGCGCGCTGTCCGCCACCTCTGCAGCGATTTCCAAACCACGATTCATCGGACCTGGGTGCATCACTATGGAGTGTGGTGACATTAATTTCAATCGATCAGAGTTAAGTCCAAAGTAGCGTGAGTACTCTCGTGCATTTGGAAAGAAGAGGTCGCTCATTCGCTCTTGTTGAACACGCAACATCATTACTACATCGACAAGACCAATAACCGAATCTAAATCGTAAGAGATAGTGACAGGCCAGCTCTCTACACCGACAGGCAGTAGCGTGGGTGGTGCGACAAGAGTGACATGGGCCCCTAAAAGAGTTAGCAGTAAAACATTTGACCTGGCAACACGTGAATGCAAAACATCGCCCACAATTGCAACTCGAATACCGACTAAATCCGCCGCTCCCTTTCCTTGATGCTTTCTGATTGTGAATGCATCAAGTAAGGCCTGGCTAGGATGCTCATGAGTACCATCTCCGGCATTGATAACACTTCCGTTCATCCAGGAAGAGTTAGCAAGACGCGCAGGTGCGCCCGAGGCGCTATGGCGAATCACGACAGCATCAGCGCCCATCGCCTGCAGTGTCAGAGCAGTATCTTTCAAGGATTCACCTTTACTCAGACTTGAGCCCTTAGCCGAGAAGTTAATGACATCGGCCGATAGACGTTTGGCAGCGGCTTCAAATGAGATACGAGTTCGCGTAGAGTCCTCTGCGAAGAGGTTAACGATCGTGCGTCCTCGCAGCGTCGGAAGCTTCTTGACTGCGCCATCACTCACACGCGCGAGTTCGGTAGCGGTATCAAGGATTGATACGGCTTGAGCCTTCGATAAATCCGAGATCGAGAGCAAGTGGCGCATCAGTTCTCCTCAATCAAAACTTCATCAAGACCGTCGATCTCACTTAAGTGCACTTTTACCGATTGAGTAATAGATGTAGGTAGGTTCTTGCCAACAAAATCGGCTCTGATAGGAAGTTCGCGATGACCCCTATCTACAAGTGCTGCTAACTGCACGGTATGAGGGCGGCCAATTTCGCCTAAGGCATCTAGCGCTGCGCGAATTGTGCGTCCTGAAAACAAAACATCGTCGATTAAGACTACTTCTCGGCCATCGACTTTCCCATGTGGAATCGAAGTAGGCATGATTGGACGCGGAGGGCGCATTCTCAAATCATCTCGATGCATCGTGATATCGAGGGTTCCGACAGGAATCTCATGACCGGCAATCTCGCTCATGCTTATGGCGATTCGACGAGCTAAATGCGCACCACGCGTAGGAATACCCAGCAAGGTGATCTGATGCGTCGAAGTATTGGCCTCTAATATCTCATGGGAAATGCGAATCAATGCACGCGTAATATCCGGTGCGGACAGGGCAACACTCATGTAAATCTCCTTCCCCATCTCTCAGGATGGGTCGTTAAAGGATGCGTGGGCGACTATACCACCGCACTCCTTGATCTGTGGATAAGACGCGGTGTGGCTTAGTCAAGAGACTTACTCTTGCGCTTATGACAACACATGAAGCAATCTGCGCGCGTCTTCGCGCGATTCGAATTTCAAAGGGCCTCTCCCTCTCCGATGTTGAGATCGCGAGCAAACGCAGCATTCGCGCCGTCGTACTTGGCTCATATGAGCGTGGCGACCGCGCATTATCGGTAAAAAAAGCGATTGAGATCGCAGCCTTCTATGGCCTGCCACTGACATATTTGCTGGAACAGCCCAAGGCTGCAGAGGGAGTGATTCCTCCACCTGTTATCGATCTTCGCCAAATTCGAGCAATTATCTCCGGAAGTCAGAAGATGGATTCGATAACTCCGGAGCTACGGAGCATATTTACCTACATTAGTGGAATTGTCGCCCTTCGAAATGACTGGAACGGTGAAGTTCTATCTATGCGCAGCAGCGATATATCGCTTTTGGCTATGACTCTAGGAAAAAACTCAGATGAGCTTTCAAAAATATTAAATGAACGGCGATTACTGCTATCTATCTAAATAGCTAAACTATCTTTTATCGAGGAAATCCGACCTAAAACTCCGTGAATAAATCCGGCGGAATCATCTGTCGATAGCTCTTTCGCCAGAGTCAACGCCTCATCTATTGCTACTCCATCAGGAATCGTCGTTGACCATAAGATTTCATAAATTCCAAGTCGGAGAATATTTCTATCAACTGCCGGCAATCTATCCATATCCCAACCTCGGGCATAGGTCGTGATTAACTCATCGATCTTGCGGTAATTCTCGCCAACTCCATTAACAAGCTCGCGTGTGTACTCACGAATCGGGCGAGCATCGGGACCCTCTTCAATCACATCACGCAGATTGAGAGTTTCGACGGCATTTGTTCCGCGAATATCTGCCTCGTAGAGTAAATCTAAGGCCGCTTTTCGTGCCTTACTGCGAGCTGACACTAGTTAGCGCGGCCCTGGTATGAGCCATCACGGGTATCAACCATGACGATCTCATCCTGTTTAATAAATAGCGGTACCTGAATCTCAAGACCCGTTTCAACCGTTGCTGGCTTAGTTCCACCTGAAGATCGATCGCCCTGAATTCCAGGCTCTGTGTAAGTAATCTTCAATGGAACGGCTGCAGCAAGTTCGATGTACAAGGGATTGCCATCATGGACTGCTACAACGGCATCGGTATTTTCAAGCATGTAGTCAGACATTCCGCCGACAGTTGCCATAGAAATCGTCATCTGATCAAAAGTCTTAGCATCCATGAAAACGAAATCTTCGCCCTCTTTGTAAAGAAACTGCATATCGCGCTTCTCGAGAATCTCGATGTCGATCTTGACGCCAGAGTTGAATGTGCGGTCAATAACTTTTCCTGTGAGAACTGACTTCAATTTTGTGCGAACAAAGGCCGGTCCCTTACCTGGCTTTACATGCTGGAACTCGATTACGTTCCAAAGTTGACCTTCGATATCTAATGTAATTCCATTTTTCAGATCAGCTGTTGTTGCCACGGTAAAGCTCCACTCGTTTAAAATAGTTCGGCTACCCGTTGTGATAGCAAGAGGATAAGGATACCCGCTCAGGGATAGTGCTTTGTTCGCTCAGCCAATCAGGTTTTTAAGCGCGATTATCGCCAATACATATGAATTCGGTCCGAAACCAGCGATTGTTCCAGTTGCCACTCCCGCGATTACTGATGTGTGACGAAACTCTTCACGAGACATTGGGTTTGAGAGATGCACCTCAATAAGTGGGGATGTGAGTAGTTCGGCAGCATCTCTGATGGCATACGAATAGTGCGTAAAGGCGGCAGGATTAATAATCACTGGAATCTTCTTATCGGCCGCCTCATGTAGCCAACCAATGATCGTTGCCTCATCATCGCTCTGGCGGATATCTGCCTCGAAACCATGTGTGAGGGCAGCGCCTTCGATAAGGCTCTTTAACTCACCATAGTTGAGATCGCCATAGATAGATGAGTCGCGAATATCCAAACGTGCCAAGTTTGGACCATTGATTACAATAATCTTCATAGGCTTATTCTCTCATATGCACTAACGAGTTCACTCTCTAATACATCTTCCATTCGAAGCGTTGCACCAATTGCAGAGATCGCCACAAAGCGCAGAGATTTCCCGCGTGACTTCTTATCCAATGCCAGTAACGGCATTAACTCCGACCAGGCGGCGCGAGGGTAAGAGATCGGTAGATTCAAAGAGCTTAAAAGCTCGCGATGCTTGTCTACTAACTGCGTCGATAGGAGACCCTTAATGTTGGCTAGCTCTGCTGCAAAAACTAAACCAATTGCAACTGCCTCCCCGTGACGAAGGCTGTACTTGCTATGAATCTCAACTGCATGACCCAATGTATGGCCGTAATTTAAGACCTCGCGAGCAAAGCCCTCTTTAAAATCACTTGAAACTACAGATGCTTTTACCATTACGGCAGCCTCTATCAATGCAATAACTCGCATCCGGTCCTTGCGCAACTCTGAAAGCGATTGATTGGATATTAGTGAAATAATTTCATTCTCTGAGATAAAACCACATTTAATAACTTCAGCCATTCCAGCCGCAAAATCCCTATCGGAGAGTGTGTTTAACCAATTCAAGTCAACGAGTACTGCAATAGGGGAATGAAAGGCTCCAATCAAATTCTTTCCATAATCACTATTGATGCCGGTCTTACCGCCAACTGCCGCGTCGACCATGCCTGCAACACTTGTTGGAACCGCGATCCAATCAACACCGCGCAGCCATGATGCAGCGGCAAAACCTGCTACATCTGTAACTGCGCCGCCTCCAACGCCGACTATTAAATCTGAGCGGGTAAATCCAGCTGCCCCTAGCCAGTTCCATAACTGCGAAATAGTTGTAAAGCTCTTGGCTAGTTCGCCATCGGGAAGAGTGAAGTAGAAAATTTCGGCATCAATATCGGACTCAATGCGCACTTGCTTCGACATGTGCTCGTTGTGAATAACTGCGATACGAGTTCTATTCTTAGCCAACGAGATGAGCTCTGATTTCCAATCACAATCGACAAGAACTTGATACTCTCGCTCAGCATTCACCGAAATGGTTTTCATATGCTCAACCCTGATCTAATTTCGGTAACTATGTCATTGAGCTTCACGAAATCAACTTTAACTGTAATTGTTGCAAGCTTCTCGTAAATCGGCCGCCTGACATCGTATAAAGCCTGCCATTGTGCGCGTGGGTTACCTAGCAACAAAGGTCGATCTCGATTGAAACCCACCCGTGGCGCGGCTATTGAAAGAGATACATCGAGAAATACAACTGGGGCACCTGATTCCTTGAGCAAACTTTGAGCTCGATCGGAAATCGGAGCGCCTCCACCGAGTGCGAGGATGCAATTGCTATCGAGGAGGCAGGCTTTGAGCGCTTCATACTCAAGCTCTCGAAAAGCCTCTTCGCCCTCATCTACAAAAATATCTGAGATTTTCTTATCCGCTTTTTTTTCGATGACCGCATCTGAATCCAAAAAACCGACCCCAAGTGATTTGGCTAAGGCCTTGCCAACTGTGGATTTTCCCGCTCCTGGAGGGCCAATTAAGACTGCCTGTGGCATCTCGAATGACCTACTTGAAATTTAGATTGTTTATGTAGCTCTGGAAATTTCTGCGCGTCTCTCCGACGCTGTCTCCACCAAACTTCTCCAGAACAGCTTGAGCAAGTACAAGAGCGACCATCGCCTCAGCTACAACGCCTGCCGCCGGTACTGCGCAGACATCTGAACGCTGATTAATCGCCTTTGCAGGTAAGCCAGTAGCCACATCAATCGTATCTAAGGCCTTTGGAACCGTTGAGATTGGTTTCATGGCCGCACGTACGCGCAGAATTTCGCCATTGGACATGCCGCCTTCGGTACCTCCGGCGCGATCGGTGCGACGAATAATCTTTCCTTCACTTGATTTCTCTATCTCATCGTGGGCAACACTTCCTCGACGCGTAGCGGTTTCAAAGCCATCGCCGACTTCAACGCCTTTAATAGCTTGAATACCCATAAGAGCCCCAGCTAACTGCGCATCTAAACGTCGATCCCAATGCACGTGCGAGCCAAGCCCTGGTGGCATATTAAAGGCGAGTACTTCGACTACCCCGCCTAAAGTATCTCCGTCAGAGTGCGCACTTGAAATCTCATTAATCATTAACTCACTTGTTGCAGGATCAGCGCATCGAACAGGATCATCATCAATTCGCTGCATATCCCCTGCCTGCGGAAGCGCAGTTTCAGATGGAACGCGAACACTACCTATCGATAAAACATGACTTAAAATCGTAATTCCAACGCTCTGTTCTAGAAAACTTCGGGCAATCGCACCGAGTGCAACTCGCGATGCAGTCTCGCGCGCACTTGCCCGTTCAAGAATTGGCCGGGCATCATCGAGATCATACTTTTGCATCCCAACTAAATCTGCATGCCCTGGACGTGGACGCGTTAATGCTGCGTTACGCGCCAACGATTCAATCTCCCCCAGCGGCACAGGATCTGCCGACATAATCTTTTCCCACTTTGGCCACTCCGAATTTCCAATTTGAACGGAGATCGGACCTCCCTGCGTCAAACCTAATCGCACTCCCCCAAGGATTGTGACCTTATCGGCCTCAAAACTCTGACGAGCTCCACGCCCGACTCCTAATCGACGACGAGCTAGATGAAAATCTATATCGGCAGTTGTTATCTCGACCGAGGCTGGAATGCCCTCGACAATTGCACTGAGGGCTTGACCATGAGACTCACCAGCTGTTAACCAACGCATCTGCGTATTCTTGCAGAGATGGAGCTCTAGAGGCAGCCAAATAGAGCATGGTTCCAAAAATAATTGCAAAAGCTAGCGGAATACTGCGAGGAATACTTTGCCGAGCGCCCCAGATCACAATAATCTGCAGCACTGCCGCGACATACATGCAGAAAAAGAGGAGCGCTACATCTGCATTACTCGTGAGATTGAGAGCAAGAGATATCGTGAGTATAAGTTTCCCATCGCCGATTCCCATTTTTAGTATCACCACGCCGAGTGCAGTTAAAACCACGCAGATTATGAGCGTCTGAACTGAAGCTATTCCGGAGATTATTCGCAATGTCGCAATCCAATAGAGAGTAAAAATCAGATAGACATTTGGAATACGGCGGTACTGCCAATCGGCCAGAAGAATTGGAATCGAGAAGAGAAACACTGCAACCATGAGATGAGGTTAATTAACTCAAGGCGCTCCTGAAATCCTATGTGGATGCATTTAACGCTGTGAGCGCATGTTTGCGCATGAGCTCGGCCATGCTTGCCCGATCAAATGAGATACCAGAGAAGATTCGAACCTGATCTATGCCCTGATGAATCAATAGATCTAAACCATCTATTATCTGGCCGCCATTAGCTCTCCATGCCGCTAAAGACGCTGTTGGCCAAGGCTTATAAAGAACGTCAAAAAAGACTGAGGAGGGATTCTTTGGAAAATTTGAGATAAGGCTGTCGCTAGCACCCTCTGGTGTCGTAGAGATAATTAAGTCGACCTGTTCAAAGAGAGTTGTCTCATTCCAATCGACAAAATCTAAATCAGAGATTTCTACCGAGTTTGAAATCGCCTCAACTCTAGAGAGAGAGCGATTCATGACGGTAATGCGCGTAGCGATTCCATCGCAGGCCGCTGCGGCGGCACGGGCAGTAGCGCCAGCGCCGATAATTAGTACGTCACCACTTGCATCTATGCCATGAGCGGCCAATGCATGGGTAATTCCAGATACATCCGTGGTGCTCGCCTTCCAACCACCATCACTTCGAAGCAAAGTATTTGCACTTTTAATCTTTTGTGAAAGCTCGGAGACGTCATTGGAAAAATTCAATACCTCTTCCTTAAGTGGCATGGTGAGTGAAAAACCAGTCCAACTTTCATCACATTGATCGAGAAACTCCTCTAGTTCTCCACTTCCTACTTCAATTCGTGTGTACTGACTATCTAAGCCGAGCTCGGCATATGCAATCGTGTGCAGCAATGGACTCAATGAGTGCGCAATCGGGGAGCCTAGAACAGCGGCTTTAATCAATTGAAAGCACCTGCCTTTCGGTTCTTCTGGTAGAGGATTTTCCAGTTATTGAACTCATCATTTGACGAGGTAAAACGCGTGTCCCCTGGGGCAACTGTAATGAAATAGAGCCAATCACCGATAGCTGGATTAAGCACCGCATTCATAGCCTCTGCACCAGGATTGCCTATGGGGCTAGGTGGCAGTCCATAGTGTTTATACGTGTTGTATGGAGATTTAATAAGTGTTGACGAAGTGCTCAAAAAGATCTGACCACGTACTTTCTTGATGTAGTGAACCGTTGAATCCATCTGTAACGGCATCGATATTTTGAGTCGATTGAAGATCACTCGAGATACCTTACTGAAATCTGCCGTATCGCCCTCAGATTGAACAATTGATGCGATGGTCAACATTTCAAGGGGCGAGTATTTACCTGTCACACCCAGAATCTCTTGACCTATCTTCTCGTCCATGAAGCGATCAACCATCGATTGAACCACCTTCGATGCGCTGGTACCACTAGCAAAACTATATTGAGCTGGGAAAAGCAGACCCTCTGCATCGGTGAATCCAGCAGGTAGTACGAGATTCTTAAATCCTTCACTGATCTGCGCGTTGGTGAAACCGTAGGAGCGCATGGACTCGACTATTTCGCTCTTCCATGCACCTTCAAATACCTTTATCAAATTTGGGATGCGCGCTGGATCTAGCAATTGAGTCAGTGCTTGAGAAGCCGAGATTGTCAGATTGAGTCGATGTGCTCCGGGTGAGACTTTCGTGGATCGCTTATCGGAAACCGCTAGTCGAAAATAGGCCGAAGAGGATTTAATTATCTTTTTCTCGAAAAGTAGCTGTGCCAATTCGGAGCCGGAAGCGCCAGAGGCGACCTCAATGAGAATCTCTTGCTCTCCGCTAGCGATAGTGCGAGTAGGAAAATCAGGGGCGGCCGCGACACCGCTGCGAACCATGTGCAGACTAAATGTTAAAGCTAGAACAAAGGCTAATGCCCCTGCTAAACGTACAAACTTCACGCTTTATTCTTTTCGATTGAAAGCGCAAACTCTAAAATAGCAACTGCCGCCGCTTCATCGATTCGCGATTTAGCTTCCCTGGAGTTAACTCCAGAGGCCCGTAGGTTCTTGGCCGCGCTTACAGTTGATAAGCGTTCATCAATCTGCATAACAGGAGCCGTACTCAACGTTGAAAGTAGTTTTGCAAAAGCGCTAGCTTTCTCGGCTGAAGCGCCCTTGCTCCCATCCATATTTGATGGCTTTCCTACATAGATCGCTACTGGCTCGTACTCGGCAAAAATCGCTGTGATTGCATCTGCGAGTTTCTTATCTGTTGCATTCAGTGTGGTGAGCGGACTAGACAAGATCGCATCGGGATCACAGATTGCAACTCCAATCCTTACATCGCCATAATCAAAGGCTAAACGGCGACCTCTTTGCATGCCTGCAATTATCCTTTAAGAGCGGTGGTGATTGCCAGCAAAGCCTCATTCGCCTTCGAGATGTCGGTTCCACCGCCTTGAGCAAAATCATCTTTTCCGCCGCCGCCGCCGCCTAAGACGGCCGAACCAATCTTTACAAGTGCTCCAGCTTTTACTCCCTGCGCACGCGCAGCATCACTTGCTGCGACAACCAAGATCGGCTTTGAATCATTAACGCTAATCAGGGCGACAACTGAACATGTTGCCTTGGCTCGAAGCTCTAGGGCGATTTTTCGTAAATCATCTCCTGAAATCCCATCAGCGAGCAGGGCCAAGGTTGTCGTGACCCCATTTATTTCTACCGCCGTCTTTGCAATTGAATCAACTTGAGCAAAGGCGGCGTTTGAACGCACAGCTCCTAACTCTTTTTCAATATCGCGAATCTTTATTAGTAGATCTGAAATTCGCTCCGGTAGCTCCTCTACACGTGCCCCTTTTATAATCGTTGTCAGAGAGTTAAGGAGAATATGCTCTCGTGCTAGAAATTTATAAGCATCGACGCCGACAAGTGCCTCAACTCTGCGCACTCCAGCTCCGATAGAAGACTCGCTCAGTAACTTAACAACACCCAACTGACCAGAGCGTTTTACATGTGTTCCGCCGCATAGTTCGCGCGCCCAATCACCAACACTCACAACTCTTACCTGGTCGCCATACTTTTCGCCAAAGAGTGCCATCGCGCCAATCTCTTTAGCTTGTGCCTGTGACATCGTTTCGGCAGTGACCTCTAAGTTATCTAGCAAGAGAGTATTTACTCGAGATTCGACATCGTTGATAACGCTATCTGGTACTGCGCCCGTTGATGGAAAATCAAAACGAAAACGGCCAGGTGAGTTCTCCGATCCAGCTTGAGTTGCCGTCTCTCCCAATATTTCGCGGAATGCTTTGTGAACCATGTGTGTTGCTGTGTGTGCGCGTGAGATTGCATCTCGACGCTCTATATCAATCGAAGCATGTGCCTCATCGCCAAGCTCAATGGCGCCTTGGACAACTCGACCTCTATGAACAAAGACTCCAGGAACAGTTGTCTGAACATCGTCAATCTCAACCACCGCACCATTGCCGAGAGTAATTTTTCCGCCGTCAGCTAACTGTCCACCGCCCTCTGCATAGAAAGGCGTGCGATTCAAAATAATCTCTACCTCATCACCAGTAGATGCACTTTTGCTCGAAACTCCGTCAAGTAGAATTCCAGTAATAGTCGACTCTGAACTGGTCGATGTATAGCCACAGAACTCACTCTTACCGTTTTTATCGGCAATCGCACGATACTCGCTCACATCTGTGTGCCCGCTCTTCTTTGCGCGTGAATCGGCCTTAGCCCGATCCTTCTGCTCCTTCATTAATCGTCTGAAGCCCTCTTCATCGACCTCTAGACCCTCTTCGCGTGCCATTTCCAGCGTTAAATCAAAAGGAAAGCCATATGTGTCATGAAGTTTGAAGGCCTCGGCGCCGGGCAGTATTGAACTCTTGCTCTTTTTCAATGCTGCGCTTGCAACGTCAAAAATACTTGTCCCGCTCTTTAAAGTCTGCAAGAAACTCTCTTCTTCAGAAACACTTACCGACAAAATTCTCTTCTTATCACTTACTAACTCTGGATACTGTGGCCCCATTGCGCCAATCGCAGCGACAGTTAGCTCTGACATAATTGGATCCATCGAGCCAAGGAGTCGCATATTTCGAATCGTTCTGCGCATCATGCGTCGTAGAACATATCCACGGCCTTCATTGCCCGGGGTCACGCCATCGCCAATAAGCATCGCCGACGTTCGTGCATGATCTGCAATAACGCGCAAAGAAATATCGGATTTCTGGGAAGCGCCATATGCCACGCCAGTTAATTCGCAGGCCTTATTCAAAATCTGCATCGTTGTATCGATTTCATAGATATTCTCTACGCCCTGCAAAAGCGCGGCCATTCTCTCAAGCCCAAGGCCCGTATCAATACTCTTTGCTGGAAGCTCGCCCAAAATAGGGAAATCATCTTTACCGCTACCGACACCACGTTCATTTTGCATGAAGACTAAGTTCCATACCTCCATGTAACGATTCTCATCGGCGATCGGTCCACCATCTTTTCCATATGCTGGACCTCGATCGTAATAAATTTCAGAGCATGGACCACATGGCCCGGGTACGCCCATAGACCAGAAGTTATCTCCCATACCCATTCGCTGAATACGCTCTTTAGGTACACCGATTTTTTCATGCCAAATATTTGCCGCTTCATCATCATCAAGAAAAACAGTTACCCATAATCTATCTTCAGCTAAACCGTAACCACCATCGTTAATTGGGCGTGTGAGTAGCTCCCAAGCAAGTGCGATCGCGCCCTCTTTAAAGTAATCACCGAACGAGAAATTTCCACACATTTGAAAAAATGATGCATGGCGTGTGGTCTTGCCAACTTCATCGATATCTAAAGTTCGAACACATTTTTGTACCGAGGTTGCCCGCTTAAAGGGTGGAGTTACCTCGCCCAAGAAATAAGGTTTGAATGGGACCATTCCAGCGTTAACGAGCAGGAGATTGGGATCATCGGCGATCAGTGAGGCCGAAGGTACAACGGTGTGAGTTAAACCTTGGCGATTATCTGATTCAAAGAAGCGCAGCCAGCGCGCGCGGATCTCGGCGGATTCCACTTAGCGAGATCACTCAGCCTTCTTCTTAGAGCGCGATTTGCTCTTAGAAGCGGCCGATAAAAGAGCTGCGGCGACCTTAACGGCCGATCCGTTTTTATTCATAAATGA
>CAXNOC010000003.1:0-60724 GCA_964203745.1 Candidatus Planktophila sp.
ATCGAAGAACCTAATTCCTTAAGCGCGTCTCCGCTAACTCGGTAAACCGTCCACTCCTCCATAGGCACTGCGCCTAGGGATTTGTAGAACTCGATTGATGGTTCGTTCCAATCTAGAACCCACCATTGCAATCGCTCGTAATCGCGCTCGATACAAATCTTTGCGAGCTCCTTCAAAAGTGCTAGACCAAAGCCTTTACCGCGATGGGCTGGATCAATGTAGAGATCCTCAAGGTAGATACCGGGCTTGCCGAGCCAGGTTGAATAATTAAGAAACCAGATTGAGATTCCGACCACAGTTCCATCGACTTCTACAACATGACAATAGGCATGCGGGTTGTCTGAAAAGAGCGATTCATTGATCTGCTCGAGCGTGGCTTTGGCCTCTAGCGGCGCTTTTTCATACTCTGCAAGATCTTTAATGAGCGCATGTATACGGGGGGAATCCTCTTTTCGAGCGAAACGAATCATGGCGAAATTGTAGGGGAAAAGTCAGATGCTAGATAGTTTTGAAAATCTGCTCTATTCTTCGGAAACTATGACAAAAGCTAACAACGAGCAAGAGTTAGGTTTACTCAGAACCGAGCAAGTGGACTCTAAGTTTCACATGCTCGATGTAATGACTGTCTCTGAGTTATTACAGGCTATGAATGAGAGCGACTCTGAAGTTCCTAAGGCCATAAGTTTAGTTTTACCTAAAATTGAAAAAGCGATTGATGGTGTCATAGATCGCATGCTTCAAGGTGGGCGTTTAATTTATATTGGCGCAGGTACATCAGGACGACTCGGCGTTTTAGATGCAGCTGAGTGTGGTCCGACATTTTCTGTTTCATCAGATCAAGTTGTGGCATTTATTGCTGGGGGAGATAGTGCGATTAAGAATGCCGCGGAAGGCGCCGAAGATCGCCCCGAACTCGGAATAGCGGATTTACAATCAATCAATGTTGGGCAACTTGATTGTGTAGTTGGAATTGCCGCCAGTGGTAGAACTCCATACGTGATGGGTGCGATTGAATATGCCAGAAGTGTCGGTGCGTTAACGATTGCATTGACCTCTAATCCAAATTCGCAAATTGGCAAGATTAGTGACCATGCATTAGATATCGATTCTGGTCCCGAACTTCTTGCAGGCTCGACTCGACTAAAATCTGGCACCGCACAGAAACTTGTTCTTAATATGATCTCAACGGTTTCAATGGTCCGCCTAGGGAAAACCTTTGGAAACCTGATGGTCGATCTACAGGTGAGCAATGAAAAATTGGCAGATCGCGCCATTCGAATTATCCAAACTGCAACAAACTCAACAAAAAGTGAGGCGAGCGAGGCATTGAAAGCATCTGGCCATGAAGTGAAGGTCGCGATCTTGATGCTGCTTCTTCATATCGAGCCTGAAATCGCACGGGAGCGTTTGCAGGCATCATCGAATCGGATTAGAGAAGCACTTACCGATATTTAGTTACTACATTTCGTTACCAATTTAACCGCGCCGATAGGTCACTTGGCTGATAATTTTCACTGCTAGTATATTTTCCTGAAGGTATTTTTCATGAAGGGTGGTGCCATGGCAACGAGACATCTCAACCCCGCCCCTGCTTCGTACAGCGATCTTTTAGGTGAAATTAGAAGCTCTTTTAAATCCTTTCACGCAACAGAGGCGGCAATTGCTAACTGCATTCTTGAAGATCCTCAAGGTGTTGCACTTATGAATATTTCACAGCTAGCAGATTCCAGTCAGACTTCGGTTGCCTCGGTAGTTCGATTCAGTAAAACAATTGGCTATAAAGGTTATCCGGAGTTTCGCATGGCCCTTGTTGGTGAAGTGAGTCGATTAGGTCTTGGTATTCCAAAAATTTCCGAGTTGGATAGCGGAATAACCATTGAAGATTCAGCCCAAGAAATTATCCGAAAGATTGCTCTTGCCGATTCACAAGCAATTCAAACTACTGCTGAGCGTTTAGATATCGAGTCTTTTAAGAAGACTGTCGATGCATGGAATAGCGCCAAGATGATCGGAATATTTGGTTTAGCATCAAGTGGCTATGTCGCAATGGATTTACAGTTGAAGCTTCACCGCCAAGGAAAATCTACGAGCGCATGGAGTGATGCACACACTGCTTTAACTTCAGTTTCACTTCTTAAGGCCGGAGACTGCCTTGTTGCCATTAGCCACAGTGGAACAACTCTTGATGTTGTTGATGTAATGCAGACTTTTAAAGCTAGAGGAATCTTAATTATTTTGATTACTAATTCACTGCGAAGCCCAGCTACGGCTCTTGCAGATATTGTTCTTCACACATCGGCACGAGAAACCACATTCCGTACTGGCGCGACATCTAGTCGTATCGCGCAACTAACTGTGGTTGATTGTCTCTGCGTCGCATTGGCACAGAGAAACTGGAGCGGCACCAAGTCAGCTCTTGAAGAATCTAGAGCAGCCGTGGGTAGTCGCTCTGGAGTTAAAGTGGGCGCAGACGAGGGTATGCGCTCACAACCATCAACCCGCAAACGAGGAGGAAATAAGTGAAAATCTCACAACGCCGCATCCGCGGTTTGGTGGCGATTGCTTCAACAGTATCCATAATTACTGGATCACTAATTGCAGCTGGGCCAGCACAAGCAGCAACAAAAGACTTAAATATCGGCTTAACGCTTGATATTGATAAGTTAGATCCACAGGGAGCAACTAGCTTCGCGACTGTTCGCGCACTAGGTCTTGTCTATGGCTCTCTTGTTGAAGTAGGGCCAAAGTTAGATATCCGCCCAGGTCTTGCACGATCATGGGGATTTAATGCTGAGGGAACTCAGCTTCGCCTACACCTGCGTCCTAATGTTAAGTTTCAAGATGGATCAACTTTCGATGGAGCAGATGTAAAAGCATCTCTTGATCGCATTCTTGATCCAGCCAATAAGGCCGCTGCACGCGCAAACATCCTTACAATCAAGACGATCACAGTAGATGGTCTTGATGTGACTCTTGATCTAACAATCCCTAACGTAGCGATCTTAGCTGCGCTAGATGGTGTCAACATGTCAATGCTTTCAAGCGATGACATTAAGGCTGGAAACATCGGTAAGACGGTAAACGGCACTGGCCCATTCAAGTATGTTTCTTGGGAGCCAGGTCAGAGCGTCAAGCTTGCCGCTAATGCAACTTACTGGGGCAAAAAGCCTAAGTTAGACACTGTTACATTCCGCGTGATCCCAACTGAGGCATCGATTCTCTCTGCACTAAATGCAGGAACAATTCAGTTCTCAGTAATTACAAGTCCACTTGTTGCAAAGCAGGCCGGTTCAAACCTAAAGGTCTACAAGACTCCAGGACTTGCATACGTCACTCTTCAACTCAATGCAAAGGTCGCACCATTCGACAAGCTGGGCGTACGCCTTGCAATCCAATGCGCAGTTAGTCGCGCAGAGGTTGTAAAGACCGCTTCATCTAACGAAGGTAAAGTAATTGGACCTATTACAAGTCCTGCCTATGCATCAGATCCAAAGGCCCGCCCATGTCCAAACGTTGACTTGGCAAAGGCTAAGCAATATTTGACTGATGCTGGATATCCAAATGGATTAACAATTAAGACAATGGTTGCTCCAACTCAGTTCGCTACAGCTTCAGGCACAGCACAGAGCCTTAAGTCACAGCTAGCTAAGGCTGGAATCACACTAGAAATCGATGCTGTCGATGACTCAACCTTCGTTACACGTTGGTTAGCAGGCAACTTCGGTTCATCAGTTGCAAATAACGGTGGACGTATCGATCCAGACACTATGTACACCCGCTACTTCACTTCGACCGGTAACCTCAACAAGGTCGCTGGTTATTCATCTGCAACATTGGATGCGAACTTCACAAAGGGTAAGTCCTCTGGTCGTGTCGCTGACCGTAAGGCTGCTTACACAGCGATTTCAAAGGAGCTAGAAGATAACGCTGTTTGGATCTGGCTGTTTGCTCCATACGAGTATCGCATTGCTGCTAAGAGCGTAACTGGATTCATTCCGCTTGCTACAGGTTCATTGCTTGAGCTTCGTAAAGCAGATATGAGTTAACCAATTAAAGGGGGCGGTGTGTGGAATCTCATTTCACACACCGCCTTTTTACATCAAATTTAGTGAATAGTAGATAAATGAAATGGGGTGAGTCGAAGTGAACTTTAGAAAAGTGTTAAAATTTCCAGGAGTTTCACGAACGCTAAGCGTATTGACTACCCTTTTCGGAATATCAGTATTTGTATTTTTAGTACTTCGAGTCATTCCAGGCGATTCAATTACAGGCGCCTTTGGAATTGAGACCGGAGCGTTAACTCCCCAACAGATTGCAGAGCTTCGTGTTTACTACGGCATCGATAAATCACTGTTTATGCAATACATCTCGTGGATGCAGAGTTTTCTCTCAGGTAAGTTTGGATTTGCCTACTCAACAGGTGTTTCAGTCTCAACTCTGACTAAATCATCATTGCCGGTCACAATTGAATTAGCGATTATCGGAACAGTTCTGGGAGTGATTCTAGGAATCGCAATCGGAATGTTTAGTGCAAAGAAGCCTGGGAGCACAAGGGACTTTGCCGGTCAACTCTTTGGTCTGTTAGCTCTAGCTATTCCAGGCTTTGTTCTAAGCACCGGCATAGTCACAATAATGGCTAATAAGTTTCACTACTTTCCAAATGGATATGAATATATGACGCCGTGGGAGAACCCCTGGATGAATTTCCAGCAGATGATGTTCCCAGGCCTTGTTCTTGGTATCGCAGTGGCCGCCCCAGTAATGCGCACTACGCGATCGGCCTTACTTGAGACTGTAGATAAGGATTTTGTACGCACTGCTCACGGTAAGGGCGTACCTAATAACAAGGTTCAGTTCCGCCACATTTTGCGCAACTCGCTTATTCCGATTGTAACTATGACTGGAATCCAGTTTGGTTATCTCTTGGGTGGCGCCGTTATAGTTGAAAAGATTTTTGCACTACCTGGCATGGGGCGTCAGATTTTGGATGCAATCATGAAACGTGAATACGCCACTGTCCAAAGCAGCATCATGATCTTTGCAATAATGTTTGTCTTAATCAATGTTGCGACAGATATTGTTTATCGCAAAATCGACCCTCGGATTCTAAAATGAGAAATAAAGAGGAAAAGGCAAAAGGCGCACTTCACTACTATTTGCAAAGCACAAGTGGTGTAGTCGGTGCAGTTCTAGTACTGATCATGGTTATCGTTGCCATATGCTCGATATTTGGTTTCACACCTTACGATCCAGTTGAGCAACACATCGAAGATATTCTGCAAGGTCCATCGGCTCATTTCTGGTTCGGAACAGATGAGTTTGGAAGAGATGTTTTTTCTCGCACACTTGAGGGAATGCGTAGATCTCTTACAGTCTCAATAACTGCAGTCTCACTTGCAGCCACCTTAGGCGTTTCCTTTGGAATTCTCGCCGGATATGTTGGTAAGTGGTTTGATCAACTCGTTACCCGTGTCAGTGATGTATTTTTTGCCTTCCCTGCGATTTTGCTTGCATTAGCAATCGTTGCAAGCCTTGGTAATGACTGGTATGACACGGCCCTTGCAATCGGAGTTGTCTATACGCCGATTTTTATTCGAGTAGCGCGAGGCCCAGTGTTGACCGTCAAAGAGATGGACTACATCAAGATCTCTAGAGTCCTTGGCTTCTCTTCATTTCGCATTTTGAGGAAACACATCTTCCCTAACGTCTTTGCGCCAATAGTTGTTCAAGTGGCTCTCTCACTCTCGTGGGCGATTTTGACTGAATCTGGTCTGAGTTTCCTTGGTTTAGGCACTCAACCACCCACGCCATCACTTGGCTTAATGGTCTCAGAGGCACAGCCGCTAGCCGCCTTTGCGTGGTGGACTTTGGTCTTCCCATCGCTCTTTATAACTATTGTGGTTGTTGGTTTGAACTTAGTCGGCGATGGTCTTCGTGATGCTTTAGATCCTGCTCGGAGAAGCTCATGACCCCACAACCATTACTGTCGGTCACTAATCTTGGAATCTCGACTGTTCAAGATCCACGAACATTAGTTAACAACGTCTCCTTTGATATCAATCCAGGGGAGGCCGTTGGAGTAGTTGGCGAAAGCGGCTCTGGAAAGACGCTCTCGGCACTTTCAATTCTTGGGCTCTTACCTAGAGGTGTTGGTGTTGTAAGTGGCGAGATTCTATTTAATGGTAAAAACCTTTTAACGCTAAAACCCGAAGAGTTACGACAGATTCGCGGTAATGAGATTGCAATGATTTATCAGGATCCAATGACTGCGTTGAACCCTGTTATGAAACTAGGAAAGCAGCTTCTCGAAGTAATCGCATCTCACGATGGAATAAATGGGCAATCAGATGATCGTGTCAGGGCCTTGCTATCTGAGGTTGGAATACCAGATGTAAACCGCGCCATGGAGAGCTACGCACATGAATTTTCAGGGGGTATGCGCCAGCGCATAATGATTGCAATGGCGCTACTGCTTTCACCTAAACTTCTCATTGCAGATGAACCAACAACAGCATTAGATGTCACTATTCAGCAACAGATTCTGGCGCTTGTCTCAGATGCACGCAAGAAGCGAGACATGTCGATGCTTTGGATAACCCATGATTTAGGAGTCGTTGCAAATCTTGTGAACCGACTCAATGTTATGTATGCAGGACGGATCGTTGAATCGGGCACGGTTGAAGAGATTTTCAGACGGCCTAAACATCCATACACGGCAGGACTTCTCTCATCTCTTCCAACATCTACCGGCACAAATAGAGAGCGGCTAACGTCGATCTCAGGAGTTCCTGAAAAGCCTTGGTTAGTAGGCAATTCCTGTGGCTTTGCAGCCCGTTGCTCGCGCGCGCAGAGCCGCTGCCATAATGAAATTCCGCTCTCAGTCGTAAAGGATGACAGCACAGTCGCCTGCTTCTTCCCATTAGGGAGCAAATAATGAGTCTTGAGATTCAGAACGTTGAGAAGCTCTACAAGATTGTTTCAACACAGACGGTTATTCACGCGCTCAATGGCGTGGATATTTCACTTCCTGCAGGCAAAACTCTTGGAATTGTTGGCGAAAGTGGTTGTGGAAAATCAACACTCGCACGACTAGTCACAGGACTTGAGACACCCAATAACGGCAGCATTACGTGGAATGGTTCACCGATCCATAATGTTAATAAGGGTAGCTTTTCCACAAAGAAATCTGTGGTTCAGCTTGTTTTTCAGGATCCTTACTCTTCACTCAACCCACGGCAGAGGATTGGCGATGCAATCAGTGAGATTGTCACGGTCCACAAGCTAGTCGAGAAAGAGCGCATCGATTCTCGTGTATCCGAACTTCTTTCCCTTGTCGGCTTAGCAGATGACCTAAAGAATCGATATCCGCATCAACTTTCAGGCGGACAGAGACAACGTGTCAGCATCGCCCGCGCATTAGCCGCCGAACCTAACCTCTTGGTACTTGATGAGCCCGTATCGGCTTTGGATGTTTCAGTACGAGCAGAGGTCATGAATCTACTTATTGATCTGCGGGAAAAGTTAGGTCTTACCTACATCTTCATTAGCCATGATCTTGCAATGATTCGCTACATCAGCGACTTTGTTGCAGTGATGTATTTAGGAAAGATCGTAGAGTTTGGCAACTGGGAACAGGTAATTAATGATCCTAAACATCCATACACACAGGCGCTCATTAACGCGATGCCCGATCACACTGTTATCGGGAATCCTGAGTCGCTTGCAAAGACTTTACAGGGCGAAGTCCCTGATCCAGTTAATCTGCCTACTGGTTGTGCTTTCCACTTAAGGTGCGTAAAAGCCACGCCCGCATGTGCTTCTGTTTCACAAAAACTGATTGAAATATCCCCGAACCATCAAGTGGCATGTATGGAGGCAAAGGCATGAAGATCATTGGCATGATTTCAGGTACTTCGTATGACGGTATGGATATCGCCTGTTGTGAGTTCGAACAGGTAGGGGACACGATCGAAATCGAACAGATTGGCTTCCAAAGCGTCGAATATACGAGTGAGTTGCATGATCTCATCGCAGATTCAATGCCACCCCGTGAAATAACGATGGAGCGTGTCTGTATTCTCGATACACGCATTGCACAAGAGTTTTCGATGGCGGCTCAAGGAGCCATGAAACGCTTTGATTTTCAGCCTGATCTTATTGTTTCGCATGGTCAAACACTTTTTCACTGGATTGATGCCGAACACAAAGCTAAAGGAACATTGCAACTGGGCGAGCCAAGCTGGATTGCAGAAGAGACTGGCGTATCCGTTCTCTCGAATATTCGATCAAGAGATGTTGCAGCCGGAGGCCATGGCGCCCCATTAGTAAGCACCCTTGACCACCTACTGTTTAACGCTAGTGAAAATCCGGAAGGCGCCCTCAACTTAGGTGGAATTTCAAATATCACAGTTGCAGGTAAAGGGTTGACTTCGATTGCCTATGACATCGGTCCTGCAAATGGTTTGATGGATGCTGCGATTTTTGCTTTCACTAAGGGTGCCAAATCATTTGATGATGGTGGAGCAGTTGCCGCAAGCGGAGTTGTTGATCAAGGGTTGCTCGAGAGATTTCTTTCAGAGCCTTATTACGCACTTCCTGCACCAAAATCAACTGGTAAAGAGCTCTTCCATCTTCCGTACATTATTGAATTTGCCGGCGCAGTAGATACATGGAACCTTCCAAATCTCATGGCAACTCTTCTGGAACTTACGGTTGAGAGCGTTGCTAGAGAAGTGGAAAAGTTTAAACTTGCCAAGCTCTATGTAGCGGGCGGGGGATCGGCCAATCCGGTCCTGATGGCTAGATTGAGTGCGAGATTAACTAGCTGTGAAGTACTCTCAATGGGCGTATTAGGTGTGGATCCACGGGCTAAAGAGGGCGTAACTTTTGCACTCATCGGCTTTCTATCAATGCATGGTCACGCAGGACAAGTGCCTAGCTGCACGGGTGCTAGCGGCGAGCGAATTTTAGGCTCTCTTACACCTGGAGCAAATGGTTTTCATGTGCCTGCTGCAAATCCAGTAAAACCGGTTCGAGTCAGAATAATTTAGATGGGGCAAGCATTTCGATCTCTGGATTCTTCCAGCGTTCATCGATGCGCTCTTGCCCAGTCTCAAGAAAGCCCAAGGAGCTATATAGCTTTCGCGTCGGGGCATTGTTCTTGAAAACCCATAGTGTGATCTCTTCAAATCCATTTTCACGGAGTGATGCGAGTGCATGCCTTAACAAAATCTTTCCTAATCCACGTCCCGCGCTATCTGGGTGGACATATAAAGAGAATAAGTGTCCGCGTGCTGAATTCGAAATGTCGGTTCCAACCCGTGCAACGCCAACGACCATGCCATTTCGTTCAATCACAAAGGTAGTTCGCTCGGGATGTGGAGTAACTGAAAGCGCCCACATTTCCCTGGCTTTTTCAACGCTCATTTCATCTCTTACCGACTGGGGCAAAAGCTCTTTATATGAGGTAAGCCAGCAGGCTCTAAAAATATCTACGAGAGAGTCCAGATCGGCCGTCGTCGCCGTACGGACCAAGGATTCCATAGGTCACATACTATGACGAAAATAGTTGAAACATCACTCAGAATTCGAAAAGAGGCTTTGAAATCTAGCTTTTCTACTTCTCTTCGATCGGTAAGTGAACTTGAAGTGGTGGAGTTCCATATCAAAACCGACGATGGCTATAGCGTTTTTGGTGAAACCGTTGCGACGCCTGCGATTACTGGTGACACATTAGCCGCGATCCAGAGTGATTTAAGTGGTGCCCTTACAACTGCGATTCTCAATAAGAGTTTTGAGCTCCCTGAAGATTTTTACCATAGCCATGTACTGGACGTGATTGCGACAAGAAGCGCTAAATCTGCCGTCGATCTAGCACTCTATGAACTTGCGTCGGCAATGGCGGCAACAACATTGCAAGATTTGTTGGGATGCACCGTCAGTGAAGTCGAAAGTGATGTAACGGTACCGCTTTCGGAGATTGAGGAGATTCCAAGGCTTCTTGCCGCCCGATCAGAGTTCACATCCTTCAAAGTTAAATTAGGAAGCGAGGATATGGATATTCGAGTTGAGAAGATTCAACTTATCCGCAACATTGCTGGAGCTAAATCGACGATACGAGTTGATCCTAACCAGGCATGGAGCGTTGAAGAGAGCATCGAGTTTCTAAAGGAAGTGGAAAAACGCGGGTTGGATATTGAGTATTTAGAGCAGCCGATCTCTGCCCAGAACAAAGTTGGTTTAGCGCAGATACGTGCTCAGAGCCAGACAAAAATTATGGCCGATGAATCCATTTTCACGGTTTCGGATTTGGAAGAGTTGGTTCGGCTGGATGCCGTTGATTTGATCAATATCAAGATTATTAAATCTGGTGGGATCACACCTGCATTAGAGATTATTAAACGGGCAAAAGAGCTAGGAGTTGAATTCTCAATTGGGACGATGATGGAGGGCGATAAAGGCGTATTAGCGGCCGTATTGCTAGCGGGGGCTAATAGAGCTGATTACTGTCATGATTTAGATGCGGCATGGTGGGCGGCAACTTCATCGCTTAAATACAGCAAGAGTAAGGTTTATATATGAGCGCTCCAGGGATGGTTATTGGAACATCGATTTCAGGCAGCCGCACAATCACTGCAAGTGGTTATCGAAGCTCTCTTGATACCGAAACACCCCTAAAAATGCTGCCCGATACAAGCTTTGATTTGGCCTCACTTACAAAAATCTTTGCAACCACATCTTCACTCATGGAGCTAGTAGCCCTCAATGAGATGTCGGTTGATGATTGCGTCTCTCAATACCTACCGGCCTGGAATACAAGTGAAAAGAAGGCGATCACCATTCGTCACTTGCTTCAACATCGTTCGGGTTTGTGGGAGTGGCGTCCGCTTTATATTTCGGCAGATGACCCAGAGGCAGCACATGCACTTATTGCAAGGGCCCCACTTCGATACGCAGTTAACACGGAGAAGCATTATTCAGATCTAGGCTTCATAACTCTCGGCGCAGTCATTACGGCGATTACAGGAAAAGCTTTGATTGATAGTGTCAATGAACTCTCTTTAAATAAACTTCAACTAACATCCACAGGATTTGCAGCACCGCGCGATATAGATAATGTTGCTGCAACATCTAGAGGCGACCGTTATGAAAAAACGATGGTTGATACGAAAATACCTTATCCAGTCGAAGAGAGCTCACTAGATTTCAAGGGGTGGCGTACAAGGATCCTTGCAGGTGAAGTAAACGATGGCAATGCATTTCATTTATTTAAGGGAGTCTCATCGCATGCTGGACTCTTTTCGAATGCGGATGACTTATTAAGCTTTGGTGAATCACTTCTAAACTCTCCTCAGCTTGAATTCTTTACTAAGACAGGGATTGACCCTGATGCTCACTTAGGTTTTAGAAGTTGGGTCGACACCCATGGTTCATGCAGTGCACGTTTTTATGGTCACACAGGATTTACAGGGGTGATATTTTCTCTCTCACCCCTTCATAACGCAGTCTTTGTTGGCTTAAGTAACAGACTTCATACAGATGGAGAGCTCGCAACGACAGAAAATATCTTCGCCTCGCACTTGAAGGGCTTTCATAACCAACTTCATTAAATTTTGCGAGGTTTTCGTTACCTGTTTGGCCTTGACCTAGGTGAGAAAAGGGGATATTTTTCACCAAAACCAGTTATCTTTGAAGCTTTTTTTCACCAGATAACACTCACCCTCGAGGAGGAAATACGTGAAGATCGCATCGCATCGCATCGTCTGCGTGGCCTGCTTGCAGCAGCAATCGCTGTATCAGCTATCGCTGTTCCAGCAATTTCTGCGCTTCCAGCAAATGCAGCAACTGAACTAACATTTTGGAGCTGGCGTCCAGAAGACAAGGTTTTCTATGAAAAAGAAGCTGCAATCTTTAAAGAGAAGACTGGCATCTCAGTTAAGTTCACACCATATGTAGCAACCGAGTACAACGCACTTCTTGCAACAGCCTTAACAGCAGGTAGCGGTCCAGATGTTATGCAGATCCGTGCATACGGCGGAATGTCTGCACTTTCAGATGCCGGAAACTTCCTAGCATTGACATCAAAAGATGTCCCTGCTCTTAAGAGCATGGCTCCAGGAACACTTCAAGGTACGCAAGGCTATGCAAATAAATCAGTATTTGGTCTTCCATATGCAACTTCAGTATTGGGAGTCATGTACAACCCAGATCTTTTGAAGAAGGCTGGCGTTAAGGCGCTTCCTCAGACATGGGCATCATTTATATCTGCACTCAAGATGGTAAAGGCTGCTGGTTACTTACCACTTGGCAACGGCACAGGATATGCACCAGGACTTGAACAACTATGGGGAGCAGTAGGTCCAACATTCTATGGTGGAACTTCATTCTTTAATGATGTTGTTGCTGGAAAGCGTTCATTTACTGACAAGAACTTTGTAGCATCACTACAGGCAGTCAAAGATCTAATGGCATACATGCCAGAGGGTGCCGCTGCACTTGACTACAACACTGCTCGTGGCTTGTTCGCAAATGAAAAAGCCGCTTTCTATATTGGTGGAAACTATGAAATTTCATACTTCCGTACATTGAATCCTTCACTCAACGTTGGTTGGATGCCAGGGCCTTCAGCAGCAACTGGTGCCAAGAAGTATGTAACTAACTGGACTGATGGTGGATTTGCAATTAATGCAAAGACAACTCACAAAGCTGAAGCGCTTAAGTTCCTTAACTTCCTTGCAAGCAAGGATTTCGCACAAGCAGCTGCAGATGAACTTGGGTGGATTTCAACTGCGAAATACATCAAGGCAACGGATCCAGCGGTAATCTCAATGATTCGCGCTATCCCATCTTCAGGTACACCATTCTTGACTCTTGTCGGCTTCCGTTATGGAACTCCTACAAGCTCAGCAACTATGCAACCTGGATTCCAGAAAGTCGCATCAGGTGCCTCAACTCCTGAAAGTCTTGCAAAAGATATTCAGGCAGCAATTGCATCGTGGTACGCCCCACAAAAGGGTAAGGCCTAACTAAAACGGTAATTGGGCGCGGGAAGCAATTCCCGCGCCCAATTTCCACTTGTTCAACATTTACTTGCAGAGAGGGAGCGAAGTGCTACAGAGTGGATTGAAAAGACAGCAACAGAAATTCACGTGGCTACTCTTAACTCCTGGGATCTTAGTTATAGTAATTTTCACTAGCCTTCCCGCCTTCACCACTTTGAGTTACTCATTCTTCCATTGGACCGGCTTTGTAAGAGGCGACTGGGCCGGAATAGAAAACTTCCAACGGCTCTTCACATTTCCCTTTAGAGCACAGTTTCTTAGTGCGCTGCGCCACAATACCTTAGTTTTTATCGGAATCTTCATAATCCAAACATCTGGCGGAATTCTCCTGGCTTACTCGCTTTATCAACTGCGAAGGGGACAGAGATTTTTTAGAACTGTGGCATTTTTCCCCGTGATTTTTTCACTCGTAATCGTCGGGTATATGTGGCAATCACTCTTGAATCCATTCAATGGACCGATCAATGTAATAATTTCCAAATTGGGAATTGATAGCGGCGGTTTACTGTGGCTGGGTGAGACTAAAACCGCTCTGCCAACTATGGTCTTTATTAATCTGTGGCGTTGGGTTGGATTTCCAACAATCATTTTCCTTGCAGGTTTAAATGCTATTAATGCTGAATATCTTGAGGCGGCCCGTATAGATGGGGCCAGCGATTTTCAGATTTTCCGAAAGATTATGTTTCCTTTACTTGCACCCTCTATGACCATCGTTTCAGTCCTAACCTTCATAGGGGCCTTTGAATGGTTTGATTTACCCTTCATTTTGGGGGGTTCTAATGGAAATCCAGAGGGAGCCGCTGACACGTTAGCTCTGATGTTTTACAGACTTTCATTTGGTTCAGCCGACTCAATTGCAAATGAAGTCGGCGTTGGGTCAGCTCTCGGAGTTGTAATCTTCGTAATCGTCGGTGTCGGTGCCACCCTTGGTGCGAAAATGCTTCGAAGCCGAGAGGTTGAGAGTTAAATGAAATTCTTTATGACCAAGAATATCTTTAGATCGATTCTAATTATTAACGTTCTGACTGTTCTTCTGCCAATATTCTTCCTATTTAACTCGGCTCTACGTGAGACAAATGACTTTGCTCGTAACCCATTAGTACTAGCGCGACATCCATACTGGCAGAACTTCACAGATGTCTGGGCAGATGGCAGCTTCGCGATCTATTTAAAGAACTCTATTATTGTGACCGGCGGATCACTCTTATTAATACTTATATTTTCTATCGGGGCGGGCTTTGTTTTGGGCCGATACACATTTAAGGGTCAAAACCTCATTATCGGCTTTATTCTGACTGGAATGCTCATTCCTGCAAAACTTGCGATTTTGCCACTATTTATCCAACTTAAGTGGATGCATCTTCTTAACTCTCACATCGGCCTGATTCTTGTCTATACGGCAGGCGCCCTACCGGCTGCCATCTTTATTATGAGTGGCTTTTTTCGGGCTCTACCTTTAGATCTAGATAATGCAGCTCGCATAGATGGCGCATCCGAGGGCCAACTGCTTAGAAAAGTTCTTGTACCTCTTGTTAAGCCCGGTCTTGCAATCATCGCAATCTATTCAGCGATTCCTATTTGGAATGATTTCTTTCTCCCTCTGGTTTTTCTTCAAGATCCATCTAAGAAGACAATCATGCAGGGACTCACGGCTTTCTTTGGTGAGTATCAATCACAGTGGGGCGCTCTTTTTGCGGGCTTAACAATGGCTGCACTTCCACTTATCGTTCTCTACCTACTACTCTCGGAGCAGTTTATTAAGGGCCTAACCGCAGGCGCTGTGAAGGGCTAGAACATGTATTTTCTGGGTATAGATGCCGGCGCTTCAGCTACAAAATGGTCTCTGATCGATGAGAGCGGGATTGTCGCCTCAGGCACCCAGGAGGCCATGGACGGTCATCTCTATCGAGATTCTTCGAAGATTCGCATGGATAGCGTTCTCAACGAAATCGCCAAAGGAATCAGCGGGAAAAAGGTAAATCGAGTCTATTTGGGTATAACTGGAGTAGTACATGATGGTTCGATAGAAAAATATCTTCAAAAATATTTTGACGCCCCATCCATTGTTGTTTCAGATATCGAGCTTGCATACAGGGCGAATTTTGTTGAAGGTAATGGAATTTTATTGTATGCAGGCACTGGGTCAGTGGCATATGCCATCGATGAAAAGGGTGAGATCCATCAAATTGGCGGGTGGGGATATTTGCTCGGCGACGAGGGCGCAGGATATTGGATAGGACGCGAGGCAATTCGCCACGCTTTGTATCTCATTGAATCCAAAAGCGTTGCATCACCAGGATCACTTGGTGAGCTCATCTTAAAAGAGATTAATGCTAATGATTGGAATTCAGTAAAGGGTTTTGTCTACTCTCAAGATCGCTCAGCAGTTGCAGCTTTGAGCAGGATTGTTGACCAAACGGCGTTAAAAGGCGACAAGAGTGCAATTGAAATTCTAAATAGAGCAGCCGGCCACCTTGCAGATTTGATTGATCGAACTGATAAAAACCTTGTGAGAAAATCTCTACCAATCAAATTCACCGGAGGGATAAGTAGTTCGGTAAGTCTTTATCGAGAACTGGAAAAGTTCTTAAGAATGAGGGTCTCAATCTCAACTGTTGATATTGCACATCGCGCCGCAGAGCTTGCTCGATCTTAATTTCTAAAGCGGAAGCCTAAATCGGCTGCGGGGCATAGATTGAATTAATTGATCCTCAAGTAAGGTAGTTAAAGCCTTTTCAACCTGCGATTGATCAGGCCAGAGTTTTTTAATTGCATTTTCAGTCAGTGATTCGTTCTCGCGCAACGCTTGCACGATAGTGCCGCGGCATTTTCTATCGGTTCCGTGCCAGTCCTGTGATTTACGGATCAAATCACTCTTCGGGTAGCCGTTTTTGCGCCAGTTACATTGAGAGAAAACGGGACAGAGTTCACATTTTGGATTACTGGATGTACAGACAATTGCGCCGAGCTCCATGGTGGCCGCAGCCCACACGTGTGCATATCTTTGTGGCAAGAGAGTAAGCCGCGCAGCTCTTTCTCTTGTCGTGGGTGAGGATGTGGGGTATTCGTTTCCATCGATCACACGGGTTAATAAGCGGCGGATATTTATATCCATCACTAACGTGCGTTGATCAAAGGCAAAGGCTGCAATCGCCGCCGCTGTGTATTGGCCGATTCCGGGCAAACTCTGCAAAGTTACTTCATCGGAGGGAATTTCATTGTTGAAATCCGCTGCAATGATTTGTGCGGCGGCATGTAAGCGAAGTGCGCGACGCGGATAACCGAGCCGACCCCAAGCATTAATAACTTGTGCGGGGGTTGCCTGCGCTAAGTCGGCCGGTGTTGGCCAGTGATTCATCCACTCAATCCATTTTGGCAAAACGCGATTGACTGGAGTCTGCTGCAACATGTATTCACTGACCATCACACCCCATGGCGTTGTAGCGCGCCACGGTAAATCTCGTTTGTTTTTCTTAAACCAGGCAACTATCGGTTTTTCAAGCGGGTTCATTCGCCAGTGATTTTTACCCGTGAGAGTGCTTGATCAAGGCGTGATACTTCAACGATTTCCATGCCATCGATCTTTGTCTCTGATCCAGTTGGAACTAATGCGCGTTTAAAACCTAAGCGGTAGGCCTCTTGTAAGCGGCGATTAACGCCGCTGACTTTACGAATCTCACCGGCTAAGCCAACTTCACCAATTGCAACTAAATCAGCTGGCAGCGCTAAGCCTTTAGCGGCAGATGCGACAGCTAAAGCCAGGGCTAAATCGGCGGCGGGCTCAGACATTTTCATTCCACCAACGGTGGCTGCATATACATCGCGGCCGCCAATACGCACTCCCGCACGAAGCTCGAGGACTGCCAGCGTCATCGATGTTCGGGCTGAATCAAGTCCAGAGACAACACGGCGGGCATTACCGAAATCATTCTCACGTCCTTGACTAACAAGGGCTTGAATTTCGGCCAGTAGTGGTCGGCGCCCTTCAAGGGTAACGGTGACGCATGTTCCCGGAACGGGTTCAGTGTGACGGGATGTAAATAAACCAGTGGGATCTAATACCGATTCAATACCAACATCACTTAAATCAAAACATCCCACCTCATCCGATGCCCCAAAACGATTCTTGATTGCACGGATTAAGCGAAGACGTGAATGGCGCTCACCTTCGAACTGCAAAACTACGTCGACGATATGTTCGAGCAGACGAGGACCGGCAATGGATCCATCTTTTGTAACATGTCCAACCAGTAACAATGTAATATCACGATCTTTACAGATTCGAATTAAAGCACCGGCAACTTCTCGCACTTGTGTGACACCACCGGGAGAACCATCGGCAGTTGAGCTACCAATTGTCTGAATTGAATCGATAATGACCAGTTGTGGTTTAACTGCATCAATGTGTGCAATAACAGCGCCTAAGTCAGTCTCAGATGCCAAAAATAGGAGTGGATCGATGGCTTTTATGCGTTCTGCACGCAGGCGAACCTGTGATGCCGATTCTTCGCCACTTATATATAGCGCCGAGAGACCCTTAGATGCAGTCTGCGCGGCAACGGAAAGTAGCAACGTAGATTTTCCGACACCAGGTTCTCCCGCTAATAAAATCGCTGCACCTGGAACTAAACCACCACCTAGAACTCGATCAAGCTCGCTCACGCCTGTAGGACGTGCATGAGCTGCAGACAGATCGACATCGCCTATTGGTGTGGCCTTATTTGTTACGCGGCCTGGGACGAGTGAGAGTTTCTTAGGAGCGGCAACCTCTTCGACGCAACCCCATGCCTGGCACTCTCCGCAGCGGCCCACCCATTTTTGCGATGTCCAACCGCACTCAGTACAGCGGAAGGGATCCTTTTCGACTTTTGCCATGGGTAGAGCCTAGAACTAAGGACTGACTATTTCTTGGCTGCAGCCAGCGTTGCTGGATGTTGAATGACAAAGAGCGGAAGTGAGCGTGACTGGGCATCGCGGATTCCTGCCATGCGCATGTCACACAGACGTGCGAGTTCGGCATAAGGAATCTCGCCCATCAACTTTTGCAGCTCATACTTATTGGAAATATAAACGGGCTCTTTGCCAACATGGGCATCTGTATTGCTCGTGCAGTACCAATCGAAATCATCTCCGCCGTCGCCCCAGGCAAGGCGTTCGTACTCACCGATAACGGTGATTGAATATTCGCGCTCGCCGACCTCGCGAGTTTCAAAGCTACGACGCAAGGGCAACTGCCAACAAACATCGGGCTTGGTATCTACAAAGTGTCTGTTTTCTTTAACTGCCAAGTGGTGAAGAACGCATCCAAAAGATCCAGTGAAGCCTTCAGCCTCATAACCTTTTCGATTTAAAAATATGCAACCATCTTCTACGCGACGTGTTTTACGATCGCCATCTTCATCTTTTTCAGAGATACGCAGCTTGGCACCGGGTTTTTTAGGACGGGCCTCTGAATAGAACTGCCACATCTCTGGAGTTAAATAAGCTGCGGCTTTATCGGTACGAGCCTCGTCATCTTCATCTGTATACATTGCACCCTCGGTGCAGCAGCCTGAATTTGGTTGGTTCTTAAATACGCCTTGACAGCCATCGCCGTAAATACAAGTCCAGTAAGAGGTCAACCAGGTAAGGTCGCACTTAAAGATTTCATCTGGATCACTAGGGTCGGAGAACTCAACCCAATCGCGTGCAAAACCTGGCTTAACTTCGGACATAGTCGCAGAGCCTACACGCTTAACAGGTAGGCTTGAACAATGAGTAAGTCGATACCAGTCGGTGTAATCGGCGCCGGAGTAATGGGCGAGGCTCTTATTGCTGCACTTGTTTCATATGGCGTATCACCAGAGTTGATAACTATCTCTGAAAAACGTAGTGATCGAGCCGATGAACTCGTAGCTCGTTATGGCATCTCGGTGAGAGATATCCACGAGAACGTTGCTAGCGCTGATGTCCTCTTACTTGTCGTGAAGCCACAGGATATGGCAGGCGTTCTTGCTGAAATTAAAGCCTCTATTAATTCAAAGGCCGTTGTAGTCACTTTTGCTGCAGGCAAGAAAATTGCCTATATTGCCGATGCCCTTGGAACTGGTAATCCAATTGTGCGCGTAATGCCCAATACTGCGACTTTAGTTGGTGCTGGGATGGCTGCAGTATCACTCGGCGACAGGGTCACAGTCGAACAATCTGCATTTGTTACTGGTTTCTTATCAGCAACTGGAAAAGTTGTTGAAGTGCCGGAGGATTTGCAGGATGCGGTTACGGCAACGAGTGGTTCGGGGCCAGCGTATTTCTTTAGATTTGTTGAAGCGATGGTCGACGGGGCAGAACAACTTGGCCTCTCGCGCGATGTTGCTACAACTCTGACAGTTCAAACGATGGTTGGAGCGGCAAAACTTTTAGAGCAGTCAGGTAAATCCGCTACAACTTTGCGTGAGAATGTTACGAGCCCTAACGGTACAACTGCCGCAGCTTTGGCATCCTTGGACGCCGATCAGATTGCAACAATCGTTGCAGCCGCCATGAAAGCTGCCCGCGATCGCTCGCAGGAACTTGCGTGAAACGCTTTCTCTCACTGGTTCTAATCTCATCACTGCTCTTTGTGCCGTCCACATACGCTGCACCTACAAAGATTGCAGTCAAAGATTTAAAGTTAGTAACGACAATTAACTCGAGTGATGATGTTGCAGGCTTTGTAGTAAGTGGTAAAACGCTAATTCTCTTTGGAACTGCAGTTGATAGATCCTTCGCTCGAGCAGTAGATACCAGTGGACGCGAGCTATGGAGAGTTCCACTAGACCCAGATTCACCATCTATCGCAACTGCTGGGGCCGTTGATGGGGCTGGAAATATTTGGATTGCAGGCTCAACCTCACTTCTTCGTCCTAGCCCTACCCCAGCACCGTCGACGTCAGTCACTCCACTAAATCCAGATAACGTTGTTAATAGCCCAGATATATTTAACGCCCAGCTAGACGCCGTTGCACTCTGGAAAATTCCGACAGGAACATCGGTTCCAACTCTCTTTAGCGCACAGCAGAGCGCACCTGTATTAATTACTGGGATGGCCGTGGACAAGAGCGGAGCCTCATTAGTGGGCCTAACTCAATCCTCACAAGGCAGCGCAGGTTTTGTAATATCTACCAACGAATTAGGTGGGTTTGGAAAGCCACTTCTAATTGGAGCGAAGTCGACAACTCTAGATGCTGTGGTTCGTCACAGCGACTCAACGCTAACGGTCATTGGTTCGAGCGCTGAAACAATTGGTGGCAAGAAATTAGCTGGAGTGATTGACGGAATCATTGTAAAGATTTCGGCAACCAACGCAATACTCAAGGTTGTACGCAGCTCTGCGATCAAAGCAGAGCGAAACTGGAATAGCGCAACATCTACCCTTCTCCTTGGAGGAAGTGTTACGACAGGTTCAAAGATTGAAAGTGCGGTGACTAAGTTCTCTAACGCCTTTGTACCAGCGTGGACTTATCGGTTCTTATCAACTGGACCCGTCATTACTCTTGGCTCAACTTATGCCTTGTTTAATTCGACCGGAGCAATTACGCAGTTAAGTAGCTGGAAGCCGAAAAAACCGCAACCGATTCTTTTAGCTTTTGATTCTAAAGGCGTTATTACCGGCGCATTTAGCGCACCTTTAGCTCAGCAGGAAGTAATTGGATTAGTTAAAAGTAAAGAGCTAGGTGTTCTATGCATGAGCACAAATTCAGATCTTTTATCAATCTACACTCTCCCGTAATTAAGGTTTTAGCAGAGCCAATTTATTACTGACAGTTGCTAGCAAATACTTGACCTTATTGACGGTTACCCATGCACTTTGTGTTGGTTCATTGCCTTGGCTACTACGCACTAAGCGAATTGCCGATTGTCCTGTCTCACTCTTGCTCGTATCCAGCGCACACAAGCGCTCCTGGCAGTTAAAGATGATGGTTCTTCCATCGACAGATAAATAGGCACCTGGTGAGCCAAAGTTTTCAGTTGTCATCTTTGAAATGGCAAGTGGTGCGCTCAGCAGAGCCCAGCGGATTTGATCAGGTTTAGGAAAGGAGGCCATTGATGTGGCAAGCCAGGCCGCCATTACATCGCCCTTTACCTTAGATAGCGCGACGTCATATCCAAAGACAGAGGCCTCATCTGTAGAGAGATCAAGTGTCTGATACGCCCATCCAGTTGGGTCATTTCCAATTCGAGTTGCAAGGCGTACTGCACCGGCAGAGATATCTTTCTTCTGATTAACACTTATAACTGAGTCGTACAAAACGTAAGTTTTACTTCCATCAAAGGTTGCCTGTAAGTGAAAACCAACATCACCAGTGGATCGACCATCGGTTTTGCGATCGCCATCGACTAACTCATAAATCCACGGTGCCGCTTTCAGTTTAGTTGCACCAAGTAAAATACCCTGGCTTTCATCACGATAGAAGACCTGCACGCTGTTAGACGTTGCTATGCATGCATTTGTCATACTTAGGTCGCTAGATGTTCGTACTCGAACTGGATCTTCATAGTTATTAACAAGGGGGCCGTCGCCGTCGACAACTTCAAACGCAAAGCTCTTCCCATTAAAAACTGCATACCGAAGATCTTTATCTGTGGTGTCACTATAAAAAATATGTAGGGTCTGTTTTATACCACTGCCATTTACGCATAGTGAGACAGGGCTATTTATTGAATGCGATGTGCGTCCACTCGAACCACCTGCACCGTCAACGGTCACTTTCTTCCAGAGCTTGCCATCAAAGGTTGCGAGTTTTAAATCCCCGCTCTTAGTATCGGTATAAGCAATTGCAGGTTTGCCGTTAAATGTTGTGCTAGCAATTGATTTTCCATCGGCACCGCTATCTAAGACCGTACTCTTCCAGCCCGCCTGCGGAATAATGGCCTTAGTCACCGCAGGCTCAGATACTCCAAGGGCATTCTTAGCTACAACGGTGAATGTATAAGAGGTACCATTTTTTAAACCTCCTACAAGCATGGGACTGGATAACGCCTGTTTTTCAACCCCGGTCTTAACATTCTTTATTATGTATTCATTAATCTGCGCTGTGCGTAAGTTAACCGGGGGATCAAATGAAATAAGTGCCGATGAATCGGCAGTAAATGCCTGAACATTGCGGGGCGATTGGGGTAATCCAACGGCCACTCCCGCTGGTGGTTTAGTGCGCATATCTTGAAGCATGGCAAGAACTAACGGCCCTGGCTCTTTGAATATTTCACCAGGATCTAAATTAGGAGTCATTACTGAGTCAAGACCAGACTTGGAAAATGTCGCTTCATCTAAGTGACTAGTTGAAGATCCAGGTTCGTAGTCAGAAGGCGTGTACAACTTTGGCTTGACCCCACCATTGGCATTGATTGCATTCTGTCCCGACCAAACGAGACTGGAAGTGAGCGCCCGTGCAAGCTCTTTTGATGGCGATGGTAAATCAGATAATCGTTGGTTATCTGGAGTTTGAGCATAGGCATCAAAAGGTGTCGGTTGATCAAGGCTAGCAACACCAAAGTTGATGTCGTAGGCATCATTTGATATGAAGCCAATTCCATGAGCTATCTCATGCAAGAAGACGGATTGAAGATCGTACTCTCGCTGCGTTGGCAACCCATCTCCACGAGTGTTCCATCCACCATTTGAATTAACTTGAATAACAATATCTGGATTTGCTTTATCGAGATCTTTTCCTGCGAGAGCATTAGCAAGGGCTGACGTGTACCAGAGTGATTGATCGGGTGCGCCTGCAAATGATGAGAAGAAATTTACGGGCCTTGCACTACCAAGAATTCCCCATGAACTTGAACGCCCCCATGATGCATCGACAGTGATTGGAACAGTCGATGCGAAGTTTGCTGACCAAACATCAACGGCTGCCTGCACCTCGCTCTTTGCCCAGTCGGGAAAATTGTTATAAGTTACAGTGAATGTTGATTTTGCAACCCCGACTGCATACTTTGGTCGAGGAGTAGTTGTTGTTACGGGATTGGTTCCGGCATATACATGACCCCATTGAGTGCCAGGAACTTTTAAGAAAAGAGCTTCAGCGGAAGGCGCACTCAGAAGGGAGCCCACGAGGGCGGCAGTGATCGCCGCAACTCGTAGATGATTAAAGTACTTACTCCGCATAAGCGTAAACACTACCAAGATGAGATGATTCCACCATGGTCGATAGTGCAGATAGAGGGCTTTCTAAGCAAACTGACAGGTTTGCCAGATGCGTAGTTACTGTTTTCACCCGCCATGGTTGCCATCTCTGTCATGTTGCTATAGCGCTACTTGAAGGACTGTCGGATGAATTAGATTTTAGCGTCGAAAAAATCTATATCGACGGCAATGAGAGTTTAGAGAAGCTCTATGGTGAGCAGATTCCAGTGATACAGATTGATGGAGTACATCATGACTTCTTTAGGGTTGATCCAGAACGCTTCAGATCTTCCCTTGAAAAACATCGTCAGCGTCAATAATTTTGTAAGAATAGCCCTGCTCTGCTAAAAAGCGCTGGCGGTTTTGCGCAAAATCTTGATCGATTGTGTCGCGAGAGATTACAGAATAAAACTTTGCACTTCTTCCATCTGACTTTGGTCGAAGAATTCTTCCTAGTCGCTGGGCCTCTTCTTGTCGGCTACCGAATGCGCCGGAAACTTGAATTGCAATAGTGGCATCTGGTAGATCAATAGAAAAGTTAGCAACTTTAGAGACAACTAAACAGGTGATCTCACCAGTTCTAAACTTGTTAAAGAGAATCTCGCGCTCTTTTATTGGAGTATCACCCTTAATTAATGGGACACCGAGCGTTTCTGAGAGCTCATCTAACTGGTCGATGTACTGACCGATCACCAAAATCTGCTCTCCAGAATGTTTTTCTACTAATGCTTCAACAACATTGCGTTTAGTGCGAGTTGTTGCGCAGGTTCGATAGCGATTTTCGGGCTCTGCAGTTGCATATAGCAATCTCTCGGCCTCTGTTAAGTTAACGCGGACTTCGATGCATTCAGCAGGTGCAATGTAACCCTGTGACTCAATCTCTTTCCAAGGAACGTCATAGCGCTTTGGCCCGATGAGAGAAAAGACTTCACCCTCCATGCCATCTTCTCGTACCAAAGTTGCAGTCAGACCCAAGCGGCGGCGAGATTGGATATCGGCGGTAAAGCGAAAGATTGGTGCCGGCAATAAATGCACTTCGTCATAGATTATTAAGCCCCAGTCATGAGTATCAAAGAGATCTAAATGTGCGTAAACGCCATTCTTTTTCTTTGTCATCACCTGATATGTGGCGATAGTTACTGGCCGAATCTCTTTCTTAGCTCCTGAGTACTCGCCAATTTCATCTTCATTCAAAGTTGTGCGCTTTAATAACTCTTCACGCCACTGACGGGCAGCGATGGTATTTGTAACCAAGATCAAAGTTGTCGCCTTCGCATGGGCCATTGCAGCTGCACCGACAATTGTTTTGCCTGCGCCGCAAGGTAGAACTACAACGCCCGAGCCGCCATGCCAAAAGCCCTCTGCAGCTAGCTCTTGATAAGGGCGAATTTTCCAATCCTTTTGAACCAATTCAATAGGGTGGGCTTGACCATCGACGTAACCAGCAAAGTCCTCAGCTGGCCAACCTAGACGCAGCAGTGACTGTTTAATTGCTCCGCGCTGACTAGGTAAAATCGCAATTGTTTGTGCATCGATTCGTGCGCCTAATAGAGGCGCAATCTTGCGGGCGCGAATAACCTCTTCTAAAACTGCGGTATCTGTCGTAACAAGAATCAAGCCATGCACTGGATCGGCCTCTAAACGCAAACGACCATAGCGAGACATTGTTTCGGCAACGTCAATCAAGATTGAGTGCGGAACTGCATAGCGTGAATATTTAATAAGTGTGTCAATTACTTGTTCAGCATCATGTCCTGCAGCACGTGCATTCCAGAGCCCGAGTGGCGTCAATCGATATGTATGTATGTGTTCAGGGGAGCGCTCGAGCTCGGCAAATGGTGCAATCGCCCGGCGGCACTCTGTTGAAAGAGGGTGGTCTATGTCGAGTAGAAGTGTTTTATCGCTTTGAACGATTAATGGGCCATCAGTCATTGAGAATGTCCTTGATGAGTGCGTGCAAAAGCGCGCTTCGGCTTTCTAGAGTTGTTATATCTACCCACTCATGTGCAGCATGTGCTCCATCACCAACTGCTCCTAAACCATCTAAAACTTGTGCGCCAGCAGCAGCTGCAAAATTTCCATCGCTTGCACCTCCTACGGATGCATGGCCGATAGCTGGCATGCCCAATGATTTGGCAACTCGCTCTGCACGCTCATACAAAGCTAGCGTTGAAGTTGTCTCCAGTGGAGGGCGATTAAATCCTCCAGTGATTTCATATCGAGCCTGCGGGTTTACTGCCTTCAAATTTCTAACTGCAGCATCTACCCGTTGAAGTTCATCCATAGAAAAGGAGCGGATGTCGACATCAAGCACGGCAAGATCCGGAACAGTGTTAGTCGTATTGCCAGAGCGCAACATTGTTGGAACAACAGTTGTTCCTAACTCTTTATTTTCAAGGCCTGCGAGAGCCAGAATTGCATGCCCCATTTCGACGGTGGCGTTAATACCCTTTTCTGGCTCAAGACCTGCATGAGAGGCCTTGCCATGAATCTTTACTTGGTACATCGCAGTGCCTTTACGACCGGTTTTAACCATGCCATTTAAAGAGGCTTCAAGAACTAAAACCGCTTTTGCTTGCGCTGAAATCTCTTTAATGAACTCTTTGCTTGTGGCACTGCCAGTTTCTTCATCACTTGTTGCAACAAGGGCGGCAGAGCCATCGATCCCCTTCATTGCAAAAAGAGCTTGAATAAATCCAGCCTTCATATCAAAAATACCTGGGCCTGTTGCGGCATTATCTTTAACACTCCATAAAGGTTGAAAAGATCCCTTTGGCCAAACGGTATCTAGATGCGCCAGAACGACTACATCTGGTTTTTCTGCGCCCCACCAAAATACTGGGCGCCCATTAATCTCTCGAATCTGAGCAGGTGAGCCGAGAACATCGCGCGCGATGTCGCTAGCGAGTTTCATTACTTCGCGACAGGCCTCTAGATCATCAGTTGGTGATTCCAACCGTACAAGTTTTTCTAGCTCAGACAACATGGGATAAGTCTATAGCGGTGCTACGCCGGTGATGCGTGGAATTCGGAAGGATTGGACCTCACCTGTTGCGTGATCTCGAGCGATTAAGGCTCCTGCGCTGACTCGAATTGGATCGATAATTCTATGAGTAACAGAGCCGTTGTTATCGGCATATCCGATTGAGAGGGATTTTTCTTCGGCAATAAATCTATTTACTAAATCCATAGTTTCATTGGCGGTGCTACGGGGAAGCGCGCCAAGGGCTTCATTTGCAACTTGTCGTAACCGCGTTTGCTTGTGACTTGATTTCTCACCAGTGCGGATCGCTCGTATTGCAGAGTTCAATAAATCCTCACTCGGAATCTCAATCTCACCAATAACTCGTGGTGGTCGTGGCTTAGTGAGTGCGCGATTTGCACGTGCCCCCATAAGCATCAAACCATTAGCCGATTCAGCTGCTGGAAGATATCCAGATTCGCGAAGCACGCGCATCACATCTGCGGCATCGTGATCACAAATGACAACTTCAGGTGCAATTCGACGAAGGGCTAGAACTTCTAATTTCTTATCCTTCATGATTTGCGCGATGAGCGAGGTATCTTCGCAGCGAATAAATGAGGATGTATTTCCTACACGTAATTTTCCATGTTTCTTTGCAACATCTGCGATGAGATATTCAAGTGGCTGCGGCATCGGGGTTTTAGAGGTTTTGATTAGAAAAGCCTTAATCTCATCCCCTGTTTTTCCATGGTCTAAAGCTCGTCTGATCGTGGCTTCGCTAAAGCGATAAACAGTTGCACCACCGCGACTTTCAATTTCAGCCATAATCGCTAACTGTTGAGAAATCTCATGCTCGAGTGGTCCCGGAGCAATTGCGGTGTTATCGCTTTGAATAAGTATGTGATCGACCGTCTTAGGAAGATCTTCATTTATAACATTTAAATCATCTCCGGTTAGGAAGCCGACACCATATTTAGAGATGGCGCCCTGCCCAGTAATTCCAAGCCACTCGGCTTCGCGAAGCGTCCATGTAGACAACTCCTCTTGTAATGAAGAGTTTCGACGAACCGGGGCTCGCCACTTCATGAGTTCAATAAAAGATGCCGTATCTGGAGCAAGAGATTCGTGCTCCCTTAGAATTGAAAGCGTTAGCGCACGAACCCGCGCTGCATTGACGCGATCAAGTTCGGGGCCAAGTGCTGCAACGTTCTTAGCTTCAGCTCTGCCTACTAAACCGCTGACGCGTGAAGTAATAAGCCAGGCCGATGCGATTGCCTGCCAACGATCGGCAGGCGTTTGCATAAGCCAGATATCAAACTTGTTACTCGGCATAATGCGATCATCGGCATCGATACTTATCAACGATGTTAAATAAGCCAACTCGGTAATGAAGGCCGAGCATGATTCGTCAACACCTAAATGGTTTGCAATTATTTTTAGATCACGAACGCCGAGCCCTCCTGCTCGCAATGCATCGGCAGGTTCTTCAGCCCAGAAATTCAGAAGCTCTTCCACCCAACGCAGCACCGTGGAAATGTTTGCAATCGCAGCAAGATTAACTTGACGTTCATCTCGCTTAGCTCCAGTTAGAGCGGGCGCAGTTACAAAGCTTTCTTTATGTGTTTTGCCTCCGCGCAGGTAAATACCTACTTCTCGAGGCAAAATAACTGTTCGCTGATCTAATGGGACGAGAAACTTTCGTTCGAGTAGCCAAGCAACTCCAGGCCCTGGATTCTTTATATCTCCAACGCTCCCGCGCGGAGGTCCCCAGATAAGGCGCTCTAATACTTTTTTTGCGTCAAGTGGTGCATCATCTAATTCAGCTAGTTTGAGTTTGGCCATTGATACTGGGCCAAGACCTGCTGGCTCATTTCCGATGACATCGCGAAGCTGCGATGGAAGTCGCATCCCATCATCTGATGGATAGACAAGACCGATTGAAATCAAATAATCAAGTGCAGTTGCGGCGGCCTTATCTGTGAGCGCAACTAGTGACTTTAGCGAGAATGGTTCGTTAAGTGCACCCGCGGCTTCGAGCACTTGAAACTGCCACTGATTAAGCGAGTCGATTGCGCGCGCCAAACTTGGGGCAGAACATGCTCGCACTGCAAGGGATGCAATATCTGGCGGCACTGGTGTTATGAGATCGGGGCGTGCAGTAAATAAAGTTAAAAAGGCAGCATCATCAACACTACGTAAGTAGTCGGAGAAGGAGCGCATTTCCATAACTTGCTAACATTACTGGCCTTTAGCCCTTATTGGGTAATCAACGCCGTTTCCTTCGGGGAGTTAGCCAAGCGGCAAGGGCGGCGATGCGCACCACAATCGGAGATACAGCTCGCCCAATAAAGCGCGCTCTTCGAAAATCATGTATTGGCCAACCCTCTGCCATTGCGCGAAGTCCCAGAATTGCATCGGGATTAATTACCGAAGGATGGCCAACGCACTGCAAAAGCGGCAAATCATTATGGCTATCGGAGTATGCATAGCAATTCGTAAGATCTAAGCCAGTACGTTTTGCCAAATCCTGCACTGCCATCACTTTCTCTTTTCCATGCAAAAGTGCGCCATTCATTGCTCCTGTATAGGAACCATCTTTGATTTCTGCTTTGCTGCCTAAAGCTCCAGTGAATCCCAATCGGTTAGCGATTAAAACCGCCATATCTTCAGGGGCTGCAGTTACTAACCAGACTTCTTCATTATTTGAAAGATGTTTTTGCGCGATATCGATTGTGCCCTGCCAAATTGCGGGAGATACAAACTCATCGTAAATCTCTTGGGCGATTGCCTCAATATCTTTCACGCTATGTCCACCAATAAAATCAGTTGCCGATTTTTGAAAACGCGCGATCTCCTCTTTATTCTCTTTTCCTGTTAAGCGAAATCTAAGATTGGCTAATACAAAACGCGAGATGTCCTTTTTCGTGAAGAAGCCCCGCTGGTACATCCCGCGACCAAGAAAATAGATCGTAGAGCCACGGATAAGCGTGTTATCGACATCAAAAAAGGCCGCTCTTTTCGCCGTGAGTGCCATGTCACTACCTTAACGAACTTGGTCGGTTAGAGACGCTTTATGCTTAGCCAATGAGTGCAACCGTCCATGTGATTCGTCACGGTGAAGTTGAAAACCCAGGCAAGATTCTCTACGGCCGCCAACCTGGGTGGAGTTTGTCCAAGCGTGGTCTTGAGATGGCTCAGACCCTTGGCGATTGGTCCAAGTCGATTGATTTGGGAGCGTTGCATGTCTCTCCTTTGCAACGGGCCCAAGAGACGGCCGCTCCTATAGCTGCGGCACATAAAATTTCAATTACAACTGATGAGCGTTTGATTGAAGCGGCCAATGTTTTTGAGGGAAAGCCATTTGGCGTTGGCGATGGGGTACTGCGTCACCCAGCTGCATGGAAACATTTGTGGAATCCGTGGCGACCATCGTGGGGCGAACCGTATGAGGAGCAAATTACGAGAATGCTTGCAGCGGTTTTTGCTGCACGCGATGCGGCAAAGGGTAAAGATGCAATCTGCGTTTCGCACCAACTTCCAATCTGGATTCTACGAAGTGCGATCGAAAGCCGTCGATTACTACATGATCCTCGAAAGCGTGAATGCTCACTGGCGTCGGTTACTAGCGTTCATTTCGATGATGATGGACTCATCTCTGGCCTTACATACTCCGAGCCCGCGCGCCATCTCTTGCCAAAGAAATAAAATGAGACGACTGAATCTGGGCATTGCAATAGCAGTAGCTGTATTTGCCTTGACCAGCTGCAGCGGTGGGGGATCATCAAGCGCGCAAGAGAGTTTTGTATCCGGCAATGGTGCCGTAACAATGATCAAAGCCTCTGATCGTATTCAAGCTCCAGCATTGGCTGGCATGACCCTTTCTGGTACTAATTATTCATATGCATTTGGCAGAGTGACAGTCGTAAATGTTTGGGCCTCATGGTGCGCACCATGTCGTGCAGAGATTCCAACGCTGATCGCACTCTCAAAGAAATATAACGAAGTTACTTTTGTTGGAATCTTGACACGTGATAATCCACCAACAGCGGAGGCTTTTCAGCGTAGATTTGCAATCCCTTATCCGACTCTTATCGATGATTCGATTCTGCTTGGCTTTAAAGGCTCGATAGCTGCGAATGCGATTCCGTCGACCGTTGTTATTGATAGAGAAGGAAGAGTTGCAGCGCGAATCTCAGGTGAAGTTACCGTCGCATCTCTCTCTCAGTTAATTGAATCTGTGAGCGGCGAATGAAGGATTTCTTTGTAGAACAGATTTTTAGCGGATTCCTAATCACCGCATTTCCAGTGGCACTTATTGCCGGATTAATCTCTTTTCTATCGCCATGTGTTCTACCCTTAGTTCCTGGTTACCTCTCTTTTGCTGCAGGGTTTTCAGCCAATCGTGGCAAAGTATTTTTAGGATCACTCCTATTTGTATTGGGATTTTCAATCGTATTCATCTCTTATGGAGCCGTCTTTGGTGGATTAGGTAATCAATTATCAGCACATGAAGATGTGATTTCCAGAGTCCTGGGCTTGTTAACTATTTTCTTGGGATTTTTATTTCTCGGTAAGTTTCCGATGGCGCCAACATTTAGACCACAGATGAAGACCACGGGCGGCCTAATTGGTGCACCAGTACTGGGTTTCCTATTTGGCATCGGCTGGACACCATGCATTGGGCCAGCACTTGCCGCCGTACAGACCCTTGCTTTTCAAGAGTCGAGTGCAGTGCGAGGCGCCGTGCTCTCCTTTGGTTACTCACTTGGACTAGGACTTCCCTTTATTGCATCGGGTGTTTTTCTTGATCGCTCACAAAGGCTTCGTAAATTTCTTGTCCACCGCGGCGATTTGATATCCAAAATCGGCGGAGTATTCCTAATAGTAATTGGCCTCTTGCAAGTAACCGGTGCGTGGGGACAGATTATGAACTCGATACGTGCTCTTATCTCCGATTTTATTCCGGTTGTGTAAATGAGCCAAGAGATCGAGTTACCAGAGTTAACTGGCCTTGGTTTATTTCGTTATGGATGGCGCCAACTAACAAGTATGCGCACAGCCTTAATCCTTTTAATGCTCTTGGGTATTGCAGCCGTTCCGGGCTCTTTAATTCCACAGAGGACTCAAAATCCAATGGCAGTGAGCGCGGCATTTAAGAGCTCACCTGAACTCTCGCGGTGGATGGATCGACTATCTCTATTTGATGTCTATGGCTCACCGTGGTTTAGCGCGATCTACATACTTCTCTTCATCTCACTTATCGGATGTGTTCTGCCACGAGCTCTGGAGCATTTTCATGCCGCTCGCGCACTACCTCCAACGACACCTAAAAATCTAAATCGTATGGAGTTTCATTCAACGTGGGTAGCTGGTGGAAATGAATTTGAAACGGCAAGAAAGTGGTTTAAAGCTAATCGCTTTAGAACCCTCGAAAAAGATGGAAGCATTTCGGCAGAGAAGGGATTTATGCGCGAGACCGGCAACCTATTCTTCCATCTTGCCTTGATCTTAATCTTGCTCGGAATCTCATTCTCATCCCTCTTTGGAATGCGAGGAGAGGCGATTCTCAATGTTGGTGAACGATTTGTTAATACACCGACTAGCTATGACTCGCTGGCTTACGGAAAGCTATTTAAAGATGGAAAATTAGGAAGTTTCATCATCACCATAGACAAGTTTGATGCAACCTATAACGTGGTTACAAATGCCCCGGAGGATTACACACTTAATATTTCTTTGCGGCGCGGAGATTTAACGAGCGTTGAAAAGCATGTCATTAAAGTTAACTCGCCTCTTGCAATTGGAAGCACAAAGATTTATTTGCAGGCCAATGGCTATTCACCGATTGTGACTGTCAGAGATTCAGAGGGAAATGTCGCGATGCAGGGGCCAGTTCCATTTTTGCCCCAAGATGCGAATCTGCGATCAATCGGTGCGATAAAGGTTCCGGATGCGAATCCGCCGGTAGGTTTTGTCGGTTCATTTGTACCGACATATGCCCGTAGCGATGGCAATGGTGCCATTAGCGTCTTCCCTCAGGCCCTTGATCCCCGGCTATTACTTTCGGCATGGGGAGGCGACCTTGGCTTAGATTCAGGTGTTCCGCAGTCGGTCTATCGCATTGATACATCTGCAATGAAAAACCTTGGATTGAAATCATTAAAGCCAGGTGAGAGCTTTTCCTACGCGGGGGGTTCAATTACCTTTGAAGGCTATGTGCAGTGGGTGAATCTACAAATCGTCGATGATCCCGGCAAGAACTTTGCACTCCTCGGCGCTATTGTTGCCATCCTTGGTCTGCTTGCATCTTTATTTACTCGTCGTCGCAGAATTTGGATCCGCGTCGGAGAGGCAGTTGAAGTCGCAGGACTTGCAAAGAATGCAGCGCCTGGCTTAGAGCAAGAGATGGCTAACTTTGTTACTGTTTTAAAGGGAGAGAAATAAATGTCACGTACATGGGCCTACCTCTCTAACTATTTGATCTACTCATCAATGGCCGTCTATACCCTTTCTTTCTTTGCGCATGCAGTAGAAACAGCTTGGGCAGTGAGAATTACCGATGCGACATCTACCAAAACTCTTGATTACAAACGCACTGAAAAAGTTGCACGCATCGCAACGGCGATGATGATTCTAGGATTCCTGCTTTTATTCGCCGGAGTTATTGCTCGCGGAGTATCTGCAGGTCGCGTGCCATGGGGAAATATGTACGAGTTTTCAATTACTGGAGCACTGGCTTTTTCAGGAGCCTACCTCGCTGCCCTTCGCAAATATGATTTACGATGGTTAGGTCTGTTGGTTTCAATTGCAGTTCTACTTACACTTGGTACTGCTGTTGCCGTTTTGTATCGTCCAAGTGCACCACTTGTTCCAGCTCTTAAATCAACGTGGTTAGTAATTCACGTCTCAGCGGCGATAATTTCCGGCGGAGTCTTCTTACTCGCTAATGCAATCGCAGCTGCATATTTATATTTAGATTCGATGGAGTCAAAGGGTGAGCGCACCGCATGGGCTAAGCGTCTGCCATCTCTTGAATATCTAGATCAACTCTCCTATCGCCTAGTGGCATTTGTCTTTCCACTATGGACATTCGCTGTAATTGCTGGGGCGATATGGGCTGAGAGTGCATGGGGCCGTTATTGGGGCTGGGATCCAAAAGAGACGTGGGCCTTCATTACATGGGTTGCATATGCAGCGTATTTACATGCACGTGTGACTATTGGTTGGCGCGGTCGCCGAGCAGCCTGGCTATGTTTATTTGCCGGTTCAACATTTCTATTTAACTACGTATACGTAAATGTTTGGGGTACTGGAAAACATACGTATTCGGGACTTTAAAGCTTTCCCAAGAAATCGGGATCATCATCTGGCGGCAAGATTTTTCGCTGTGGTCGCTTGTAACCTTTAGGTTTATTTCTTCCGGCAATTAAATAAGAGATTGGCCCAATCGCAAGGGCTTGTGGCCCCAGAAGGATTATCAATAGTAGCCAGCCCCACTTTGGAAGATTCTTTATCTGAGACTCATCGGCACGGGCACAATCAATGAGGGCATAAATCGTTGCACCAAAGACTAGAACCAATGGAATGATGCGTGACATGGTTTTATTGTATCGCTAAGGCCACTGCAAAGATTGCTGAAAAGATGAGTTGGAGTTTTCCAGTCTTACCTAAGAGTGGAATTAATGCCGTGCCACTTGTGCCACCCATTACTTGACGGGCTAGCGAGAATGTAAGCGGTGCCACGAGCAAGGTTAAGAGCGCTGTGGGTTTGAAGGTAGCAATCGCGGCAGAATGTGCAATAACAAGGAGGGCGACAAAAGCACGCCGTGCAGTGTTATCCCCCATACGTACCGCAAGAGTCTTCTTTCCAACCAGTGCATCTTGCGCTAAATCTCGTAAGTTGTTGATTGCAAGGATTGCACACGAAAGCGCCCCCATTGGAATGGCGACAATGAAACTCATTGCAGTAATAGTTTGGGTTTGGACATAGAAGGTTCCAACGGTTGCAACTAATCCAAAGAAGACAAAGACGGAGATCTCACCGAAACCACTGTAGCCATATGGCTTACGACCTCCTGTGTAACTCCAGGCTGCCCCAATAGATATGACACCAACGGCTATCAGAATAGGCGAAGTTAATATCGCCAACCAGAGACCACAGATCGATGCGATACCGAATGAGATGAAAGCTGCCATCTTTACACTTCTCGCAGTGGCCAATCCGCTGGCGACTAAGCGTGTAGGTCCTATGCGATGTGTATCGGTTCCCTTAACTCCATCGGAGTAATCATTTGCAAAGTTCACACCAATTTGTAGCCAGACTGCGACCTTGAGAGCAAGGGCGGCACGGAACCAGTTGAAATCACTGCCTGCCAATGAAGATGCAACTAAAACTGGGGCGATTGCCGCCGGAAGAGTGCGCGGGCGGGCTCCGAGAATCCATCTATTCATCTTTCACCATCTTCGCTAGAGCCAAGCGATCTACTTTGCCAATACCGAGCAATGGTAGTGAGTCGACTGAATGAATACCCTTTGGTTTTGCAATTCCACCAAGGGCTGCTTCTAAGTAATGTGAAATCTCGGTTTGATTGGCTTCGCCAACGATTGCTAAGTGAAACGCCTGTCCCCATTGCGCGTCATTAACAGCAAATGCCGAACACTCTAGATCGGGATATCGAACTGAAAGTGTTGCCTCAACACCTGTCAGTGAAAGATTTTCTCCTCCGCTGATAATTACATCATCGGCTCGACCCAGAACACGCAAAACCCCATTTGTAATCTTGCCAAGATCATTTGTGATAAACCAGCCATCTTCTGCGCCGAATTGTTCAGCTGAGTTCAAGTAGCTAGTTGCAAGTACAGTGCCACGAATCTTAATTACTCCTCTGGCAGTAATTGCGAACTCAACGCCATCGAGACCTTGTCCGTCGTAGATGCAACCTCCGCAAGTCTCTGTCATTCCATATGTTTCAATAATATGGATTCCTGCATCTTCAGCCTGAGTGCGAAGTGATTGTGACAGTGCCGCACCTCCAACCAATATTGCTTTAGCGCCTTGCAAATGACGCAATAACCGCTCATCTGAATTGAGAGCGCGAAATAATTGAGTTGGAACAATCGAAGTAAAATCTACTTGAGGATATTCGCCGTCGAAATTGCGCAGGTCAATTGGAACTGTTCCAACTTGAAGCGACCGAATAATTACATTAACGGCAGCGATGTGAGTAACTGGAAGTAGTAGTGACCACTGCGCACCAAATGATGCACCAACAAAACTATTGGAGGCATCGGCCGATGCAATTAGGGCGCTTTTGGAAAATGCGACCTCTTTGACTAATCCGGTGCTGCCGCTAGTGGCAACAACGATGGAAATATCATTGGCGACCGACTTAGAGCGAAGTTCGCCAAAGCCAAGGGCAGGGCCGTTTTGCGCCAGTGCGGCTGTGATTTGCCCCGCTAACTGCGGGATTTCACAGTTAGGGCGAATTCGCAATACTTCTCGTTGTGACGTGATGTCCATAGCAGCCGTAGGCTATCGCTAGCAACGAATGAAATGAGGAAATGTGAGTAAGCCGATTAATCGCGAGTTTGGTAGCCGTGAGATCCCTAGTTGGATTCAGGCTCCTGGCGGGGAAAACTTCACCGATATCAAATATCAAATGGGTGATGGCATTGCCAAAATCACAATTAACCGCCCCGAACTTCACAATGCATTTCGCCCTCAAACAATTATTGAGTTGATCGAAGCTTTCCACTTGGCGCGCGACAATGAAGATATCGGCGTAATTATTTTGACTGGAGAGGGCACTAAGGCTTTTTGTTCAGGCGGAGATATAAGTGTTCGCGGGGATGACGGCTATCTGGGCGATGATAAGTTATCGAAAAAGGGAATTGGCAGATTGAATGTTTTGGATCTGCAGGTTCAGATTCGTCGGACCCCTAAACCAGTTGTAGCGATGGTTGCAGGCTGGGCAGTTGGCGGAGGACATGTTTTACACGTTGTCTGCGATTTAACTGTGGCTGCAGATAATGCAAAGTTTGGCCAGACAGGACCAATGGTTGGCTCCTTCGACGGTGGCTACGGTGCTGGTTTATTAGCAGCGCACGTCGGCCAGAAGAAGGCACGCGAGATATGGTTCATGACGCGCCAATACGATGCGCAAGAGGCTCTAGCAATGGGATTAGTTAACACGGTTGTGCCGGTTGCAGAGTTAGAGGCCGAAACAGTTTCATGGTGTCGAGAAATGCTTCGTAACTCACCACTTGCACTTCGCTTGTTAAAATCTAGTTTGAACGCAGCCGATGATGGTTTAGCAGGAGTCCAACAGTTAGCCGGAGATGCAACGCTTCTGTTTTATATGAGCGAAGAGGGGCAAGAGGGGCGAGATGCTTACAAAGAAAAGCGAGCTCCTGATTTTAAGAAATTTCCTAAGCGCCCATAATAAATGCTTGATTCAATCCTAGGTTCACTCAAAGTTGTAGCTCTTGCAACTAAGACGGATTTTCGCTCCGTCACCTCACGTGAGGTTGCACTCTTTGAAGGACCCATGGGATGGGGAGAGTTCTCGCCTTTTCTTGAATATAGTTATGAAGAATCAGTACCGTGGCTATTGAGTGCGGTCGAAGCGGCATATGTTAAAACACCGGTGCCACTAAGAAATAAAATTGCGATAAATGCAACCATGCCGGCACTTGATAACCCTGATGAGATTGCCGAGATTCTGAGCTCATTTACTGGTGCCAAAACCGTCAAGATTAAAGTCGGTAGCGATATTGAAGCTGACTTAGCCCGTATTAATCATGTACGCCAGCTTCGTCCAGATGCCGGCATCCGAATAGATGTTAATGGTTTATGGAGCGTCGATCAGGCCTGCACGTTTTTGGAACAAGTTGGTGAAATTGAGTATGTAGAACAACCTTGTTTTACTATTGAAGAGCTGCGTGAGTTGAAACTACGCACCGATGTAAGAATTGTCGGTGATGAAGTAATTAGAAAGGCGAAAGATCCTTTTAAAGTCGACCTCTCAGGTGCCGTAGACATTCTTATGCTGAAGGTTGCGCCATTGGGCGGAGTTACTCGCGCAATGGAAATTGCTGCACATCATCAATTACCTGTGGCCGTTTCTAGTGCTTTAGAGAGTGCAGTAGGAATCTCGCATGGATTAAAACTTGCAGCAGCTCTTCCGACTTTAGATTTTGCCTGCGGACTAGGCACTGGTGCCTTACTTGCCGTAGATGTCGCCGAACTTGCCATTATCGATGGAGCTATAGAAGTTCAAGATGTAATCCCTAACTCGTCTGCATTAAGCAAGCTTGCAGTCTCTAATGAGCGCCTAAACTGGTGGAAGAATAGAATTCGAATGACATGGAGCGCAGGTGCTCAATCAACTGCGGAAGCGAATGGGTGGAGTCAATGAGTACATCAACATCCTTAGCACGCGTAATTGCCCGTCAGATTATTGAAGCCGGAATCACTGACGTTGTAATCTCACCAGGTTCTCGAAACGCCCCTTTATCCCTGGCATTTAACGCAGCAGCTACCCGAGGATTAATTAAAATTCACATGCGGATAGATGAGCGCACGGCTGCATTCTTTGCTTTAGGTTTAGTGAAATCAACTGGGAGACCAGTTCCAGTTGTTTGTACAAGTGGTACGGCAGTTGCTAATTATCATCCAGCGGTATTAGAGGCCAACCACACCAATGCAGCGCTACTTGTTTTAACAGCTGATCGTCCGGCCATGCTGCGGCGAACTGGTGCAAATCAAACAACTGAACAAGCGCGCATCTTTGGTAAGGCGGTGCGCTATTTTGCCGATATCGATGGACCAGTTTTTCCGATGGAACTTCCCTTAGATAGTCTGCGATTTGGCCCAGTGCATTTAAATCTTCAATTTGCCGAGCCGTTACTACCTGATGATTCAACTAGCTGGTTAGATGAAATTAAAAGCTCACCCATAGTGTTCAAGCCCCGCAAGAAGGCGAGCACATTAAAGATTCAAGCTACTAGAGGCGTTTTGGTAATCGGTCATGATCGTGGGGGCTTGAGCACCGATGAAGTTACTAAGTTTGCAAAGAAACTTAACTGGCCAATCATCGCTGAAGATCCCCTTTCCTTTCCCGATGCAGTTGCACACGCATCTATTCTCTTAACATCGCCACAAGTAAGGAGCGTTTTAGTCCCACAGGCGGCAATAGTCATTGGGCGCACAACGCTTTCACGCTCAGTTAATGCTCTTATTGGCCTAGCTCCAGTTACTTATGTAATTGATCCGCGAATAGCAACTGTTGATAGCGATCGCTATGCTGATAAACGCTTTACTGAAATTCCAAACTTAGATTGCGTTATGGCAGCTGAAGATTGGACTGCACAGTGGCAGAAATACTCAAAGCGATGCGCGAAGTTGATTAACGATATGAATGGCTGGAATGAAGCGACGATAGCTAGAGAAATAGCTGCCGGAATCCCTAATGGTTCTGCAATCTTCATTTCCTCATCGCGTCCTATTCGAGATCTAGAGGGCTTTGCAACTCCTCGAGGCGGATTGAAAACCTATGCCAACCGAGGATTAGCTGGAATCGATGGCAATATTTCTACAGCATTAGGTATTGCCTCGGGCCACGAGCAGAGCTTTGCAGTCTTGGGAGATTTGGCTTTCTTGCATGACATTACGGGTTTGATAACGCGCGAAGATATCAACTGCAGATTCATCGTAATAAATAATGATGGCGGCGGAATCTTTTCAACTCTCCCTCAACGCGGTGTTGAGGGATTTGAAACAGTCTTCGGAACACCGCATGGATTAGATCCTGCCGCAATCGCTGCATCCTTTGGCGTTGAAGCAACGACAATTTCAAGCATTGCCGAACTTAAGAAGATTCTAGCCGCACCAGTTAAAGGCATTTCAGTTGTAGTTGCAAAGGTGCCTTCACGTGAGGCAAATGCCGATAACTTAAAATCAATATATGAAGAAATGGCCTCTATTTAATTTAGTGCACTCCGCATTGGAACAAGCTTGGCTTCACTTTCAGCTAACTCTATTGCTGGATCAGAGCCTGCAACAATTCCACAGCCAGCGAAAATTCGTATTGCACGATCATTTATTTGTCCGCAACGTAATGCGATTCCAAGTTCGCCATCACCTGCTGCATCTATCCAACCAACTGGACCTGCATAGCGCCCGCGAGACATTCCCTCAATCTCAGCGATGAGTTCGGCAGCTTTTTCGCGCGGAGTTCCGCAGACGGCTGCAGATGGATGTAGTTGTTCAAGAATTGTGAATGCATCGACATGAGATAGTTTTTCAGCCAATGCCCCAGTTACGTCGGTTGCTAAATGCATAACATTTGCTAAGTGCAATACGTATGGAGATTCCGGAACATTTGTTGATGTACAAAAAGGCTCAAGGGCGTCGGCAACAGAGCGCACGGCATACTCATGTTCCTCGAGATCCTTCGATGATCGAGCCAAAGAGCCGGCAAGGGCTAAATCACGCTCATCATCCCCGGTCTTGCTGATCGTTCCAGCTAACACTCGCGATGTAACCATCTTGCGGGAAAGCCGCAGCAATAACTCCGGGGTAGCACCAACTAAGCCACCCACGGCAAAGCTCCATGTCGATGGATATTCTGCAGCTAGTTTTTTTAGTATTGGACGAGGATCAATATTGTTATGTGATCGCCCAGTAAAGTCACGGGCCAGCACCACTTTGTCGAGGGCGCCGTTTTGGATTCGTTTCACAGCAGTTGAGACGCGGGCTTTCCATTCGATATCGGCATCACCCGGGCTATCCCAAGTAATCGAATTATGAATTATTTCGGGGATAACAAAGTTAAATTCCGGTTGTGGAGATGAACCAAACCACGTAATCCATGATTTCTCACCTTTCTTGCCCACGATGACTTTCGGAATTATTAATACTGATTCATCGTTTGGCGAAAAGGAGAAAGAAGTAAATAAAACTGGCCCCGTTCCATTTCCATGAACTGAGTTTGTAACGGCAAAACCTTCTAATTGAGCAAGCCACCAGTTACGCGCATCGGCAAATCGATTTGGACCGCTAACTGTCGTGGTTGCATGGATGCCCCATCCCACTAGACCTTCGCCACCACGGATCCACGAGACTGGATTTGAATCGGGCAAGAGATCTAACAAGGGCACATGTGTACCGCAGTGCATGGTTGTTACAGGAGTTAATGAGGTCATCGAAGGTTTTCTATCGGCTCTTAGCGTTAACGATGCGCCAAAGGAGGGGCATTGATGTTCCGGCTATCATGATTTTAAAAATCTCACCGATAATAAATGGAGTTAAGCCTGCATTAATTGTCCAAGCCCAATCTTTTCCGGTGAAATGCGCAAGCCACAGTAGGCCGAAAGTAAATGTCGTGAGAGTGCCAAATATCATTGATGGAAATGATGTAAGAAATCTCTGGTCCATACGTCGATTTGCAAGAAGACCCAAGAGATATGTTGAGACCAACATTCCAACTAAATATCCGCCAGTTGCACCTGTAATTTTTTCAATCCCAAAACTAGCACCGGCAAATACCGGCGCTCCTAAAACTCCAGCCAGAAGATAGGTTGCGAAAGTCACGAAACCAAGGTTGGCCCCGTAGGTCGTTCCGATAAGAAGTACGCCTAAGGTCTGACCGGTTACAGGAACTGGCGAACCTGGAATTGGAACTGCGATCTGAGCAAGGGCTGCGAGAAAGAGAACGCCGCCAGCAATCAATGTCGCATGTGTCATCGCAGAGCTGCGTGGCAGCACGATTGTTCGGAGCGAAGTAGCATGAAATGACACGTGAGAGCTCCTTGAGTGGTTGAGTTGTGGATGAGCCTACTTCAAGGGAGAATACGTGCATGTCCCGCGCAAATCTCGGCAAAGATCCCGATGAAGTAGCGGCAATGTTTGATGGAGTGGCAAAACGCTATGACATCGTCAACGATCTTCTCTCTTTAGGCCGCACCAAGGCCTGGCGCCGAGCGGCGACGAAGATCATCGCCCCGATTCCAGGTATGAAAATCCTTGATCTGGCCGCTGGGCCTGGCTCATCCTCAGAGCCGCTTCACAAAGCAGGGGCGAGCGTGTTTTCAACGGATTTCTCGGAGGGAATGCTGGCTCAGGGTCGAAAATCCCGCCCATATTTGAGCTTTTCAAAGGCCGATGCCCTCAATCTCCCCTTTGAGAATGAGAGTTTTGACCTTACGACTATCTCCTTTGGCCTACGGAACACTGTGGATTACCCCAGGGCGCTCGCTGAGGCGCATCGAGTGACCAAGCATGGGGGTCGAATGGTGGTAGTCGAATTTTCACACCCAACGTGGCCGCCCTTTCGCCGTCTCTATATGAGCTACCTAATGCGCGCCCTTCCGATAATCGCTCGAAAAACCGCCTCAAACCCCGATGCGTACGTGTATTTAGCGGAATCTATTCGGGCCTGGCCCAATCAGGAGGGCTTGGCCGCGGCGATGAAGGCCGCTGGCTGGGGCTCAGTAACCTGGAAAAACCTGACTTTTGGGGTTGTTGCAGTTCACAGCGGGATTAAGGGCTAGCGGTTATTGGCACCGTCCTAACGGTTTAAGATTTCACACGTGATATCCACATCCAATCCATACGTGCCGATTCTGGTGCTAGGGGCAATCGGCTTTGGCTTTGCGATGATCTCAGTCGTGGCCGGTGCTTTAACTGGGCCGGCTCGATACAACCGCGCCAAACTCGATTCTTATGAGTGTGGAATCGAACCCTCACCACAGGCCGCTGAAGGTGGACGTTTTCCAGTTAAATATTTCTTAACTGCGATGCTATTTATTATCTTTGATATTGAAATTGTTTTTCTATATCCATGGGCAGTGACTTTTGACCAACTAGGAATCTTTGGCCTCGTTGAAATGGCGTTATTTATCGGAACAGTCTTTGTTGCTTATGCATATGTATGGCGCCGCGGCGGATTGGAATGGGATTAAAGAATGGGTTTAGAAGAAAAGATCCCAAGTGGTTTTCTATTAACGACCGTTGAAAAACTCGCAGGGTACATGCGCAAGAACTCATTGTGGCCAGCGACTTTTGGTCTCGCCTGTTGCGCTATTGAGATGATGGCCGTTGGCTCTGCAGCAAAGTATGACATTTCACGTTTTGGCATGGAGGTCTTTCGCGCTTCACCGCGTCAGGCCGATTTAATGATTGTCGCAGGTCGCGTTTCAAATAAAATGGCACCAGTACTTCGTCAGATTTATGATCAAATGTCGGCACCGAAGTGGGTTATTGCGATGGGTGCATGCGCCTCGTCGGGTGGAATGTTTAATAATTATGCGATTGTGCAAGGCGTAGATCACGTCGTCCCAGTTGATATCTATCTACCTGGCTGCCCCCCGCGCCCTGAAATGTTGATGGATGCGATTCTAAAACTTCACGAAAAGATTTACGATGAAAAACTAGGCGCTAACCGCGCACAGATAATTAAGGAAGTTGAACTCGCAGCCATGAACGCGAAGCCAACCATTCAGATGAAGGGCTTACTAGCGTAAATGACTGATTCGGGAATGTTTGGCGCACGCGGTAGCGGTGATACATCTGGATATGGTGGTCTTGTTCGCACCCCTGCGGCAACTGGCTCTTCGCAGCGTCCATATGGTGGTTATTTCGACGATATTGCCGATGATTTAGAACGTGCATACCCCGAGTTTTCTCTCGCAATTGAGCGCGTAGTTGTTGATCGCGGTGAATTAACCCTGCATGTAAAGCGCGAAAAATTAGTTGAAGTTGCAATGATTTTGCGCGATACATTGAAGTTCGAAATGTGCATGGGCGTCTCTGGTATTCATTACCCACAAAATACCGACCGCGAACTCGTGGCTGTATACCCACTACTTTCAATGACAAATAATCGTCGAATCCGCCTTGAAGTTTCAGTAGCCGATTCCGATGCACACATTCCATCTCTCGTTGAAGTGTGGGCAGGTAATAACTGGCACGAGCGTGAAACCTTCGACATGTTCGGAATTATTTTTGATGGCCACCCAGGTCTTACTCGCATCTTGATGCCAGATGATTGGGCAGGTCACCCACAACGTAAAGATTATGCACTCGGTGGAATCCCAGTTGAATACAAGGGCGCAACAACTCCGCCTCCGAGTGATCGTAGGAGCTACAAGTGACAACATTTGATCCATATGCACCATCTCGCGAAACAACCGAAGGCACGGTCTTCTCGGTTACTGGCGGGGATTGGGATGCACTCGTACAGGAAATCGGTTCAACAAAAGAGGAGCGCGTTGTCGTCAACATGGGTCCACAACACCCATCGACACATGGTGTTCTCCGTTTAATCCTTGAACTCGAAGGCGAAACTGTCACAGAGGTTCGTTGTGGAGTTGGATATCTACACACTGGAATTGAAAAGAACATGGAGTACCGTAACTGGACTCAAGGAACAACATTTGTCACTCGTATGGATTACCTAGGTCCGATCTTTAATGAAACGGCTTATTGTTTAGCGATCGAAAAACTTCTTGGAATTACAAATGATGTTCCAGAGCGTGCCAGCGTAATTCGCGTGATGATGATGGAGCTCAATCGAATCTCTTCACACATGGTGGCCCTGGGTACTGGCGCTCTCGAGCTCGGTGCGATTACTCCAATGTTCTTTGCATTCCGCGAAAGAGAGATTGTTTTAGATCTCTTTGAAATGATCTCTGGTCTGCGCATGAATATGGCCTATATCCGCCCCGGCGGCGTCCAACAGGATTTGCCAGAGGGTGCAATTCCCAAGATTCGCGATGCTGTAAAGCTCATGCGTAAGAACTTCAAGGACAACACATCTCTGTTGGTTGGTAACTCAATCTGGTTAAAGCGAACCCAGGGGATTGGCTACCTTGATTTAGCTGGTGCGACGACACTTGGAATCACGGGTCCAGTGCTTCGCTCAACCGGCCTGCCATGGGATCTGCGAAAAGTTCAGCCCTACTGCGGCTATGAAAACTATAACTTTGATGTTATTACAGCCGACACATGTGATGTCTATGGACGCTTCCTCATTCGCATGAATGAACTAGAGCAATCTCTGCGCATCATCGAACAGGCCTTAGATAAATTAGAGCTCTTAGAAGGTGCACCGGTGATGGTTGCCGATAAAAAGATTGCCTGGCCTGCACAGTTAGCGCTTGGTAGCGATGGACTTGGTAACTCACTTAACCATATCCGCGAAATCATGGGCACATCGATGGAGTCATTGATTCACCACTTTAAATTAGTAACCGAAGGCTTCCACGTTCCAGCTGGTCAGGTTTATCAAGCAGTTGAATCTCCACGTGGCGAGCTAGGTGCTCATGTTGTATCCGATGGCGGAACTCGTCCTTACCGAATGCATTTCCGTGAGCCATCATTTAATAACTTGCAAGCTACTTCTGCCATGAGCGAGGGCGGAATGATCGCTGACATTATTGGTGCAGTTGCATCTATTGATCCTGTTATGGGAGGCGTTGACCGCTAATGGATTATTCTCCGCAAGATCTTGCAACCATGGATTCAATTATCAAGCGCTATCCACGCTCTCGTTCTGCAATCATGCCGCTCTTACACTTTGTGCAATCAAAGGTTGGCTTTGTAAATGGAGAAGGCATCGAACTTATTGCAAAGCTTTTGACTCTAGAAACTGCAGAGGTTTCAGCGGTTGCTACTTTTTATACGCAGTACAAGCGCAAGCCTGTCGGTGAATATCACGTCGGAGTGTGCACAAATACTCTCTGCGCAGTAATGGGCGGGGATGCGATATTTGCAGGGCTTAAAGAGCATCTCGGCGTAGAAAACGACGGTGTTACAGCCGACGGTAAGGTCTCACTTGAGCACATTGAATGCAATGCCGCCTGTGATTATGCACCTGTTGTTATGGCCAACTGGGAGTTCTATGACAACCAGACCGTTGAGTCGGCAAAAGATCTAGTCGATTCCATGCGCAGCGGAAATCCAACACCTCCTACTCGCGGCCCAAACTCTTTGGTTACCTGGAAAGAGGCATCGGCCGTTCTTGCTGGAATCAATGATGGAAAAGCACATGAAGGTGTTCAAGCCGGCGGACCATCACTCCTTGGATTAAAGATTTCGAAAGAGGGCAAGTAATGACGAAGTTAACGCCCGTACTTTCGGCGCATTGGGATGAGAAGGATTCATTCACGATTGAGGCTTACACACGTCACGGTGGATACACAGCCTCTAAAAAAGCTTTAGCGATGGATCCAGATGCCGTTATTCAATTAGTTAAGGACTCTGGTCTGCGCGGTCGTGGCGGTGCTGGTTTCCCTACTGGAATGAAGTGGGGATTTATTCCGCAGGGCGATAATAAAGATCATTACTTAGTTGTTAATGCAGATGAATCTGAGCCTGGAACATGTAAAGACATGCCATTGCTTATGGCTAACCCACATGTATTAGTTGAAGGCTGCATCATTGCTTGTCATGCAATCCGTGCAAAGAATGCATTTATCTATATTCGTGGTGAAGTTACACATGTTGTTCGACGCCTGAATCAAGCTATTGAAGATGCATACAAAGCTGGGCACCTTGGTAACGGTATTGATTTAGTTCTACATGTCGGAGCGGGTGCATATATCTGCGGCGAAGAGACCGCACTCCTTGATTCACTCGAAGGTTTCCGCGGGCAACCACGTCTGCGACCACCATTTCCTGCCATCGCAGGTTTGTATGCCCGCCCAACCGTTGTTAATAACGTCGAATCTATCTCTGCCGTTCCAGCGATTATCACTAACGGTCCTGAGTGGTATCAAGCGATGGGAACTGAAAAAAGCAAGGGTGCAACGCTCTATTCACTCTCAGGCCACGTAAACAACCCAGGCCAGTTCGAAGCACCCCTTGGAATAACTTTGCGAGAAATCCTTGAGCTCTCCGGTGGAATCCGTACAGGCCATACTCTGAAGTTCTGGACTCCAGGTGGATCATCGACCCCAATCTTTACTGCAGAGCATTTAGATACCCCACTTGATTATGAAGGCGTAGCCGCTGCCGGTTCGATGCTTGGAACAAAGGCGCTTCAGATATTTGATGAGACGACATGTGTCGTCCGAGCCGTTCTGCGCTGGACTGAGTTTTATAAGCATGAATCCTGCGGAAAGTGCACACCATGTCGCGAGGGCACATGGTGGTTGGTACAGATTCTGCGCGACTTAGAGGCCGGTAAAGGAACTGAAGCAGATCTAGCTAAATTACTAGATCTCTGCGACAACATTATGGGTCGCTCATTTTGTGCACTTGGTGATGGTGCAACTAGTCCAATTACTTCATCGATTAAATATTTCCGAGACGAATACATCGCACATATAACGCAAGGTGGATGCCCATTTGATCCAGTTGCATCAACTCTATTTGTTGGGGCTGGTGCGTAAATGAGTACTACTGAGATCGTGGACATGATTACCGTTGTTATCGATGGTTTTGAAGTAAGCGTTCCAAAAGGAACTCTAGTAATCCGCGCAGCTGAACAACTTGGAATTCAGATTCCGCGTTTTTGCGATCACCCACTTTTGGATCCAGTGGGCGCCTGCCGCCAATGCTTAGTCGACATCGAAATAAATGGTCGCGCATTTCCTAAGCCACAAGCATCATGCACAATCCCAGTTGAGCTAGGCATGATCGTTAAAACTCAACTCACTTCCCCTGTTGCAGATAAAGCACAAAAAGGCGTGATGGAGCTTTTACTTATCAACCATCCATTGGACTGTCCGGTCTGCGATAAGGGTGGAGAGTGCCCGTTGCAAAACCAGGCAATGAGCACCGGCCATTCTGAAAGCCGCTTTGAAGGCGTAAAGAGAACATTTGAAAAACCAATCAATATCTCTTCTCAAGTCTTACTCGACCGCGAACGCTGCGTCTTATGCGCGCGCTGTACTCGTTTTTCCGATCAAATCGCCAGCGACCCATTCATTACTTTGAATGAGCGCGGCGCACTTCAACAGGTTGGTATTTACGAAAAGCAGCCATTTAAATCTTATTTCTCCGGCAATGCCGTTCAAATCTGTCCAGTCGGTGCGCTAACTGGAGCCTCATATCGTTTCCGCGCTCGTCCATTTGATTTAGTCTCAACCCCTTCTGCATGTGAGCACTGTGCATCGGGCTGCGATATGCGTACCGATGTACGCCGAGGTAAAACTCTTCGCCGCCTTGCCGGTAACGATGCATCTGTCAATGAAGAGTGGAACTGCGATAAGGGACGCTGGGCATTTAAGTATGTCACCGCTGTTGATCGCTTAGCTCATCCTCTTGTACGAAATGAAGCCGGCGTTCTAGTTGAGGCATCATGGCCTGAAGCTCTTGCCATTGCAGCTCAGGGATTGAAAGCGAATTCTTCGGCAGTACTAGTTGGTGGCCGTGCAACATATGAGGATGCATATGGTTACAGCAAGTTTGCGAGAGTTGCACTTGGTACCAACGATATTGATTTCCGTTCACGTCTTTCATCCGATGAAGAGCGCGAATTCTTAGCAGCCCGTGTCGTTAGTTCAACAACAACGTATCGCGATATTGATCGCGCAGATCACGTGCTATTGGTTGGCTTTGAACCCGAGGAAGAGTCACCAATTGTTTTCTTGCGTTTGAATAAGCAGTTCCGTAAGCGTGCTTTAAAAGTTACAGCCATTGCGAGCAAACTTTCCATTGGAGTTGAAAAACTTAAAGGCGAGTTTGTAAAGGTCGCACCTGGTCAAGAGGCCGCCGCCGTTACTTCACAGAAATTAACCGCTCAATCAATTATTCTCGTCGGAGAGCGAGCATCAGAGAGTGTTGGAGTGTTAACGGCTGTTGCAGCCCTGGCAGATTCAACGGGTGCAAAGATCGCTTGGATTCCACGCCGAGCAGGTGAGCGTGGCGCTCTTGAAGCTGGCGCTATCGGTAACTTATTGCCAGGCGGACGCCCTGTCGCCGATGCCGCGGCCCGCGTAGATATCGCTGCGCTATGGGGCATGGATTCACTGCCAACAACTCTTGGTCGCAGTAGCGACGAGATTTTCGCCGCAGTTAATTCAGGTGCAATCGGAGCTCTAATAGTTGGTGGCGTAGATCCACTCGATGGCGCCAACTCTGTCGCAGCGATGGCCGCACTTGATAAAGCTTTTGTTGTCAGCCTTGAGATAGCTCCGAGCGAAGTCACTCTTCGGGCAGATGTAGTCCTACCCGTTGCAGCGATTACTGAAAAGAGCGGATCATTTTTAAACTGGGAAGGGCGGGCACGTTCATTTGATTCGGCCGTTCAAGACTCACTTAATCGCAGCGATCTTCGAATCCTTTCAATGATTGCTCAAGAAATGGGCACATCACTAAATCTCGGTACCGTCACCGCTGCAGCTAAAGAGATTGCATCTCTCGGTGTTTGGGATGGAGCACGAGCAACGATGAAGCCAGCCAAAGAGGCAAAGGCTCAGACTTTAAAGAGCGATCAATTCATTCTTAACTCATGGCGCCGCTTGCTAGATCTTGGAACTCTTCAAAAGGGTGAAGAAAACTTAGCTGGGACTGCGCGCCAGACCGTGGCCGTTATTTCACCAAATCGCGCACAGGCAATGGGCGTTGTCGATGGAGATCAGTTAAAGATTTCAACGACACATGGCTCAGTAACTCTCACCGCCCTAGTAGAAGATATTCATGACGATGCAATCTGGGCACCACGTAATTCACGTGGCTCTCAATTACTTGTAAACCTAGGTGCCGGACATGGCGCAGTAGTTACGGTGGTGAAGATATGACAACAGCAGAGTTAATTGGCGCAGATCCAGGTTGGCTAATTACCGTAAAGGCACTTCTAGTCTTTATCTTTTGTGTAGTTCTCACTCTATTATCGGTGTGGGGAGAGCGTCGCTTAGTCGGACGCATGCAACAGCGCCCAGGCCCTAACCGTGTTGGTCCATTTGGTTTAATTCAAGCACTCGCAGATGGTGTAAAGCTTGCACTTAAAGAGGACATCATTCCGGCAGCTGCCGACAAGATTGTCTTTGTTATAGCCCCGATTATCAGTGCTACGACCTGCTTTATGTCCTTTGCTGTAATTCCAATTACTGGTCCAGTAACCCTCTTTGGCCAAAAGACTGCAATGCAGTTAACGGATCTTCCTATTGGCGTTCTTTATGTATTAGCTATCGCATCCGTTGGTGTGTACGGAATCATTTTGGCCGGTTGGTCATCAGGATCGACGTACCCACTTCTCGGAGGCCTGCGATCAAGTGCACAGGTAATTTCATATGAAATTGCCATGGGACTTTCACTCGTAGCTGTATTTATCTATGCGGGATCAATGTCAACTTCTGACATTGTGGCCGCGCAATCCACTACTTGGTATGCAGTTGTCCTGTTCCCATCATTTGTAATCTATGCGATATCAATGGTCGGTGAAACTAATCGCGCGCCATTTGATTTAGCTGAAGCCGAAGGTGAGCTCGTCGGTGGCTTCCATACTGAGTACTCATCACTTAAGTTTGCACTCTTCTTCTTGGCCGAATACGTCAACATAATCGCCGTCTCGGCCCTTGCAACTACGCTCTTCCTCGGCGGATACCACGCTCCACCTTTCCTTGGCTTTACTGAAAACTGGCTAGGTGGCTGGTTCACTGCGATTTGGTTCTTCTCAAAGGTATTGGTCTTCTTCTTCGTATTTGTTTGGTTACGCGGAACCCTGCCTCGTCTACGTTATGACCAGTTCATGCAGTTTGGCTGGAAGGTATTAATCCCAGTTTCAATCGTGTGGATCTTGGTTGTTGCAACACTTCGAGTACTTTCATTGCAAGGTGCCCCGCGTTTAGTTGTCGTGGCCTTTGCAAGCTTTGTAGTTCTTCTAGTCATGGTGGTTAACATCGGTTTTGAAAATGCAAAGAAGAAGAAGGAAGCGGCCGTCATCGATGATGCCCCTGCACCAAGCTTTGCCGTACCAGCTTTGCCGACGAAGAGTGGAGCCGACAATGTCTGAGATCGAACCCTTTAATAGCAATGACAAAGGCCTAGAGAAAGTTGAGTTCACTCAAGTTGATCAGCCTGGCTCTGTTGGAGTATTCGGCCACGCAAAGGGCTTCTGGACAACCTTTTCAACTATCTTCAAGAAGCCTGAAACCGTTGAATACCCAGAGGTTAAAGCCCCTACACAAGAGCGCTTTCATGGACGCCACCAGTTAAACCGCCACCCAGATGGCCTTGAAAAATGTATTGGCTGCGAGCTCTGTGCTTGGGCCTGTCCTGCAGATGCGATTTATGTTGAAGGTGCAAATAACACTGAAGAGAATCGCATGTCACCGGGTGAGCGATACGGCAAGGTCTATCAGATTAATTATCTGCGCTGTGTTTTCTGCGGACTATGCATCGAAGCCTGTCCAACTCGCGCGCTTACGATGACGAATGAGTATGAACTTGCCGATGATTCGCGTGAAAAATTGATCTTCGAAAAAGATGACTTACTTGGACCATTGCGTGCTGGAATGTTGATGCCGCCACACCCAATGTATCCAGATATGAATGACACTAATTACTACAAGGGTGAAGTAACAGAGGCCCATCCTTCACAGGACGTGAAGAAATGAACGATCTAGCACTTCAAGTTGGTCAGACTGCAGCACCCGAAGCCACGCTCTTTTGGATTCTTGCGCCGTTGACTTTAATCGCAGCCCTTGGAATGTTGCTAGTAAAGAAGGCGGTTCATTCAGCCATCTTGATGGCATTTGTCATGATCGCTCTTGCTATTTTCTACATCGCCCAAGGCGCACCATTTTTAGGCATAGTCCAAATAGTTGTCTATACCGGCGCTGTCATGATGCTCTTCCTCTTTATCCTTATGTTGGTCGGTGTTGACTCTTCCGATTCACTCACTGAAACAATTAAGGGGTTACGCCCAATTGCAATCACCGCAGCTCTCGGTTTTGGCGGACTAATGGTTTCACTTCTCGGACGGGCAACCCTCGGTCGTGGCGCAGTTGGAGTTGAAGCCGCTAACGCTGAAGGAAATGTTCAAGGAATTGCACAACTTTTATTCTCAACTTTTGTCTGGCCATTTGAAGTCGTATCTGCGCTCTTAATTACCGCTGCCCTTGGCGCAATGGTTTTAGCCCACCATCACCGAATTCAAGAGCGCCCAACACAACGACAACTCTCAATCGAGCGCTTCCGCGGTGATTCAATTGCAAATGCCGCTGGATTACCTGCCCCTGGAGTCTTCGCCCGACATAACGCAGTTGATGTTCCAGCGCTATTGCCAGATGGCACAGCCTCTGCCGCTTCCGTCAATGCCAGCTTAAAGGCCCGTGGAGATGTCTTAGATTCATCACTCTTTGAACTAGGCACTGTCGATACAAGTATTGAGGAGGAGAAGTAAATGAATGCAGCTAACTATCTCTACCTCTCAGCAATGCTCTTTACTATCGGCGCAGTCGGAGTAGTTGTCCGACGCAATGCGATCGTTGTCTTTATGTGCGTTGAACTGATGCTTAACGCTGCAAATCTTTCATTCGTAACTTTTTCTCGAATTAATGGCGATCTCAATGGCCAAGTAATCGCCTTCTTTACGATGGTTGTTGCAGCGTGTGAAGTCGTAGTTGGTTTAGCAATTATCGTGACGATTTATCGCTCACGTCGATCGGCATCTGTTGACGATGCTAGTTTGTTGAAGCGATAACCATGATGACCTCAAATAGTCTTGTATATTTAATCGCCCTGCCTCTTGCAGGTTCTGCCATTCTCCTGCTTTCAGGTCGGCGCAGCGATAAATGGGGACATCTACTCGCAACAGCTCTATCGGCTTCATCCTTCTTTGTTGGTCTCTACCAACTTTCATTGATGCTCGGCCGTTCAAATAGTCAACGTCCAATCTCTCAGAAATTATTTGAGTGGATCTCTGTTGGAACATTCAACATTGATGCAGGGTTAATGCTCGATCAGCTCTCAATTTGCTTTGTCCTTCTGATTACTGGTGTCGGAACGCTCATTCATATTTATTCAATCTCTTACATGGCCCACGACCCAGATCGCCGCCGTTTTTTTGCATTCCTCAATCTCTTTATCGCGGCAATGTTGCTTCTTGTTTTAGGCGATAGCTATCTCAATCTCTATGTTGGCTGGGAGGGCGTCGGTCTTGCCTCCTACCTGTTAATCGGTTTCTGGAATCAAAAGCCTGCTTACGCCACAGCATCTAAAAAAGCATTCGTCATGAACCGTATTGGCGATATGGGCCTCTCATTTGCCATCATGATCGCATTTGCCACGATGGGCACGGTTTCATTCTCCGGTATCAAAGAGGCTACCGAACATACATCTACTGGGGCATTAACCGCGATCGGCATCATGCTTCTCGTAGCTGCCACTGGAAAATCGGCACAATTCCCGCTGCAGGCATGGCTTGGAGATGCGATGGCGGGTCCAACTCCCGTCTCGGCCCTGATCCACGCCGCGACGATGGTTACTGCAGGTGTCTATTTAATTACGCGCTCTAACTTCATCTTTGATGCCGCCCCTACCGCACAGTTACTTGTAGTAATTGTCGGTGCAATTACGCTGATGTTCGGTGCATTAATTGGTACTGCAAAGGACGACATCAAAAAGGCTCTTGCCGCATCGACTATGTCGCAGATTGGCTACATGATTTTGGGTGCAGGTCTTGGCCCAGTCGGATATGCCTTTGCGATCATGCACTTGCTAACTCATGGATTCTTTAAAGCTGGAATGTTCCTTGGAGCAGGTTCAGTTATGCATGGAATGAACGATGAAGTAAATATGCGTAAATATGGCGCGCTCGGAAAGTTCATGCCGATTACTTTTGCAACATTTGGCCTTGGATATTTAGCGATCCTTGGAGTTCCACCATTTGCCGGCTTCTACTCTAAAGATATGATTATTGAAACCGCCTTTAACTCAGGTGGTACCAAGGGAATTATTCTCGGCTGCGTAACTTTGTTAGGCGCTGGAATTACCGCCTTTTATATGACTCGAGTAATGATCCTTACCTTTACCGGCACTTCTCGCTGGGATGAAGAGGCGCATCCACATGAATCCCCATGGCTAATGTGGTTGCCAATGGCAATCCTGGCTATTGGATCTGTTACATCTGGATATCTCTTAAGTCACGGAGATGCACTCGTTAACTGGCTCTCACCACTCTTTGAAGACCATGGCGAGCACGAGGAGCTCCTATCGCCAATGATTGTTTCGGGCCTTGCCTTAGCAATGGTCGCAATAGGCGTTGCATTTGCATTCATTAAGTACTCGCTCAATGAGGTTGATGCTGTTGCCCCTAGTGATGTTTCAATATTCACAACAGTTGCACGCCAAGATTTAATGCAGGATCGCTTCAATGAGGCCGTGTTTATGCGCCCTGGTCAAGCACTTACAAAACTTTTAGTTAAGAGCGATGAAGTGGTAATAGATGGTGCAGTACGGGGTGTTGGGCGCGCAGCCCTTGGCTCAGGTGCATCTCTGCGTGGGATTCAGAACGGTTTCGTCCGCAGTTATGCGGCGCTAATTTTAATCGGTGCTCTCGCACTGGTTGCAGCGATTTGGGTGGTGACACAATAATGATCTGGTTAACACTCTTAATGACACTTCCTCTTGCCGGTTCGGTAGCAGTAGCTGCCCTTCCTAAGGGAAACGAGAAGTTAGTAAAGCAAGTAGCCCTTGCTACCACTCTGCTAGTCATGGGCGCCACAATCGCAATGGCCGTTGGTTTCCAGCGCGATAACGTTGAACTTCAATTTGTTGAAAAGTACGCATGGATTCCATCCTTTGGAATCAACTACGCGCTCGGCATAGATGGACTTGCACTAGTCCTGATCTTAATGTCGACGATTCTCGCTCCCGTTGTTGTTCTAGCTGGCTGGAACGAATCTCATGGCGGACGCTGGAGTGTTAAAACTTTCTATATTCTCATCCTTGTCCTCGAGACGATGATGATTGGTGTTTTTGCCGCAACCGATGTATTCCTCTTCTATGTAATTTTCGAAGCGATGTTAATCCCTGTCTACTTCCTTATTGGGGGATATGGCACAGGAGAGCGATCGGCGGCTGCGGTTAAGTTTTTAATTTACAGCCTTTTCGGTGGCCTCTTGATGTTGGCATCAATCATTGCCTTGTACGTCATGTCAGGTTCTCAGGGCGGACATACATTTGATTTAGCCGCGCTCTCCCAACTTGAAATGAGTTCGACTACTCAAAACCTTTTGTTCCTCGGTTTCTTCATCGCCTTTGCTATTAAAGCTCCTTTATGGCCACTTCATACATGGCTTCCAGATGCTGCAGAATCTGCAACACCAGGAACATCTGTTCTCCTCCTTGGAGTGCTCGACAAAGTCGGTACCTTTGGAATGATTCGCTACTGCCTAACGCTTTTCCCTGAGGCAAGTAAAACCTTTACGCCAATGATCATGGTCTTGGCGGTGATCTCCATTGTTTACGGAGCCTTCCTTGCAATCGGACAACGTGATTTAAAGCGTTTAATTGCCTTTACATCTATCTCTCACTTCGGTTTTATAACAATGGGAATCTTCGCAATGACCTCCCAAGGCCACAGCGGGGCAACGTTATACATGTTTAATCATGGCTTCTCGACTGCAGCACTCTTCTTAGTTGGAGGCTGGATGATCTCGCGCCGTGGATCTTCAACTATCTCCGATTTCGGTGGCCTGCAACGTGTCACTCCAGTTATGGCATGGATGTTCTTCTTGGCAGGCATGTCATCTCTTGCACTCCCTGGACTATCCAGCTTCGTCAGTGAATTCCTTGTATTAGTTGGAACTTTCACCCGATATCCAGTCCATGCAATTATCGCGACATTCGGAATCGTTTTAGCCGCGCTCTATATATTAATTCCAGTTCAGAAAGCGTTGCATGGTCCAACTACTCCCGGTAATGAAAATCTGAGCGACTTAAATCTTCGCGAAAAGATTGCTATCGCACCAGTGATGGCGATTATTATCGTTCTCGGTTTCTATCCATCACCACTTCTCAAAACCATTAATCCTGCAGCCTCACATGTCATCGCTCAAATGGGCTTTAGCGATCCCGTTCCAACGAATGGAAGCAAATAATGGAATTTACAGCCCCCGTTCTTAATTACACGCTTCTCTCACCGATACTAATTCTCCTTGCAGGAGCATTGATCGGAGTTCTAGTCGAAGCCTTTGCCTCAAAAGCTCTTCGCCCAGTGATGCAGTTGAGTATCACCATTGGCACGTTGGTGCTATCGCTTGCCCAGGTCTGGAGAATTCGTAATGAAACTTCAATGACTGCGGCGATGGGATCTGTTGTTGTCGACGGCCCGGCGATCTTGTTACAGGCCTCAATCCTTATCATCGCAATTATCTCTGTCTTTGTAATCGCAGATACCGATCACTTCACAGCCCTTGCAGCAGCCCTTCCAGGCTCTGATGAAGAGCGCCATGCAGTACAGACTGGCAACCAGGTAACTGAGGTTTACCCACTCACACTCTTTGCAATATCCGGAATGATGTTGTTCCCAATCTCGACTGATTTGATTACTTTATTTGTAGCCCTTGAAATGCTCTCGTTGCCACTGTATTTAATGTCCGGACTTTCACGCCGTCGCCGTTTAGCTTCACAAGAGGCGGCCCTTAAGTACTTCCTGCTTGGCGCATTCTCATCGGCCTTCTTCCTCTTCGGAATGGCTTATTTATACGGTTATTCAGCTTCGGTCACATTTGCCGGAATCCGTGAAGCCGTTGTCGGCGGAAGCGGAAACGATGTTTTGCTTCTGATCGGTATCGCTTTTGTATCTATTGGCCTGCTCTTTAAAGTTGGCGCAGTTCCATTTCATGCATGGTCACCCGATGTATATCAAGGTGCACCAACCCCCATTACTGGTTTCATGGCCGCTGCTACGAAGGTGGCCGCTTTTGGAGCGATGTTACGTATTTACTACACAGTCTTTGCCAATGCCGAGTGGTCATGGTCTCCATTAATGTCGGCAATAGCCATCATCACTATGTTATTTGGTTCACTGGTTGCAATCGCACAGCGCGATGTAAAGCGTATGTTGGCTTACTCATCGATTGCTCATGCTGGCTTCTTGCTTGCAGGAGTCATCGCATTAAATAAGGCTGGTCTTGATGCCTCAATCTTTTATCTATTTGCCTACGGAGTAGCAACCGTCGGTGCATTTGCAATCGTGACTTTGGTTCGCGATTCTGGGGGAGAAGTGACTGACCTAAATCGTTGGAGGGGGTTAGGTAAGCGTTCCCCATGGGTCGCTACTACCTTTGCCGGTTTCTTATTAGCTTTTGCTGGAATTCCTCTTACTAGCGGTTTCATTGGAAAATTTTCAATCTTCTCAGCCGCTTATGAAAGTGGAGCCAAGGGTGTTGTTATCGCGGGCGTACTTTCAAGTGCAATCGCGGCGTTTTTCTACATCCGTGTAATAGTCCTGATGTTCTTTACAGATCCGATTCAAGATGGCACAAGCGTTGAGATTCCATCAGTGTTAACACGAGCAACCATCATTTTCTCAATAGCTCTCACGATCGCACTTGGTATCTACCCAGCTCCGCTTCTTAATGTAATTACAAACCTCGCAACCTTTATTCGCTAATGTCCTCATTCGGCATTCCTAACGTCGCGCCAGAGTTAGAAGCAACTCTGGTTGCCCAAATGCTGCAAGTGGAGGCTTTGCTTCTCAGCCATACGAAGAGTGACTACCCATTTGTCGATGAGACGGCCCATCACTTAGTCGCTGCCGGTGGCAAGCGTCTACGCCCCCTATTAACCCTATTAACGGCTCAGTTTGGCGATCCGAGCGGCCAAGGCGTTATTGCCGCCGCCGTTGCCTGCGAGATTACCCACCTTGCAACGCTTTATCACGACGATGTTATGGATGAGGCACCACTTCGCCGCGGTGTAGAGAGTGCCAATATGCGATGGGGTAATACGATCGCAATTTTGACTGGAGATTTTCTCTTTGCAAAGTCTTCAGATCTATTGGCAGATCTTGGCCCTGAAGCGGTGCGCTTGCAGGCACGAACTTTTGAACGACTTGTTATTGGGCAGATCATGGAAACGCAGGGACCAAACCCCGGTCAAGATCCGCTCGAACATTATTTAAAAGTTGTCGCCGATAAGACGGGTTCGCTCATTGCCGCAAGCGCACGTTATGGCGCAATGGTCTCAGGTGCATCTGTTGGGATTATGGATACCGTTACAACTTTCGGAGAAAAGATAGGCGTCGCCTTTCAATTAGCCGATGATGTCATCGATATCGCCAGCGAATCAAATCAATCCGGCAAGACACCAGGTACCGATCTACGCGAAGGCGTACCAACGCTTGTTACTCTCAACGTGATGAAATCTACAAACTCTGCCGATCACGAATTGCAGCATCTTTTGTCGGCACCCATCGAGGATGAGACAACAGTTCAAGAAGTGCTAGTTGCATTACGAAATCACAAAGCTCTTGATGAATCGCGCGAGCAGCTGAACCAGGTAGCTAAAGAGGCTCGCATCGCACTTGGACCATTACCAGTATGTGATGCAACTGGAGCCTTAATGTCTCTATGCGACGCTGTTATTGACCGCTCGGCTTGATTTAACTAAATCAATAGCCAAAGTAGTAAGTGCAACCCAGATAATGATGAAGCCTATCCAACGAGCCGTGGGCATATCCTCATGACGAATCCATACGCCAATAGAAAACTGAATCGTTGGAGTGATGTACTGCAACAGTCCGATTACTGTTAGTGGCAGGCGAGTTGTCGAGCCATTAAATAGCAAGAGCGGAATAGCAGTAACTGCGCCGGCGCTAATGAGCAAGATTGTTAATCCGACCCCATGGCCAAACTGTCCCGTCCCTTTATTACCGATATAGATCAGATATAACAGGTATGGCAGGCTCGCTATAAGGGTTTCAATCGCAAGGCCCTCTACTGCGCCAAGACCCAACTGCTTCTTTACGACGCCATAGCTTCCCCAAGAGATCGCTAGAGCTAGCGCAATCCAAGGAAGTCGGCCATAGTCAATTGTCAGTACTAAAACACCTAACGAGGCAATTCCCACAGCAGTCCACTGTAGTTTGCGCATCTTTTCCTTAAGCAAGACAATTCCAAAGGCGATAATAATTAATGGGTTTATGTAATAGCCGAGGGAGGCCTCAACAACATGGCCATTATTTGTAGCCCAGATATAAACCAACCAGTTAATTGAGATTAATATGGATGTTAGAAATAACGTAGCTGCAACCCTTGGTCGCTTCATCGTCACAAGGGTGTTCTTGAGAGACTTTGTAATTGCTAAAACAACAAAACAGAAGACCAAAGTCCAGACGGCGCGATGGGAAACGATTTCAAGCGCCGAGGCTGGCTCTAGTAACGGCCAGTAGAGCGGAAATGCACCCCAAAGAACGTATGCGCTTACTCCGAAGAGTAAGCCCGTTTTATGGTGATTCAATTATCTAAAGTTCGTAAATTGAACCGCGAATTCCCAGCCACCATCTTTAATCATGGCCATTGTCTCTTGCAAATCATCACGGCTCTTTGAAGTAACGCGCAGTTCATCACCTTGAATCTGTGTCTTAATAGATTTAGGGCCCTCATCGCGCAAAAACTTTGCAATCTTCTTAGCATTCTCAGTTGAGATGCCCTCTTTTAGAGGTGCAGCGATCTTATAAATCTTTCCTGACAAGAAAGGTGCGCCTGCATCTAGGTGTTTCAAGGAAACACCACGCTTAATCATCTTGTCCTTAACAACATCAAGTGCAGCCTTTGCTCGCTCTTCAGTATCTGCCTCAATTAAAATCTTTTCGCCCTCAAGCTCAATCTTTGAGCCCGTGTTCTTAAAATCAAAGCGAGTATCGATCTCGCGAATCGCTTGATTGATGGCATTGTCGAGCTCCATGCGGTCGATCTTTGAGGTCACGTCAAAACTGCTATCTGCTGCCACGGTGGGCTCCTTAACTCGAAAAGGCGGTTAGCGCGCCTACGTGCCTAAGGTATCCTTAACCCTCGCACTATCCATAATTGCCGCAACACTTGTTCGACCCTGGCGGGTTGCCCGAGCGGCCAATGGGAGGGGACTGTAAATCCCCCGGCTCTGCCTTCGAAGGTTCAAATCCTTCACCCGCCACCAGCAAGACTCCATTCAAATGCGGATTCAAGAATCCCTTAATACTATTTGTTAGTTATTGTTTCAACAGATCTCGTAATTGAATTCATGAACTCCATGTCGGGGACAACGCCAATTCCTAGACCATTGGGAACATTCAGATACCCATCAATCATTTCAAATGGCGTCGTAATATCTTGCTTGAAGAATCTAGAAGAGGCAGATGTATCACCGGGCAAAGTAAATCCAGGAAGAGCAGCTAATGCAAGATTAGCTGCGCGACCGATACCCGTCTCTAGCATTCCGCCACACCACACTGGGATTAATCTCTCTAAACAATAATTATGAATTTTCACCGATTCTAGATATCCACCAACTCGTCCAGGTTTAATATTTATTACTGATGTGGCCTCTAGTTCGAGGGCATCCTGGGCAGAGTGCAGGGAGATAATCGACTCATCTAAACAAACTGGTGTTGTCATAATCTTTGCCAACTGTGCATGACCGAGAATGTCGTGTTCATCCAATGGCTGTTCGATTAGTAGAAGATTGAACTCATCTAACTGCTTTAGATGTTTCGCATCATTTCTTGTGTACGCTTGATTGGCATCGACTTGAAGTGGTTTGTCAGGAAAGAGCTCACGTATTTTCCTTACGGGTTGAATATCCCAACCAGGCTCAATTTTAAGTTTGATTCGTTTATATCCAGCCTCAACATATGAAGTGACTTCTTCAACCAAGGCATCCATTGAAGGGGCAATTCCAACTGAAACTCCACAAGGAACCTTGGATTTATTTGCACCAAGATATGTCGCAAGTGAAATGCCAGCGGTTTTCAATTCTGCATCCAGAATCGCGGTTTCTAGGGCTGCTTTGGCCATTTGGGCGCCAAGAAAAGGCTTTAAAATCTCGGCAACGGCATGGGCGGAAACATCGGTTGCTCTATTTAGTGCAGGTATCAAGAATTCTCGCATCGTCTCTAAGCACCCTGAAATATATTCAGGTGAATATAGGGGCGCAGACATAGCGACACACTCTGCCCAGCCAATTACACCATCTTCAGTCGTAACCTTCACAATCAATACTTCGCGATCGGATTGGGAGCCGAATGAAGTTCTAAATGGTCTTACTAGTGGCAGATGAATTCTCCGAAGTTCATACTCGACAATCATCACTTACTCTCCTTTGCAAGAATGTAACCGTCAGTATTTGAAAAGCCAATGACCTTGTAACCGTTCTTAAACGCCTCAAGAAATTCACCCCTTACGCGCAAGCGCTCGGCCATCGCTTCGGCGACACTTTTAGCCCTTAACGTAACAATATCTTCAGGGATGACAATACTTATTGCGTCATTGGGTAAGTCAGAAGTGGCATCGGATGATGGCGGGGTATCTGCCAATATATGCCACTTCACCATAATGCGATCAGATGCATCACCTGCATTAACCAAATCTGTCATCGATCCATAGAAATCTGGATAATAA
>CAXNOC010000004.1:0-59636 GCA_964203745.1 Candidatus Planktophila sp.
GTTAGAGCGCTTCCCTGATAAGGAAGAGGTCGATGGTTCGAGTCCATCTAGGCCCACCCGTTCTAATACGGGGACCTAGCTCAATTGGTAGAGCACCGCCTTTGCAAGGCGGGGGTTAGGGGTTCGATTCCCCTGGTCTCCACATGACAACAACAGCCACACTTCACACATCACTCGGCGACATAGTCGTTGAACTATTCCCAAATCATGCACCAAAGACTGTTGCTAACTTTGTAGAACTTGCAACTGGTGCCAAAGAGTGGACTAATCCAAACACTGGCGAAAAAACAAATGCAAATTTGTATGATGGAACTATTTTTCACCGCGTCATCGACGGTTTCATGATTCAAGGTGGAGATCCACTTGGTAAGGGCACAGGTGGTCCTGGTTACCGCTTCGCAGATGAATTTCACGGAGAGTTAGTTTTTGATCGTCCATACATCCTTGCAATGGCTAACTCAGGACCAGGAACAAATGGTTCACAGTTCTTCATTACAACTGCACCAACAACATGGCTAAATCGCAAGCACTCAATCTTTGGTGAAGTTAAGGATTCGGCTAGCCAGGCAGTAGTAGATGCCATTGGTAAAGCTAAGACTGGCGCACAAGATAAGCCAGCAACCGACATTACGATCAACAGCATCACCATTGCTTAAGCGTTCAGCAACATACTCCTTAATCGCAGTTATCTGCGGTGCATATCTGCTGCAAATGGTTGTTCCATCAATTGAGATGAATTTAGTTTTACCGAACTTTGATTATTTAAAAGCAACCAACGAGTGGTATCGATTATTTACAGTTGCCCTAACTCATGCAGGTTTGTTACATCTTGGTTTCAATATGTATGCATTAATGATTTTAGGAAACCCGCTCGAAGCAGCCTTTGGCAAAAATAAGATCCTGATTATCTTCTTCTCATCACTTCTAACTGGATCATTAGCCTCGGCTTATTTTGCATCCGCATCAAGTTATTCTGTTGGAGCATCGGGAGCGATCTTTGGTTTATTTGGCGCGATGGTAATTGTGGGAAATAAAATCGGGGCAGATGTTCGCTCTATCTATGTCATCATCGGAATTAACTTTGCAATTGGTTTCGCACTTGGCGGTGTCGACTGGAAGGCCCACCTTGGTGGATTGATAGGCGGCTTAATCAGCGCCCAGCTCGTATTGAAGCGAGGCTAAAACTTATCCACAGCCTCCATCCACAATGTGGAGGGAGTTACAACGCTGTAATTATCTAGGGTTAACGCTATCTCCACCTAGTTGCTAGGGAGAAGCCAACACCAATAAAGCTAAAGCCGATAATCATGTTCCAGGCGCCAATACCTGGGATTGGATACTTAGTCTGGGTGACGTAGAAGGTCACAATCCAGAAAAGCCCTATCAAGAAGCCCGCGACCATAGTTGGAGCCAGCCATGCTGGGCTCTCCTCTGGGGCGTGTGGGGCATCGACAACAACCTGCGCCTCATGGGTGTGCTTTTCGATGACTTTCTTACGGAGCTTTGATTTAGGCATACACGAAAGATACACCATGGGTAAGAATGCTCCTATGGCCACCAAGATACTCGTTATCGATAACTACGACTCCTTTGTCTTTAACCTGGTTCAGTACTTAGGGCAGTTAGGGGCCGAATGCACAACCGTTCGAAACGATGCCGTGGCCGTCGAAGAGGCTAGTAATTACGACGGGGTGCTTATCTCTCCCGGACCTGGAACCCCAGAAAAAGCAGGAGTAAGTGTTGCGATGATTAAATACTGCGCCGAAAAAAGAATTCCATTATTTGGAGTGTGCCTGGGCCATCAAGCGATAGGTGTCGCATTTGGTGCGAACGTATCGCGAGCACCCGAACTACTTCATGGTAAAACATCACTCGTCCACCATAAAGGCCAGGGCGTATTAGCGGGCCTACCATCGCCATTTACTGCAACGCGTTACCACTCCTTATGTGTAGAGAGTCAGACCGTTGGAGAAGATCTTGAAATTACAAGTACAACCGATTCAGGAATAGTAATGTCGATGCGCCACAAGAGTTTGCCGATTGAGGGCGTGCAGTTTCATCCAGAATCTGTTTTAACAGAACACGGACACGCGATGCTAGCTAATTGGCTATACGAGTGCGGCGATAAAAGCGCTCGCCAAAAAGCAGTTGGCCTTTCACCGGTTGTTGGCAGTAAAAATTAAGGCGCTTTATTAATTGTAATTGTTACCGACTTGCCGATCGTTTGTGTTGTTCCAGCATCAGGGGCCTGTCTAATAACAATACCGACTGGTTGGTTGGCGTCGTAGGCTTCAATCTCATTTACCAAGAATCCAACTTGTACGAGAATAGTTTTAGCTTGAATCGCATCGACTCCAATGAGTGCCGGGACCTCTACCTGTCCACTTGCAATCTGCAATATAACCCCGCTGCCAGCGGTAGTGGTTGAGCCAACCTCAGGGGTAACTTTCAAAACAGTACCTAGCGGTTCATCTGATGGCACTGCCTCTGTTTGTGTAACCAATAAACCAACGGCCGCTAATGCGGCGCGAGCATCAACTAAAGACATTCCAATTAAATCAACGGGAACTATTGCATCCCCTGGGCCATCAGAGATCGTCAAAACAACACCCGAACCCTTTTGAGCACGCGTCGTAGCAAGAGGAATCTGACTTGCCACGCGATCTTTCGGTATTCGAGCATCATGGGCGCGAGCAATAGTTACAACGTAATCTGACAACATCGCTTGGGCATCGGCTTGAGATAGACCAACGACATTAGGAATCTGCGGGAAGGTAGTTACATCGCTCGAAGGACGGGTCAATAAGAGAGCTGCGCCAATAGCTGTTATAGCAACTAGAGATGAAAGAGCAGTGATTAAAATTTTGCGACGAGAAATCTTTACCCGTGGAGCTTTTGTTGTTAAAACCTGACCGGCGGCAATTTTGAATAGATCATCGAGCATAAGACCGGCTGATTGATATCTATCCTCAGGCTTCTTAGCCAATGCCACACTTAATATGACATCAATGCCAGTCGGCAGATCTGGCACAAGCTCGCTAGGAGAAATAAGAAGACCAGAGACATGCTGATAGGCAATAGACACCGGCGTTTCTCCAGTAAAGGGTGGCTTGCCGGTTAGTACTTCGTAGAGCAAACAGCCAGCTGAATAAATATCGCTACGCAGATCTGCAACTTCACCAAGTGCCTGTTCTGGAGATAAGTATTGCGCTGTACCAACAACATTCCACGTGCTAGTTAACGTTGCTCCAAGATCGGCCAATGCGCGGGCAATGCCAAAATCCATAACCTTGACGTCGCCTTGATCGGTAATCATTATGTTTGCAGGTTTTATATCGCGGTGAACAATGCCGCGCTCATGTGAATACTCAAGGGCGGCCAGAATACCTTCACCAATTTCAAGGGCGCGTTTTAGTGGGACTCTCTCACCCTTATGAATTAATTCGCGCAGAGTATGTCCAGAGACGAGCTCCATAACAATGTAAGGAGCAGGCTCTTCACCTGAGTCATAAACAGCAACAATTCCTGGGTGATTCAAGCCGGCGGCAGCTAACGCCTCTTTTCTAAAGCGCGCAACAAATGATGGGTCTCGAGCTAAATCACTTCGCAAAACCTTAACTGCAACTTGGCGTGCCAGGCGAGTGTCTTCGGCGACATAGACGTCGGCCATTCCTCCAGTGCCAATCATTTCGCCGAGTTTGTAACGGCCGCCTAATAAGGAGTTAATCACAGCGCGGCCCCCAAAACTTCATTTACTTTCACTTCTTCACGAGTGATATCTGCAATGACAATGGTGACGTTATCTGGGGCGCCTTGAATATATGTAGCGTCGACAAGGGCTTTAATCGCATCTTCTTTGCTGCTTTTTTTTAGAAAAACCTTTATCTCCCTCTCAGTCAAAACACCCGATAAACCATCGCTGCAGAGCAAGTATCGGTCACCCTCTTTAGCCTCAAAGATTTGTAAGAGAGGGGTTATATTTCCATCGCCCATAAGTGCTTGAGTTAAAACAGATCGCTGGGGATGCTCGAGCGCTTCGACGGCCGTTATTGCGCCTTGGCTTAAAAGTTCTTGAACAACTGTATGGTCATTGCTTAACTGTTCAAAAGTATTTGCTCGTAGGCGATAACAACGGGAATCCCCAACGTGTAATAGCGCTACGCAATCGTTGTGAAGTAAAATCGAAGTCAATGTTGTTCCCATGCCACGGACTTCTATGGCCTCTTTTGCATACTCGCCAATTTCAGAGTCAATTGTGTGAAGAGAGTTAAGGAGTAAATCCTCGGTTGAGTCAGGATCAAGAGTTATATCGGTGAGCATTGGAGTAAGTGATTGGAGTGTTCTAATCGCAATTTTTGATGCGATCTCTCCACCAGCGTGCCCGCCCATTCCATCGGCAACGGCTACTAAGCGACCTGAAACAAATGCCGCGTCTTCATTACCGCTACGCACTAATCCCAGCGCTGAGCGCGCACTGCTGTCAAAGAAAAAGCCGGCCATAAGAGGTAAGCCTAACCCCTGTTAATCTTTAATCATGAAGATTTATGCGCACCGCGGAGCCTCCATTGATTTCCCTGAGATGACCATGCGCGCATATAGAGGGGCCCTTGATGTTGGGGCAGATGGCTTTGAATGTGATGTTCGAATCACAAAAGATAACCAGTTACTCCTCTGGCATGACGCCGATATGAAGCGAATAGCGAGTTATTCAGGGCGAATAGCTGAAATGGATTACATGGAGATTAGGCGCCACTACCCAGAGGCAATTTTATTAGAAGAACTCCTCGAGCTTGCCCAAGATAACAATAAAGAGCTGGCGATTGAAACCAAACATCCCGTACCGACAGGCAGTGTCGTTGAAAAGAAAGTAATGCAACTCATCAACGAGGCACCATCAGTGGCGGCGATAACAATCATGTCCTTTTCATGGCTGGCTATTGAAAATATTCGAAAGATCGATCCACTTCAACCAACAGTTGCCCTCTTAGAGGATCGCTTCAATGCCCCTATGCGCCGATTCACATCGGCTCAGTATTTAGGCCCGAGCGTGGAGTTCCTTCGATCAAAGCCAGAACTGACCCACGATCATAGAAAACTCTTTGTTTGGACCGTTGATGACGCTGACGACATGCGTTTTTGTTCAGATAATGGCGTTGAGGTTTTGATTACAAATAATCCGTCATTTGCACGCAAGGTGCTCGGGTATCATTAGCAAGTGAGTACATATGCATATCTTGGCCCAAAGGGAACATTTACCGAAGCGGCGCTAAAAAAGATTACCTCTTCAAATGACTCCCTGATTCCTTATGCAAATGTAACTGCCGCCCTTGATGCAGTTCGCGTCGGCAAGGCCCACTTTGCATTAGTTCCAATTGAGAACTCGGTCGAAGGCGTTGTGGCCAGAACTCTTGATGAGCTTGCAACTGGCACGCCACTATCAATCGTTGGCGAAGTTACGTTGCCAGTCTCCTTCGCTTTAATGGTCAAGGATGACTCGATTGATATCCGCCGTATTGCAACCCACCCACATGCAGAGGCTCAATGCCGTGCATATATCGCCGAGAACTATCCAACGGCCGAATTAATTACAACGGCTTCAACGGCCGCGGCGGCAGAGGCGATAGGGCGCGGAGAGTTCGATGCCGCGATCGCCGCCCCAGTGGCTGCTGCACATTATGGACTTCGCGTTATTGCAGACAATATCGGCGACAACATTGGCGCCGTCACCCGCTTTGTTTTGATATCAAAGCCCGGCACGCTACCGAAGGCCACAGGACTCGATCGCACCTCATTAGCTGTCTTTATCGGCATCGACCATGCCGGTGCATTGCTAGATATCTTGAACGAGTTCGCTAAGCGCCAAGTAAACCTAACTTTCATTCAAAGTCGCCCAACAGGCCTAGAGCTCGGTCACTACCACTTCATTATTGATGCAGAGGGCCATTCCACCGATGCTCCAGTAAAGGAGACAATCGAAGCCCTGCGTGCAATCTGTGAAGACATCCGCTTCCTGGGTTCATATCCGCGAGAAAAAATAAGTAAATGATTGACATAAAATTCCTGCGCGAGAATCCTGATGTAGTTCGTGCATCGCAAAAAGGGCGCGGCGAAGATGCAACTATCGTCGACCAAGTATTAGTAAGTGATGAAGCGCGACGTTTGGCGATAAATGAGTTCGAAGCGCTGCGCGCAGAGCAAAACACATTGTCTAAGGCTGTTGCCGGTGCACAAGGAGATGAAAAGAAAGCTCTACTTGAGAACTCTAAAGCTCTAGCAAGTAAAGTTAAAGATGCCGACAGTAAGCGCGCAGAGCTTGAGGATGCAACTAAGAAGCTCGTTATGCAGTTATCAAATATTTTAGATCCCGCTGCGCCTATCGGTAAAGAGGAAGACTTTTTAGTTATTGAGCACGTTGGCACCCCACGTACATTTGATTTCGAAGCGAAAGATCATGTCGAGCTCGGCAAACTTCTTGGCGCAATAGATACCGAGCGCGGTGCAAAAGTTGCAGGTTCTCGTTCATATTATTTAACAGGTTCTGGTGCAATGCTTGAGTTCGCTCTAGTTAACTACGCCATTGCCTCAGCCCGCAAAACCGGCTTCACTCCAGTGATACCACCTGTTTTAGTTAACCCACCGGCAATGGAGGGGACAGGTTTTCTAGGACAAGCTGCAGAAAATGTTTACCACCTTGAAAAAGATGATGTCTATTTAGTTGGAACAAGCGAAGTCCCTTTAGCGGCTTTTCATATGGACGAGATACTTCCAGTTGAAAAACTACCCATGCGCTACGCCGGTTACTCATCATGTTTTCGTCGTGAAGCAGGAACCTATGGCAAAGACACTCGCGGAATTATTCGCGTTCACCAGTTTGATAAAGTTGAAATGTTTTCCTTCTGTCATCCAGATCAAGCCCAGGAAGAACACAAGCGCCTACTCCAATGGGAGAAGGATTTTATGGATGCTATGGAGATTCCATACCGCGTTATCGATGTCGCATCTGGGGATCTTGGCTCAAGTGCTAACCGAAAGTTTGATATTGAAGCCTGGATACCTACACAAAAGGCCTATCGAGAAGTTACAAGTACATCTAATTGCACCGAGTTTCAAGCTCGCCGTTTAAATATTCGCTTCAAAGATGCAGATGGCACAAAAACTGTAGCGACTTTAAATGGAACATTAGTTGCAATCCCACGCATGATTGTCGCGATTTTAGAGAATCACCAAAATGCAGATGGAACAGTAAATATTCCAAAGGCGTTACAACCTTTTCTAGGTGCAGAGCGATTTGAGTTGGTGTGAGTAAACGCCCAAAATTAATTGCAACTGATTTAGATGGCACAATTGTTCAACACGATGGCGTTATTTCCGCACGCACCATCGCAGCATTTACAAAGGCGCATTCGCTCGGGGTGCATATATATTTTGTAACTGGCCGTCCGCCCCGGTGGATGGATGAAATCCGAGACACATTTGGTTTCGGCGAAGCGATTTGTGGCAACGGTGCAATGCTCTATGACCTCAAAACAAGCACAGTAACTGAAGAGTGGATGATTTCTAAAGAAGATCAAAGTGAAATTGCACGGCGTTTGCGCGCCGCCATTCCACCAATTTCTTTTGCAATTGAGTCACATGATTATTACCACCGCGAGAAAAGCTATGTTCCGCGCTGGGATATTGGTTTGGACAATGTAGGAGTAGAAAGAATTGAAGATGCAATAAAAGGCCCTGCATTTAAAATGTTGGCGCGCTGCAGCGGTGCCGAATTCACTTCAGATGAAATGTTGGAAATCGCTTTACGCGAACTATCCGGGCTAGTAACAGTTACTCATTCAAATGCCAGGGAATCATTATTGGAAATATCAGCATTAGGAATTTCAAAAGGTCAGACTCTCGCAAAAGTTGCAACTCGCTTAGGCATTGATGCAAGCGATTGCATCTCATTTGGCGATAACCCGAATGATTTCTCTATGCTGCAATGGTGTGGTCGCTCCTATGCAATGGCCGATGGTCACCCAGATGGGGCTAACTATGCAACTGGTATTGCCGGCTCCCACGAAGCCGATGGAGTGGCAGTAGTCATCGAAGAGTTATTGGATCTACCCGCCTAATCCCTCGCCGATTTTTCGATAGCGCTGACTTCAGGTAACCTCTCCCACGGAGGGCTCGCATAGCGGCCGAGTGCACCGGTCTTGAAAACCGGCAAACGAAAGTTTCGTGGGTTCAAATCCCACGCCCTCCGCCAGTTTTCTTTTTATGTGGCTGAGTTCATAGCCATTAAGCGTGGATTTTAATAGCCGTTTTTTCTCGGCAAGAGGACACTAACCCCTAGTGATTTACCCACATCAATAGGGCCGGGGGCTTGCAATGTCAGGTGTTTTTTCACCAAGTAGAGCGAAGATTAAAGAGCGCACTCTGCGCACCGATAAATGGTGGTTACAGCCAGCTATAACTTTCGGAGTTCTCTTCTCATTCGTTATCTATGCGACCTTTCGTGCCTTTGAAAATAAATACTATTTCGCAGAGCCACTGATTTCACCATTCTATTCACCATGTTTATCTACATCCTGTGAACCGGGAAGCGCACTATCAATTTTTGGTCAACCATTTAATAATAAGTATTTCGGCATTGGAATTTCACCGGCGCTATTTATTTTGATATTCCCGCTCGGATTTCGTATGACGTGTTATTACTATCGCAAGGCGTATTACCGTGCATTTTGGATGTCACCACCTGCATGTGCAGTTGCTGAACCCCACACAAAATACACCGGCGAAACTCGCGCACCTCTAATCTTGCAGAACAGTCACCGTTGGTTCTTTTATGCAGGGTTAGTTTTCAATGTGATTTTAACGTGGGACACAATTTTGGCATTTAGAAATGGCGATAAAGAGTGGGGCCATATGAGTGTTGGAACACTCGTGTTTTTATTCTCAACAACAATGTTGTGGTTCTATTCACTCTCATGCCACACATGCCGCCACACACTCGGCGGTCGCTTAAAACACTTCTCGAAACACCCAGTTCGATATAAGGCCTGGACGATAGTTTCAAAACTTAATCACATGCATCCAACTTTTGCATGGATCTCACTCTTCGGAGTTGCAAGTGCCGATATTTATACCCGCGCGGTTGCATCAGGTGCAATCACTAACTTCTACTTCTTCTAAAGGAATTTGATTATGAGCGAATTAGAGCGTCACTCTTACGACGTACTTGTTATTGGTGCAGGTGGAGCAGGTTTGCGCGCAGCTGTTGAAGCACGTGAGGCGGGCTTGCGTGTTGCGATCATCTGTAAATCCCTTTTCGGCAAGGCCCACACAGTTATGGCTGAAGGCGGCGCTGCTGCATCAATGGGTAACGTCAACGATAATGACAACTGGATGGTTCACTTTCGCGACACCATGCGAGGAGGCAAATTCCTCAATCATTTCCGCATGGCCGAGCTACATGCCAAAGAGGCACCAGATCGCATTTGGGAGCTAGAAACTTGGGGCGCACTCTTTGACCGTACAAAAGAGGGAAAGATTTCACAACGTAACTTCGGTGGTCATGAATACCCACGCCTTGCACACGTTGGAGATCGCACAGGATTAGAGCTCATCCGCACCATGCAACAAAAGATTGTTGCTCTGCAACAAAAAGACGGCGAGCAGTATGGATCGATGGAGAGCAACATCAAAGTCTTCGCCGAACTAACTATCACCGATATTTTGAAAGAGAATGGCAAAGTTTCAGGCGCCTATGGTTATTGGCGCGAAACTGGCGCAGAAGTTTTGTTTGAAGCACCAACTGTAATTATCGCAACCGGCGGAGTTGGAAAGACTTTTAAAATTACTTCAAACTCATGGGAGGGCACTGGCGACGGACATGCACTAGCTCTTAAAGCCGGCGCAAACTTGGTTGACATGGAGTTCTTGCAGTTCCATCCAACTGGAATGGTGTGGCCACCATCAGTACGCGGAATCTTAGTTACCGAATCAGTACGTGGTGAAGGTGGGGTTCTGACTAACTCTGTTGGAGAGCGCTTTATGTTTAAGTACATCCCAGATGTATTTAAAAGTATTTACGCCGACAATGAAGCAGAGGCTGATCGCTGGTATACAGATCAAGACAACAACCGCCGTCCTCCAGAGTTATTGCCACGCGATGAAGTTGCGCGCGCAATTAACAGTGAAGTTAAAGCTGGACGTGGCACTGAGCACGGTGGTGTGTTCCTTGATGTTTCAAAGCGTTTATCTGCAGAGATTATTAAGAAACGCCTTCCATCGATGTGGCACCAGTTCTATGAACTTGCCGGCGTTGATATTACAAAAGAGCCGATGGAAGTTGGCCCAACATGTCACTACGTCATGGGCGGAGTAGAGGTAGAGCCTGATACCGCAGCAGCTATTGGTGTGCCAGGGCTCTTTGCTGCTGGTGAAGTCGCTGGCGGAATGCACGGCTCAAATCGTTTAGGCGGCAACTCACTTACCGACCTTTTGGTCTTTGGTCGACGCGCTGGAATAGGCGCGGCAGAGTACGTAAAGAGCAACGGAAAGAACCCCGTAAGCGATGCGGCGATAAAGGCTGCCGCAGCCAAGATCCAAGCACCATTTGATCGCGAAGGCGGGGAAAACTCTTACGCCCTGCATGCAGAGCTTCAAGAGGTTGCCCATAACTTGGTTGGCATTATCCGTACAGCTAGCGAATTAGAAGATGCGATTGCAAAGATTGCAGAGATTCGAGTTCGCAGTGCAAATGTTTCAGTAAGCGGGGGCCGTAAATTTAATCCCGGCTTCCACTTAGCTTTTGATTTAGACAACATGCTATTAGTTGCCGAATCAACTGCGAAGTCAGCGATTCGCCGAGAAGAATCACGTGGTGGTCACACCCGTGATGATTTCCCAGGAATGAATAATAAGTGGCGACAACTCAATCACATTTCATCTTTTGATGGAGCCCAGGTAAATGTTCGAGAGCAAGCACTTCCATCACTTCCAAAAGAACTCTTCGACCTTTTTGATGTTCATGAGTTGGAGAAATACATGACACAAGAAGAAATCGCGAAAGGCGGTTCCAACTAATGGCACGCATGATTAATCTTCGTATTTGGCGCGGTGATTCAACCGATGGTGCCCTCCAAGATGTTCAAGTGGAGGCCAACGAGGGCGAAGTAGTCCTCGATGTAATTCATCGCGTACAGGCAACACAGATGGGCGACTTAGCTGTCCGTTGGAACTGTAAAGCTGGCAAATGTGGATCTTGTTCTATGGAAATTAATGGAAAGCCACGCTTGGCATGTATGACTCAGGTCGCCGCATATGAGAACGAAGAGACGATCACGGTTACACCACTTCGCGCATTCCCAGTAATAAAAGATCTAGTCACGGATGTATCTTTTAATTACAAGAAGGCCATAGAGATTCCCGCATATGCACACCCAGCTGAGTTAGCTCCGGGCGAGGCGCGCATGGAACAGGTAGATGTCGAGCGCAGTCAAGAGTTCCGCAAGTGCATCGAGTGCTTCCTCTGCCAAGATACCTGCCACGTCATTCGCGATCATGAAGAGAACAAGAAATCCTTTGCTGGGCCGCGTTTCTTTATCCGGATAGCCGAGCTGGATATGCATCCTCTCGATACGTTGAGAAACCGCAAGAAAACCGCACAAGAAGAGCACGGTTTGGGAATGTGTAACATCACAAAGTGCTGTACTGAAGTCTGCCCGGAACACATCCGCATAACAGACAATGCAATTATTCCTATGAAAGAGCGAGTAGTAGATATTAAATACGACCCAGCCCGTTGGTTAGGCTCGAAAATACGTAAGCGTGACGGTATCGTTTAATACATGAAATTGCTGATTCGTTGGGGCGCTCTCGCGGCCGCCTTTTGGGTAGCTACTGCTTTAATACCAGGCATTGATGTTAAGGGCGGATTCACAACGTATCTGTGGGTCGCACTTCTATTTGGCTTGCTCAATGCAACTTTAGGATCGCTGCTTAAGCTCCTCACGTTACCCGCAGTGATTTTGACGCTAGGTCTTTTTCTTGTAGTTGTTAACGCCGCCATATTAATGCTCGTTGCGAGATGGAGCGACAAATTGGATGTAAACAACTTCTGGTCAGCGGTTTTTGCTGCACTTATTATTAGCGTTATTACGCGCCTAATTTCGGGAGTTACCAAGAAAGCCCTGCCGCTCTGAAATCCCTGCTATTAGTTTCAATCGGTGGTGTTGCTGGAACACTGGTTCGCTACGGCTTAGGGATCGCAATTACCGATGACCGCGCTGGCACATTAGCTGCCAACATGATTGGCGTGGCGCTCGCAAGTGCACTTCTTGTATTAATGGAGCGTCGTGGAGTTACCGAACTTCGCCATTTGTTGCTTCCAGGTTTCTGCGCAGGGCTGACAACTTTTTCTGCAGTAACTGCTCAATCTCTTGAACCACGCGATGGGGGATTGGTATTTCTCTTGCAGAACTTAATTTTTTCCGTAGTGATAATTCTTATTGTGCTCCCATTAGCTAGAAAAATCATTCCGGTGCGCCGATGAATACCCTATATGTGATTCTCGGCGCCGCAATTGGTGCACCTGCCCGATTTGCAATCGATCAATATATTCGCAGATTCACACGACTTCCTTATGGAATATTTCTTGTAAATATTCTGGGCTCTTTCCTACTTGGTGTTACTTTCAAGAGCAGCGAACACATGCATGATCTATTTGCCATCGGCTTTGCTGGTGCCTTCACAACCTGGTCAACATTCATGCTCGATATATTCCTGGCATTTGAGCTACGCCGATATAAAGAGGCAGCGCTTAACTTAACTCTCTCATTAGGATTTGGAATAGTTGCCGCTTGGTGCGGGTTGCAATTAGCGTAGTGATGCCATCCAAGCTTCGATCTCATCTGGATGACGTGGCATATTCTCACTCAAATTGAAGTAGCCAGTCTCAGTAACTAATACATCATCTTCGATTCGAATTCCGATTCCTCGATATTCAGGGGCAAAGAGCTCGTCGTCGGGTTGGATATATAGACCTGGCTCAACGGTTAAGACCATTCCGGCCTCTAACTTAGCCTCGGTGTACTGGTCCTTGCGTGCTTGTGCGCAATCATGTACATCTAATCCCAACATATGGCTTACTCCATGCAAAGTCCAACGCTTATGAAGACCAAATTCTGGTCGCATTGATTCTTCGGCGCTGATTGTTAGGACGCCCATATCAATTAAACCTTGAGCTAAAACCGTGTGACAGGCTTTGTTAATTTCAAGGAAATCAACACCTGGGCGGATCGCTGCAAAACCAGCTTTCTGTGCTTCATAGACCAACATATAAAGAACGCGTTGGGCTGGAGAGAATTTTCCATTAATCGGCAACGTGCGAGTTATATCGGCTGTGTAATAGGAATCCAACTCAACACCGGCATCGAGTAATAAAAGTTCACCGTTTTTAACGGCGCCATCGTTGCGTGTCCAATGCAAAATACAGGCATGCGAACCGGCGGCTGAAATAGTGTCATAACCGAGCTCGTTACCTTCAACGCGAGCACGCCCATAAAAAGCGGCCTCAACAACGCGCTCACCACGCGGTGTTACAACTGCGGCAGGTAGCGCACGAATTGCATCGTTGAATCCGCGATGTGTGACATCGACAGATTTCTGCAGCTCATTGATTTCATACTCATCTTTTATAAGGCGAGCAACGGAAACAAAGTTTTCTAACTCGCCACCGCGTGGATTCTTCTTAATAATTGAATCAATAAGAGCGTCAAAACCGCTCAAGGCAACTGCAGGCGTTCCATCCTTAAGAAGAGATTTAAGATCTTCAACTTTACGAACCTCAATACCAAAACGAAGCGATGCCTCATCGGTCGTATAACGTCGCCCTACCCAGAGCTCTCCATATTTACGATCGTTATAGAAGGCACTGGTATCTCGCGTTGATCGAGGTTGGATATACAAAACCGAATCATGCCCCTCACCATTTGGCTCCATAACGAGAACGGCATCGGATGTGACCTCTTCGCCTTGAACGCCGGTGTAATAGACGAAAGCGCTATGAGGACGGAATCGGTAATCAGTGTCGTTACTGCGCACTTTGGAGTTTCCACTAGGGATCACAATACGAAGACCAGTAAATGCTTCGGAGAGTCTGCTTCGACGCGCAGAACAGAAGGGAATCACTGCATCTTGCGTGATTCCATCCAGAGGTGAAGGCGCCCAGCCAGTTTTCATAAAATCGGCATACATATCGGAGGGCGGCACGTCGTAAACGCGACGGCTTTCTACGGGCGAATCAGCTGATTCCATAGTCCTAGCCTACAAGAAGGGCTTTTAAACACAACTAGCAAGAATTGCTTTTAGTGAGTTACAGTCCGCACATACTTAAGCACCAGTTAACTCAGGGAGAAAAATGCTACGCAACGGAGTTATCAATGGGCAACTTGCTTCGGTTCTTGCACGCTTTCGTCATGTAAATACCTTGGCCATAGTCGATGGCCCTTTCCCTAGCTACCCAGGTGTTGAACTCGTCGATTTAGCTCTTGTTAAGGGTTTCCCTTCGATACCAGATGTATTAGATGCAATCTTACCGTTAATGGAGCTGACTGGTTTGTACATGGCTAATGAATTTAGCGAAAAAGTAGATGGAATTACCGTTGAAAAGTATAAAAAGCATCACGGTGGAATCCCAACCATATTGATCCCTCACGAAGAGTTCAAATTAAAAGTTGGACAAGCTCTAGCAATTATTCATACTGGCGATTCAGTCCCGTATAGCAGTGTAATTTTGAAATCAGGTTGAGTTATAAATGTTAAGAATAGGAATTATCGGTACTGGAGTAATGGGCGCTGGGCATGCACGTTTCATCAAGGAGCATGTTCCAGGAGCCAAGGTTGTTGCGCTTTTTGATATTGATGCTAAAAAAATTGAAGGATTAGCTGCCGAATTAGGTACAGTCACGGTTCAAACAACTGACGCAGAAACTCTTATGAATCATCCCGAGGTTGATGCCGTAATCATCGCTTCCCCAGACCCATTACATGTTGCCCACCTAAAGTTAGCGATCGCCTGCAAGAAACCAATTCTCTGCGAAAAACCAATTGCAACGACGCTTGAGGATGCACGTGAAATCGCACAAGAAATTAGAGACTATGAGAGCGATTCGGGTAAAACCATGATTCATTTTGGTTTTATGCGACGTTTTGACCCGGCATACAGAGAGGTTCGCCGCTTAATTGAAACCGGAAGTTATGGCAAGCCAACTTTCTTTAGAACAATTACCCGAAATGTGGCATCTACTGGCGCAACCACTCCTGGCCTATTTACAAATATTGCAATCCATGATTTTGATATCTTCCGTTGGTTATTTAAGGATGAATGGGTATCTGTTCAAAGCCACTACCCTAGAAAATCCTCACTTTCACCCGAGGGAATTGCCGATCCTCTCGTGATTACTGCATTTATGAAATCAGGCATCATGATGGTTGCAGATATTGTGGCCTTTAATAATTATGGATACGACGTTCGCGCCGAGGTTATATGTGAAAAAGGTTCAATTGAAATTGGGATTAATGGTGATGTCGTTACGCGGTCAAATCGTGTAATGGGAGCGCATGCAGGCGGGAAAATGGAAGAAAATTGGATACCACGTTTCACCCAATCTTATATAGAAGAATTGCGAGCTTGGGTGGGCACTATTACAAGTGGAATTGAGAATCCAGATTTAGCGACCGTCGAAGATGCGCTAGCAGCAAATGAAGTCTGCGCCTTAGGAGTCGCCTCTATCTAGTTTTTAACTTAGAAAAGAAAAACTTATCCAGTCCTAGTAGTGCTGCACCGAGAACTCCACGATCTTCACCTAGTTTTGTTCGAACAATTTCTAAGTTACTTGTAGCAAGTGCTGCACCACGTTGGTAAATAGCCTCTTTTATTGTTGCAAGAATCTGGTCGCTCTCGCCAATAATCATGCCTTGAATTATAATTTTGCTTGGATTGATCAAATTTACAACATCTGCAAGTGCATGCCCTATCAACTCTGCCGCCCTTATAAGCAAAATTATAATTTCGACATTTCCGTTCCGAGCCAATTTTTCAATTTCGGATAACTTTTTAACTTTATATCCCAAGCCTTGGACTCTTTCAACGAGGGACCACCCACTCGAGAACGACTCGAGACATCCACTTCGTCCACATCGACAGATTGTTCCCTCAAGCACATCAAATTGATTATGACCAATATCGCCAGCCGAACCGTCGGAGCCCCGATGGAGTTCTCCGTGAATGATGAGCCCGCTTCCAATTCCCGTGCCAAGTTTTATAAGTAAGAGATTATCAATATCTGGGTATACAAGCCTATGTTCAGCAATCACCATAAGATTCACATCGTTTTCAAGAAAGGTAGGGAGTTTGAGTTGGTCTTGAAAGCGAGAAGAGATGTCAACCCCATTCCAACCCTTCATAATGGGAGCACTAATAACCTTGCCGGAGTTGTGCGAAACAGGACCTGGAACTCCAACGATTATGCCGAGCTGCTTTGATTTTGGAATCTTTTTGAGCAACTCCCCTAGGGAATCAAGAGCAATAGGCAGAAGAATATTTGGACCGTCAGAGATATCTATATCTTGGCTTTTACTGGAAACTATTGCCCCCGTCATATCAGCCACTGCAACAATTAGAAATGTTGCCGAGAAATAACAAATCCCCACATAACCAATAGCGGGATTGATCGAGAACAAAGAGGCCTTCCTGCCTCCAATTGAAGGTAGAAAATCAACTTCAATAAGCGCCTGAGCGTTAATCAGAGATTTTATTTTTTGGCTAACCGATATTCGAGATAGACCCGACATCTCTTCAAGTTGCGTTCTGGTTAGTCGAGGATTGCCCTGGAAATAGGTCAGTAACCCATCAAAGTGATGCATAGCGACTGTCATGGCTTTTTCTAACCCTCCCCGGTTTACAAAGATTACTTTTGTGTAAAACAGAACAAAAGTCAAGTAACATCCAACTGCATCAAAGAAGAGACTTAAGCTGAACTCTAAAAACGTTGCGTTTAATTTTTTACAGAGATAGCATCCCAACCTAATACAAAGGGGAAATCGCTGATGCAAACAGATTCTTGGTCTAATCAAGTGAAACTAGCAATGAGTGAGATTGATTCGGCTATGAAGGTAATAACCGAAACTGATATTGCCAGCGCCGTAAATGAAATTCTCAGCGCAAAACGTATTGCTTGTTACGCCGGTGGGCGTGAAGGCTTAATGATGAAAGCTTTAACAATGCGCTTATTTCACGCAGGATTAGATGTCCATGTAGTTGGCGACATGACAACGCCACACCTCGGCAAAGGAGATCTCTTAATCTTGTCGTGCGGACCTGGAAATATTTCTACAGTAGAGGCGCTAGCTGGTGTTGCCATAAAATCTGGAGCAAGAATTCTTTATTTCACTGCACAACCCGTGAACCCTCCAGCAAAACATGCGAATGTAATTGTAAAAATCCCTGCCCAAACAATGGCCGATGACGCCGCTTCAACAGCGGTGTTACCGATGGGGAGTACATATGAGATTGCGCTTTTAATCCTGGCCGACCTTCTCACTAATGCCGTTCGAAACTCTCGGGGCGAGGCCGTAGAGGCGATGAGAGATAGACATACAAATCTAGAGTAGGTAAAACCCACTTTCCAACCTCATTTTTTGTTATAAAAGAGTTACAAAGATAACTTGTCGAGATGTACCTCACAATGTAATGTAAGGCATAACATCAACTTCTGTATATCTCTATACATAAGTTATCTATCCCTCAAGGAGGAATGTATGAAGTTCAAGAGTCGTATTCTTGTAACTGTAGTTGCCTGTCTATCTGCAAGCGCACTTGTTCTTGCATCTGCACCAGCAGGTAATGCAGCAGTAAAGAAACTCACAACAATTAAAATTGCTGCAGTTGTTAAAGGTTTAGATAACCCTTACTTCGTTAGCGTAAAAGCAGGAATTGTTGATACAGCAAAAGCACTTGGAGTTAAAGTAAATGTTCAGGTTGCTCCAGGACTAAATGATGACATTGGTCAGACAAACGTCATGGACGCTCTTGCAAGCCAAAATTATGACTGCTACATCGTGATTCCAGTAACTGGAAATAACCTTTCAGCAGCTCTTGGTAAAGTTACCAAAAAAGGTAAGCCAATCATTAACATCGATACACCAGTAGATGCCGCTTCTCTTAAGGCAGCTGGCGGAAAGATCACATCATTCGCTTCAACAGATAACTTTGCCGCTGGCGCTGCCGGCGGAAAAGCTATGGTGAAGTTAATTGGTTCAGGCAAGAAGATTGCTCTAATCGCAGGTCTTGCAGGAAACATCACTTCAAACCAACGTGTTGACGGATTCAAGAAGGGTGCCGCAGGAAGCACTTTTGTTGGCCCAATCAATGCTGACTGGGATACAACAAAGGCACTCGACGTCGCAAACCAAATGTTGGTAGCGAACCCAGGCATCGATGCTTTCTTCGCAGCTAACGATCAAATGGCACAAGGTGTTGCCAAGGCGATTGCTGCTGCAGGTAAGAAGATTCCTGTCTACGGCGTAGACGGAATCTTGGATAACCTAAACCTCATTAAGGCTGGTTCGGTTACAGCTTCGATTTCACAATACCCATATGTAATGGGCAAAATGGGAGTAGAAGCTTGTATCATCGCAGCGCAAGGCGGAAAAGTTCCTGCATTTACAGTAACTCCTCACATGGTTATTGATAAAAGCAACATTGATGCAGCGCTAAAAACTAAGAACCAAACGCCTCCTGGTGGCTACAAAGATCCTTACGTAGCTCTAATTAAGAAGTAATCAAGTAACGACTCAATTAAGGTATAAATGAAATCAAATGAAACAACGTCAAACTCCTCCACTTCGGTGGAGGAGTTTGACGCTTCCTTTTTAGCAAAATTCCGCATACGTCTGAAAGACCCATACTTTTGGGCCGACTGGATGGTTGTTTTCGCCTTCTTGCTTGTCGTCATAATCTTTGGAGCCATTGCCCCAACAAAGTTCTTAACAATGTACAACCTCAACAATATTTTGATCGCATCTGCCATTCCAGCAATTCTCGTTATTGGTCAAACATTCGTCGTAGCGACAGCAGGTATAGATCTTTCGGTTAGCTCGGTTATGACCTTAGGGGCGGTAACTTTCGGTCTAGCATTTACAAACGGTTGGTCGGTTTTATTTGCATGCCTATTTGGAACGATCGCTGGCGCATTATGCGGAATTGTAAATGGCGTAATTATTTCAAAATGGAAAATAAATGACTTCATCGTAACGTTAGGAATGCTGAGTATTGCCTCAGGTATTGCGCTGGTATTAAGCCACGGCAGCCCACGCCAAGTAATTAATGAATCACTTTCAAAGCTTGCAATTGGTGCAGTGGGAGAACTTCCCTATCTAATGATTATCGCTTTAGTTTTAGCAACAATTGCGCACTTCGCGTTATTTAATACAAGATTCGGAACACATGTTTTTGCCACTGGAGGTAATGAGGATTCCGCCAGATCAATGGGAATTTCAACGGTCCGAATTAAGATTGCCGTCTATACAATTTCCGGCGTTTTAGCTGGATTTGCTGCAACACTGGCTGTTTCGCGAATCGGTTCAGCTGAACCTGCTGCAAACACGGCTCTACTTCTAAATAGCGTTGCCGCAGTGGTACTTGGCGGAGTTAGTCTCTTCGGTGGACGAGGAACAATCTTTGGTCCGATTATGGCAACCATTCTCTTACAGTCCTTAAGCAATGGATTGACGGTAGTTGGAGTTGCTTCTTATTATCAATACATTTCAATTGGCTCCGTAGTAATTATTTCAGCAATGCTAGTGAGGACATCAAAATGACAGCCACTTCCGAGTATTCAGTTGAGGTTCGTAACATTCGAAAGGCTTTTGGAAGTGTTGACGCCCTTCGGGATGTTTCCTTATATGCAAGACCCGGCGAAGTTACCGCGATCGTAGGGGACAACGGGGCGGGCAAATCAACGCTTATAAAATGCATTTCTGGCGTCTACAAGGCAGATGATGGAGAAATCTTCATTAATGGTGAGCCTGTCTCTTTTGCAAGCCCAGAAGAGTCACGTTCACATGGTATCGAGACTGTTTATCAGACACTAGGTTTAGTAGAAGACTTAGCAATTTGGCAGAACCTATTTCTTAACAGGGAAGCAGTAAAGGGTATTGGCCCTTTTAAATTCCTGGATAAAAATACAATGCGACAAAAATCAACTGAAATGTTAGAGAACTTAGATGTCTATATCCCTTCAGTTAAATCAAGAGTGCGTGGATTATCTGGTGGTCAACGTCAAGCCGTGGCAATTTGTCGTGCAACTGGTTGGGGATCGCATGTTGTAATCATGGACGAGCCAACTGCTGCCTTGGGAGTTAAAGAGACAGCAAAAGTTGAGGCGCTCATCCATCGATTAAAAAGCCAAGGAATAGCAATTCTCTTAATTAGTCACAATTTTGATCAGGTTCTTCGGCTTGCAGAACACATATGGGTTATGCGCCAAGGAAATGTAATGGCTGGTATGCGAGCTAAGGATACTAACGGCGATGAACTGGTCGCCCTCATCACTGGCGCTAGTGCCGGAAGAAAGTAGACACCATGTCAAATATCCCAAATCTCCTAGGAGTTCACGCATTTGTCTGGGTCGGAGGCTGGAGTAATGAACAGGCAACCGAAGCAATAAAAAACTCTAAAGAGGCAGGGTATGGCTTAATTGAAATTCCAGCACTCGATCCTAAGTCAATCGATATTGCCCATACATCGAAAACTCTTAAAGAGTTTGGGATGAAAGCCGCTTGCTCACTCGGACTTACATTTGATGCTGATATCAATAATGATGATACAGAGATTGCTCGACTAGGAGAAGCACGCCTAATGGATGCGCTCACGGTAGTTGAAAAATTGGGTGGAGATTATTTAGGTGGAGTTGTATTTAGCGCCCTCGGTAAATACCCAAAGCCAACAACTCCGAAAGCAGTTGAAAACGCCACCAATGCTCTTCGTCGCTTGGCACAGGCCGCCTCAGAGCGGGGAATTACCGTTGGTCTTGAGCCTGTTAATCGCTATGAATCAAATCTAATCAACACTGGCCAACAAGCATTAGACATGATTACTAATATCGGTGAAAAGAATGTTGTGGTTCACCTTGATGTGTATCACATGAATATTGAAGAGCAGGATCTAATTTCTCCAGTATTAGCTGCTGGCGCACAGCTTGGCTATGTACATATCGGCGCAAGCCACCGTGGACCATTAGGAACCGGCAACATCGACTTCGATGCATTCTTTGGCGCTCTTGCAAAGATTAATTACAAAGGCACAATCACTTTTGAATCTTTCTCTTCTGCCGTTGTGTCACCAGATTTATCAAACACTCTGGGAATCTGGCGCAATTTGTGGACTGATAATAAATCGATGGCGAAGTCAGCAAGGGAATACATGGAAGCCAAGATCGTAAAAGCTCACTCAGCAAAGTAAGCAGCTAAGTATATTTATGGCCGTAGAACTAGCCTCACTAGAGGCAGCCCTTGAGCGCGTACTGTATTTAACTAAAAATGCAGACAAACGAGTAATAATCGGGTTGATTGGTAAGCCAGGTGCTGGAAAGTCCACGCTCTCGAGTTATTTACTTAAGCACCTACCAAAAAATACAACGGCCTTGGTGCCGATGGACGGCTACCACCTAAGTAACGCTCAACTAAAAACTCTAGGGCGAAGTGATCGTAAAGGTGCGCCAGATACTTTCGACTCCCATGCGTATGTGCAGCTATTGAAACGCATAAAGACCAACCAGGGCAATGAAATCTACTTTCCAATATTTCATCGCGAGATCGAGGAGTCAATTGCCGCAGAGGGCGTCGTGTACCCGCACACAACCCTGGTTCTGACTGAGGGAAATTACTTACTTCTAGATAGCAATGGATGGGCAGGAGTCGCCGATACTCTTACCGAAAGTTGGTTTGTAGATGTTGATAATGACAAGCGAATGGCGCGACTTGTTGCCAGACACATTAAATATGGCAAGAGCGCCGAGGCGGCACACGCTTGGGCTAATGGAACTGATCAGCACAATGCAGAGCTAGTTGAGACCACGAGGGCAAAAGCAGATGTAATAATTCGCCTTGATTGAGGCAGTTTTAGGTACCAAAACATCTCGGAAGTAATCGCACCCCAATCCTCACTTGGATTTCTCATGAAGCAAGAGTATTTTTGAACCATGGAAAGAGGTAGAAAATCCGTAAATTTCTACCTAGGAATAGTTATCGCTCTCATCCTGATAATTGCAGTTATTGTCGCGGTGACATCCAGTAATTCAACCAAATCATTAAGCATCGGCTCTCCTGAGAAAGTAGTTCAGGAGTATTTAGTGTCATTAAACGAGGGCCGCAATGATTTAGCCTTCAAACTTCTAGCAAGTGATAGTAGTTGTTCAATTCAAGATATAGATCGTGCATATCATTCGCCAGACGCGGAGACTTCACTGTTAGAAAGTAAGACGACTGGAAACACGGCAGTTGTTCGGGTATCGATTCAATACGATCCCTACGCAATGATGGATCGTTCATCAGGTGAAGAGCAAACATACCGATTAATAAAAGAGGAGGGCCAGTGGAGGATTTCTGGCATTCCTTGGCCATTATGGGATTGTGGGGGCATTAAGAAATGATGATCTTGGCTCTATTTGCAAACCTATTCATTTTTGGAATGGTTATCTTTGTAATCAATAAGATCTTTTTCCGAAGCCACAAACAAGTATCTAAAGGCGGAGGAGTTCGCCGCTTTTTTCAGTTCGGACTCCTTTTTGCCTTAACGGTTATTTCAGGCTTTGGTTTATCCGGGTTGCTTGGCCGCCTACTTCATATCGGCATCTCTTTAACATCGGATCGAAACGCACTGGCTATGGAGTCTTCTTTTACCGTAGTAGGTATTCCACTTTTAATCTTGGTTGCCTTATGGACACGCAGGACATTTACAAAAGATCCTAGTGAAAAAGAGAGTATGGCTTGGAATCTCTATCTAACTGCTATCTCTATACTCGCTCTCGTTTTGAACGTAACTGCCCAACTCAAAATCTTGAAGGTGATTTTCTCTGATGGTGTATTGCAAGGTAGTTCGATTTCCCAACTTATAGTTTGGGGAGGAATCTGGTTTATTCACTTTAAATTCTTGAGCCAGGCTCGCCAATCAATTAATTCAATCAATGACCATTTAATTGGATCAATCATTGGCTTAAGTTTTAGTGTTTCCGGTCTTTTAACAATTCTTCAAGCCTTACTCACCTCTCTGTTTGACTTCAACAAGGAAGCAGTAATCATCTCTGCGGGCCAGCCATTAACACAGGGCCTCATTACATTCATTGTTGGCGCCCCAATTTGGTATGTGTACTGGATCCGCACGTCGATGATGATTAAAAGAGTGGCCAGTTGGTTTGCCTATGTCTTACTCATTGGCATCGGTGGGGGTGTGCTAGTTGCCGTGACAGCGGCCAGCATTTCCCTGTATTCAGTACTTGTGTGGTTTTTGGGAGATCCTGCAACCCAGAGCGCATCGCTCTATTTTAAAAACTCTCCGGGATCGATTTCAGCGGCCATTGTTGGCGGTTTAGTTATTTGGTATCACCGCGATGTTCTCTCACATGAGAATACAAATGAGCGGACCGAGATTCGCCGTATTTATGAATATGGAATCGCTGGGATTGGATTAATTGCAGCAGCTGGTGGAGTTACGATGATTCTCGTTTCAATTATCGAATCACTCTCTGCATCTGCACAAATAACAGGAGGAGGATCAACAAACTCTCTATTGGCAGCCGTGACTCTAATAATTGTTGGCGGACCAATCTGGTGGTTCATTTGGCAATCAATTCAAAAGAAGAGTGAAACTAATCCAGTAGAAGAGCATTCCTCTTTGATTCGCCGTATCTACTTATTTATCCTCTTTGGCGTAGCGGGCATCATTTCTGCCGCAATGTTGCTCCTAGGTGCGTACTTTATTTTTAAAGATCTTTTTCAGCAGGGCATTGGGGTTGCAACAGTTCGTCAGATGCGGTTCTCATTAGGAATTCTTGTCACAGCAGCCGTAGTTTCGGTATATCACTGGTTCGTATTTCGCAATGAAAAAGATGTCGAGATACGAAAGAACCCAGTCATGGCCATTGAAAGAAAAATGTATTTCTTTGTGGAGATCAAATCTAAACCAGGTAAAGACAGTGAACTTATAGGCGCAATCAATAAATATGTTGTCCATGTTCGCAAGGAAAGAGGCTGTGAAAAGTTCGATGTTCTACTCGACCCTACAAACCCAGGCCGCGTGTATTTGTATGAAATCTGGAGCGATGCCCCGTCCCATCAAACCCATCTAAATAGTGCAGAGTTTGCAACGTGGAAAGAGCTCTCTGACCCGCTTATTGCGAAATTTACGGCCAAGACCCTAGATTCGACTGAAATTTAGGGGTTGCCCAAACAAACATGTAAACTACGGCCACCACTTGGAGACGTCGCATAGCCCGGTCGAGTGCGCCTCACTGCTAACGAGGTAAGGTTTAATCGCCTTCAGGAGTTCAAATCTCCTCGTCTCCGCTCTGTCCTAACTTTACGTGGAACCTTTCACAACCTAGTGTTGTTCCATGGTTGGGACATCTCCGCACATAAACGATTGAGGAGATGGCAATGCCATTGTTCAAGATTGTAATAGTCGGCGCTGGACCCGCGGGATATTTTGCTGCGCAAGCGCTACAAAATCTCCAAAATGAAGAACGAACATTCGCAATTGACATGATCGAACGCCTTCCTACGCCGTGGGGCTTGGTTCGTAGCGGCGTTGCACCAGATCACCCAAAAATTAAAACCGTTTCGAAGGTCTTTGAAAAAATTGCGGCAGATCCAAATTTTCGTCTTTTTGCGAATGTTGAAGTTGGTACCGAATTAGAAGTTAGCCAACTCATGGAAAGATATGACGCAGTTGTCATTGCAACTGGATCATCACTTGGAAAGAAACTTGGTATTCCGGGAGAAGATCTTTACGGATCAATGTCGGCAGCGGATTTTGTGCCTTGGTATAACGCCCACCCTGATTTTGCAGAACAAGATGTTCCACTTGATTGCGCTACCGCTGTCGTCATTGGTGCAGGCAATGTTGCAATGGATGTTGCCCGAATGTTGGCTTTAGAGCCATCTGAATTAGATTCAACAGATACAGCCGATCACGCAATTGCCGCTTTTAAAACTAGCGCAGTGCGCGATGTCTATATAAGCGCTCGCCGAGGGCCGGAGCATGCCGCATTTACATCCCCCGAGTTACGCGAGCTATCAAAACTTGAACACACAAACGTAATCATGGCACAAAGTGATATTGATGCAGCGATTTCACGTGCAGGCGATGCGCCCGAAAAGGATGTTAAAAGCAATTTAGATGCGATGGCGCTGATTGCAGCTTCTCCAAAAACAGAGCATGAGCGCACGATGAAATTCCTATTCCAGCACACTCCAAAAGAGATATTAGGTACTGATCGCGTTGAAGGGATTGTGTATTCGACCCCTAATGGAGAAGTAACAATTAAATGCGGGCTGGTGATTACTGCTATTGGTTATCAAGCATCCGCCATCGCTGGCATTCCATATGAAAACGGCAAAGTCGTTAACACTGACGGTCGGGTGAACGAAAATCTCTACGTCGTTGGGTGGGCAAAGCGAGGCCCATCAGGAGTTATTGGTACAAATAAATCCGATGCCGCCGCCGTGATCGAGTTATTGGTGGCCGACTTGAAGCTTCCAAAAGAAGCGGGTGACATTTCCCAGTTGATTACCAATCAAAAACTCATTGACCAAGAAGGCTGGCAACGGATTAACGATGCCGAGACTGCCGCCGGTGTATTACTTGGGAAACCGCGGGTCAAAATAGTAAATTATCAAGAGCTCGAAAAAGTAGCCTCAACAAAGCAGTAAGTACATTCACCCTTATTTAGTCGAGATGCCATACCTCGGTCATTGCCATCAAATTTCCTTGGTTGTCAGCGAGATTTACAATTACGTCCTCAAACCACTTCGACCATTTGGCATTGACTTCATACGCACCTAATTTAGCGAAGGCCGTCTTAGCATCGGGTTTGACTTCGAAATACCCAACAACATTTAATCCGCGGCGAAAAATCGAATAGTTTTCAAAACCACACTCCTTAAGTGCTTCAACAAGTTCAGGCCAAATCTCATCATGGCGTTTTTTGTACTCGGCCTCTTTTCCTTCGAAAATTTCAAATGTAAAACATACGCGTTCCATGAGCTCTCCTTATAGTTATCTTGTTGGTGGAAAATCCTTGACAAAGAGTAAACCCCTCTATACTTTATGCCTAGGGTTTAATGAGAGTATCGATGGGAGTAAGGCTTTGGCCAAAATTAGAGTGGGAATTATCGGTGCTGGAAGTTGGGCGGTTGCTTCTCACTTACCTAACTTGGCCAAGCATAAGGACGTTGAATTTGTTGGTATTTCTCGAAAAGGTCCTGAACTATTGAAAAAAATTAAGGACCAGTATGGATTTCAAGTCGCCTCCGAAAATTACATGGATATTCTAGAAGCGGGCATTGATGTGTGCGTGATTGGAAGCCCAACAGCGTTTCATCATGAACATGCAAAGGCCGCTCTTGAAGCGGGGGCACATGTTATGTGCGAGAAACCAGTGACAATTCACTCAAGCCAGGCTTGGGATTTAGTCGCAACTGCTGATCGAGTGAAAAAGAATCTAGTTGTTTCTTTTGGTTGGAACTATCTGCCAATGATTGCAAAGGCTAAGAAATTAATGGATGAGCGTGGAATAGGTGAGCTCGAACATATGACGGTTCATATGTCATCACAGACGCGCGAGCTTTTATCAAATACAGGCGCATACCCAGATGCGGCCCCTGAATCATTGCCTGAACAACAGACATGGACCGATAGCAAGCTGTCGGGCGGAGGGTATGCGCAGGCTCAGTTAACACACGCACTTGGTATGGCTTTGTGGCTTACTGGTGCACGAGTCCAATCTGGATTTGCAATGATGAGTTCGCCTATGAACTCCCCCGTAGAACTCCATGATGCAATCACGTACAAGTTTGATAATGGCGCGATAGGAGTTGTTTCTGGCGGATCAGCTCATGTCGAAGCACACCGGAAAACTCACGCACTTGAAGTTCGAGCAATTGGTGACAAGGGTCAGATTTTGGTCGATATCGAAAGGGCGGCGGTATGGCTTTATAGCAATGGGAAAAATGAGTTCCTAGAGCTTAAAGAGGATGAGGGCTATTACAACTGTGATGGTCCAATTGAAGCAATTATTTCAGCTGCGCGCGGTGAAGAGTTTATTAATCAATCACCGGGCGAGCTTGGAGCACGAACGGTGGAAGCCCTTGAAATTGCATATAAGAGCGCGGAGAGCGGAGTGCTTGAATCAAGAGGTTAGAGGAGAAAATCTCTTATTGAAGTAATAGTTTTTACATCTGCGCTGTCACTCAAAAGGAGAGAAGAAAACTCCACTGCCAGTTGATAGTCACTGCCGATTAGCCGATCCCATTTAGCCATTTGCCACATGTTGTGGTCGCTCTCACCAAAATTCAAACCCGGAGCTATCTCCCAGCGTAGAGAATCGCTACCAGACGTGGTCTTCACGGTTACTAAAGCACCAGAGATAGGTATATCTATCGCCTCAACAACAACCTTATCCACGATATCTGGTCGAGCTTCCATACAACGAGTTACATCCCTAGTTTGCCACGCGCTTGCTGCACCATGCTTGAGGTTCCAATAGTTGCCACCAACAGAGCCATTTGCTAGATCCCGAGTAATGGCGTTAATGCCGATATTAATTTCGAGAAGTTCACCCTCGCTATTTTTTGCCAACTCTGAAATTGCATAAACCATACTTTGAATAAATCCGTTGTATGGGAAAAGCCGCAACCCTGTTGTGCTGACTCCATCGAAGATTTGTGCACTTTCATTGGAAATCGAAAATAAATGAATTAGCCCGCGCTCACCCTCCCAAATATCAGATGCAGTCGGAAATCCACTGGCAGCGAAATCTGTGGCGAGTAAACCTAGTGAAGTTGCCGAAGCTCTGTTAAATACAGCCGCTCCTGTGCGTCTATCTGCAATGGCTATACCACCCATATTTGAGGCGCTACTTCTAAGTGAAGTAACATGTTGAGTTTTAGAGAGATCGCGGAAAACAGATGAGGTTGTTGCCGATGCCAATGTGCCGGCAGTCGTCGTAACATGCCACTTCTTTCTATGCGAAAGACCTAGAAAATTTGCTACCGATGCACTCGTTCGATAGCCCGCATGAGCGGCTAGTGTGAAGCGCGAAGCATATTGAGGATTAAGAACAATAGATTCCAAAAGCGATGCCCAAATTACTGAGCCTGGATGGGTGATTACCGACCAGTCGATATCGTCGGCATCGTGAAAACTGGAATTAATCGCTAACTGAGCCCCTAAGTTTCTTTCTGAAGAAGTGGATTTACCATGAGCAATTTTACCTGCGCGTGCCACAACAATAAAGTCACTTAAAAGCACGCCAAGTCTGGCTCGAGACTCTTGATTCATCGCGATAGTAGATACCGTCGTTAAGCCCTCTAGTAGATCTTCAGCGTATGACATTCCTACTTCTTCTTTGCTTTCAAGCCACCTGCACTACTTTCACGCACAATATAAGCAGTTTCAACGACAATTGTTCGTGGGCTCCCGCCATTCATCATTTCTAACAAAGCCGCCGCCGCCTCTCTTCCAATCATTGCAGCATCTCGATAAACCGAGGAATATTGCTGACCAAATACATCGAACATTGGCCACTCGTCAATTGCAATAAAAGCAAGATCCTTTCCAGGTACTAAACCAAGTTTTTTCAAACCTCGCATTGAACCTGCAGTGCTACCAATACCGCCACTTATCAGAGCAGTCGGACGATCTTTGAGTGTGAAAAGACGCTTGGTTTCTGATTCACCGAATTCAGCATCAAATTTTCCTAATGAAACCAAATCAGTGGGATATGCAACTCCGGCCTTTTTATAAGCGCTTTTAAATCCCTTTAATCGATCGCGAGTTGTATAAACACGAGTACTTCCGGAAATGAATGCAATTCGAGTATGCCCGCGAGAAATAAGATCAGATGTCGCATCCTCAATTCCTTGATGGTGATTTGTAAGAATTGCACTTGAATTAAAGCCAATGAGCTCTCGATCAAGCAATACGACAGGAGCATTAAGTTTTTCTAATGCACTTTGTAGTTCGGGGACATCCTCTGACACTAAGGATGCAATTAGCCCATCAATTTTCCGACGCCTAAGTTGAGAGATATTTGTATTTTCGGTGGCAACATCTCCATCGGAGTTCATAAGCAGCATTGAATATCCAGCTTTTCGGAGTACTTGTTCACAACACTGCGCGATGACACCAAAGAAAGGATTTGAAATATCTCGAATAATGAAACCAATTGTTTTTGTTGCGCCACTGCGAAGTGATTGTGCAAAGAAATCTGGCTCGTACCCCAAGTCATCGGCAGCTTTAAGAACTTTGACGCGCATTCGTTCAGAAACATCTGGGTGACCTGAGAGAACCCGCGAAATACTTGAAATGGCTACCCCAGCCCGAGCGGCTACATCATGGATTGTCACAGGAGTAGTCGAGGCCTTTGTGGTAGCTCTGCCTTTTTGCACAATTTCTCCCAACTAGATGATGGCTAATGATTCAGCATTTTTGCTCTTGACACTACCCCTTCTAGATGGCATAAAATAGAAACGTTTCCAGAAACGAGAGAATAGGCGGGAATGTGGCATGAAGGATCTAAAAATCACGCGTATCGAAACCGAAGCGATTCGCGTGCCATTAGCTCGCACATACCGCGGCAGTCACTACAAAATGACTCACCGTTCAACGGTAATTACACGTATTCATACAGCAAGTGGGTTAGTTGGCGAAGCCTATGCCGGCGATGAGGATGCTTCTCTTCTCGAGATTGAAAATATCATTCATGATGAAATCGCCCCACTTCTCATAGGTGAGGATGGTTCAGCGATTGAAAAACTCTGGGAAGTCGCCCGCCCTGCCACGTGGGATATTTTGCGAGATCGCCGACTGGGACTCGTTGCATGTGCTTCCATCGATGTAACTTTGTGGGATCTGCTCGGTAAAGCGCTAGATGTTCCACTCTGGAAACTTTGGGGGGGATATCGCTCAAAAGTTCCAGTTATCACAATTGGTGGATACTACGGAAGCAATCTTTCAATCAAGGAAGAAGTTGAGTACTTACTCAAAGAAGAGTTTGCCGGAATGAAATTTAAGATCGGTGGCATGTCACCAGCAGATGATGCAAAGCGATTTAAAGAGGCTCGCAAAGTAGGCGGAGACGGTTTTCGCATTGCAGTAGATGCTAATCAAGGCTATACCCCGGCACAGGCAATTGAGTTTTCCAAATTAGTAGCCGATGATAATTTGCTGTGGTTTGAAGAGCCATGTATTTGGCAAAATGATCGCAAGGGAATGCGCGATGTTAGATATAGCGGAAGTGTCGCAGTCTGTGCAGGCCAGAGTGAGTTCTCGGCTGCAGGATGCCGCGACTTGATGGAAACTGGAGCAATTGATTTTTGCAACTTTGATTCATCTTGGTCAGGCGGACCAACTGAATGGCGAAAAGTCGCAGCGATGGCATCTGTCTATGATGTAAAGATGGCACATCATGAAGAGGCTCAAGTATCTGCACACTTACTCGCTTCGATACCTCACGGAACTTACGTGGAGTATTTCCATCCGGATAGAGATCCTATTTGGCACAACTTGCTTGCAAATCGACCTAAACTCAAAGAGGGCCATATTCAACTCAATGATAATCCGGGATTGGGATGGGAACTCGACCGCGATTACATTGATAAATATCGCATATCTGAGCGAGTTACAGACACAGCAAAAGAATAAAGTGAGAATTTAAGGGGATCTGGAATGTTTTCCTATTCAATTAAAGAGAGTGCGATAGAAGTAGTTGGCGCGCTTGGTTTTGACCATGACAGCGAGGGATGGGTTACTCCACGTCGTTTACCAGATTGGACCCGCAATCAATTTGCTGATGCCGGCATGGAAAGATTTGTCAGATTTCCATCCGGGGTAAGACTTAAATTCACAACGAGCGCAGAATCAATCTCACTAGAAGTGCGTGTATCAAAGCTAGTAATAACGGGTATTTCAGAGGATTTGCGCCCTGCAGCCTTCGACCTCCTCATCAATAGCGTGGAGAGCAAAACAGTTATCGCCGAACATGGAAATATATTGCGACTTACTGCGAGTGCACCGGCAGTCTTTACTGAAACCTTAGAGATAGGGGGGATAGATCTACTCAAATTCGACGGACTTGGTAGCGATGAAAAAGAGATCGAGATCTGGCTTCCAACAACGGCGATAGTGGAAGTTCGACAGTTAATCTCCGATAAACAAATTACAACAAGCAAAAAAGAGACACGAAAAACCTGGCTACATTATGGAAGCTCTATTAGCCAATGTAGTGAGGCTGTTCGGCCAATGGATGCTTGGCCAATTAGAGCGTCTCAACTTCTCAATCTGGACTTACGAAATTTCGGTTTAGCTGGCGAATGTCAGTTAGATGGTTTTGTAGCAAGAACCATGGCAGATATTCAGGCAGACTTTATTTCCCTCAAACTTGGAATAAATATTGTAAACGCAGATTCAATGAGAGAAAGAGCCTTCATTCCTGCAGTTCATAATTTTTTGGATATTCTTAGAGAGAAGCATCCCACAACACCGATATTGGTAATCTCATCAATTGTTTGTCCTTTCCATGAAGAGTGTCCTGGACCAACAATGATTAATGGGAGCGAATTGTTTGCACAAGTGCGATCACCAGAGCTCGCCGCCGGCGCTTTGACTTTAGCTAGGACGCGCACGTTGCTGGAAGATATTGTTACCGGCCGAAGCGACGCAAACCTCCACTATATGAATGGGTTAAAACTATTTAGCAGCCCTGACCACGAGCATCTGCCCGATAATCTGCATCCAGATTCGACTGGCTATCGGATTATGGGAGAGAGGTTTGCCCAACTCCAAGGTCAACTATTTAAGTAACAGGGATTGCCCAGCGCCTAAATTGAACAAGTTCAAGGTATAAATCTTGTATAACGGTTTAGAAACAATTGTCATTGACTATTGACACATAGGCCAAAATTGGAAACGATTCCATCACCAGTCGGGCTCGATAACTCCAACTTTGGATTAATCCCTCGGCACACCTATTAGGAAAGGTATGCATCTCATATGAAGAGATCTCTACGTTCAAAATCTCTATTAGGTGCTGTAGCGGCAATCGCTACTGCAGCTATGTTGAGTGTACAAATTATCCCAGCATCTGCCGGGGATGTTGATTTCCGTAAAGCAGTTCCGGGAAGCGGCAAGGGAATCACGATCGGTCTTATCGGCCTCTCTGACGCAATCGGATTTGGAAAAGACGTCCACGATTCAATTGCACGTGAAGCTAAAAAGGCCGGAGCAAAGTTTATATTTTGCGACGGAAACCTAAAGGCTGATCTTGCTCTTGCTTGCGCTAAGACATTTAAACTAAAGAAAGTTCAAGGATATTTGAACTTTAATGCAATTTCAGATGCAGCGGCAGCTATCTGTAAAGCTGGCCCACAAGTTCCTGTAATTTCAATCGATATCGAGCAGGATCCATGTCAGACAGCTTTCATGGGTGCAAATAATGCCGGCGCTGGTTTTGTTACTGGAAAAGCACTTGGAGATTACTTCAAGAAGAATTTTAACTGCGAATTCGATGCCTGGATCTCACTAGAAGATTACGGTGTTGGACTTGTTAACGAAGCGCGCATGGGCGGATATCGCTCAGGCTTCGAAAGCATTTGTGGTGCAGGAGTTATTGCGCCAAAGCTTAAGAAGTATGATGCTGGCCGCTTAGATAAGGCACTAGCAGTGATGCCAGATGCTTTGACAACACTTCCAGGCAAGAAGAAGATTATTGTTGTCGCAATCAACGACGAGGGTATCCAAGGTGCCTTCTCTGCTGCAAAGCAAGTTGGTCGCGCTGATGATATTTATGCGGGTGGACAAGGTGCTTCAGCTTCAGCTTGGTGCGATATTAAAAATACACCACACTGGATCGGTAGTACTGCCTATTTCCCAGAGCGCTACGGTGAAATCGGCGTTCCTTACCTTCTTGACTTAATTAAGGGCAAGAAGGTTCCATTCCAGCTAAAGATTAAGCACGTTGCTATCAACGCTGGAAATATCGATAAGAACTTTAAAGTTACTGGTTGCTAATTAGCGACTGGGTTTAAAGCTCTAATAGCTATAGGAATTGTTAATGCTAATAAAGGAAGGGAACTACAAGGATTCATGAAGGCTGATTTAGTACATTTGGAAAACATCCACAAGTCGTTTAATGGGGTGGAAGTTTTACACGGTGTCGATCTTTCTCTAAACGCTGGTGAGGTGCTTGCACTTCTAGGCGAAAATGGGGCAGGCAAATCAACTCTCGTAAAAATTCTTGCAGGTGATATTCCTCCAACTAGCGGGACCATAACAATTCAGGGCACTGAGTTGGCGCGACTTGATGTGTATCAAGCGCGCCAACTCGGCGTTCGTATGATTTTTCAAGAGCTCAATGATGCACCCACACTGACGGTGGCAGAGAATATTTTTCTTGGGCAATGGCCAAAAAATAGTGGCTTAGTGAGTTGGAAAGAGTTACAAAGAAAAGCGAAAGAGGTTTTAGATCGACTCGAAGTCGATATTTCAGTTGATGCCATGGCTGGATCATTGCGAGTCGGGGAACGCCAATTACTTGAAATTGCACGTGCGCTGACACAAAACGCGAAAGTTCTAGTCTTAGACGAACCAACTGCGGCACTTTCAAATGTAGAAGTTGATCGACTATTTATTGTGATGCAACAATTAAAATCTCAAGGTGTTGGAATGATTTACATAACCCACCGTTTAGATGAAGTAGCTCTTGTTGCCGACAGAGTTCAAGTATTAAGAGATGGTAATTCGGTATTAACTACCAAGGGCAAAGAGGCGAGTCGAGACGATTTAGTTACCGCGATGTTGGGACATGAGGCGACTAAAAACGCAAGGCCTGTGCCTGTCGTTACAACCAAAAAAGCCGTGGAGATTAAGAATCTATCTAGTTTCACTGAGTTTGATGATGTTTCATTTTCCGTTGATGAGGGCGAAGTTGTATGTATTTTTGGAAAAATCGGATCAGGTTCAGCTGAGATTTTAGAGAGCATGTTTGGTTTGCGCCCTTTATCAGGCGGAGAGATTTCCATGTTTGGAGAGGTTTTTACACCTAAAAACCCAGCTCACTCGGCCGAAGCGGGGATTGGTTATTTGCCTGCAGATCGACAGAGACTTGGATCATTTGGCTCTCGTTCGGTAGCAGAGAATCTCTCAGTTCGTGCTTGGCACAATATGGGGCGTTTTGGTTTTGTGAAATCGGGATTAGAGGCTCTTGCATTCAATAAATGGGCTGAAGCGCTACGTATTAACTCGCGTCGGGGACCGACACAAGAGATTGCCACTCTTTCAGGAGGAAATCAACAAAAGGTGCTTTTAGCCCGTTGGTTTGAAGCAAAAGTAAACGTGCTGCTTCTTGTAGAACCGACTCGTGGCGTCGATGTTGGTGCTCGCCGGGATATCTATGAAATCATTCGCAAACAGGCCAAAGAGAGCAATATGGCAGTCATTGTGGCAACGTCGGATTATGAAGAGGTTGTTCTTTTGGCAGATAGAGCTTTAATTATGGCACGTGGAAAGATTGTTTCAGAGCTCACCGGAAATGCCGTTGATGCAAACACCCTCGTATCCGCATCAAGCTAGGAGCACTGAACCATAATGAGTGAACCACAAACAACAAAGCATCCAGTTGCAACTGAGGCGAAAAAACGTCGCTCAATTCCTGCGACCGCTCCACTTGTAGTTTTTCTACTCGCGATGATGATCTTTTTTACAATTACAAGCGAGTATTTCTTTGACATAGAGAATTTCAGAAATATTCTTGTAGCAATGGCTGTAACAGGCGTCGTCTGTGTCCCCGGCACATTACTAATGATTAGTGGCCAAGTTGATCTATCAGTTGGTTCAGCAGCAGCTGTATCAGGAATGATTCTAGCTAAGACGGTTAACTCACATGGAATTGCAATCGGCCTACTACTTTGCCTTGTTTTTGGGCTGGTAATTGGCTTGATTAATGGTTTCTTCGTAACGGTTGTTGGTGTCTCATCGCTTATAACAACACTCGGAACCTTAGCGACGTTATATGGAGTTGCCCTCCTCATAGGTAACGGCCAAACAGTTGGTATGCGAAACTTTGATTGGCTTGGAACAGCTCAGCCATTCAATTTCCCCTTACCAGTCATAATATTTGCTTTGCTCTCAATTTTAGGCGCTATTGTTTTACGCAAAACTGTTTATGGACGATCTCTCTATGCAATCGGGTCAAACCCAAATGCAGCACGCGTAGTAGGAATTCGTTCAAATAGAATTCTGCTTCTTACCTTTATTTACTCGGGCCTTGCCTCAGCATTAGCTGGAGCGATTCTTACCTCTCAACTTTCAGCCGGAGATCCCAATGCTGCACGCGGACTTGAGCTTGAGGCGATTACTGCGATAGTTTTAGGAGGCGCAAGTTTAGCTGGCGGCCGAGGAACACTCTTTGGAACCGTCTTAGGGCTATTAGTTCTTGGAGTGTTAAATAACGGCCTCATTCTTTTGGATATCCCAACATTTTGGCAGCGAATTGCACAGGGCGTAATGCTTATCCTGGCCGTTTCATTTGACCAGGTGCGACAAAAATTAAATGATCAACGGTAGTAATAATGACTCTTAATCCAACCCCTGCGGCGCGCCTAGTACCAGCACGGCGACCAGAAAAATCAATAAAAGTCGGCTTAGTCGCTGGCGGTCTGGGTACATATTGGCCACAGTTTCCTAAACTTCTTCCGCAACTTCAAGAGTCTGCTCGAATTGTCTCTGCTCGAATTTCAAAGATGGATGTTGAGCTGGTCGATGTAGGTTTTATTTCAGATCCACAAGAAGGTGCTGCCGCTGCAGAGAAACTTCGAGCCGCTGGTTGCGACATGATCATCATGTATTTAACGACGTACATGACCTCTTCGATGTTTATTCCTATTGCCCAACGCGCTAATGCTCCGGTCTTGCTTATTAATTTACAACCGAGCGAGCAGATGGATCATGCAAATTTTGATACTGGAGCCTGGCTTGCATACTGTGGAGCTTGTCCACTTCCAGAAATGGCAAATGCATTTGAGCGAGCAGGAGTTCCATTTCGCTCAGTGTCAGGCTATTTAGCCGAAGAGCGTGCTTGGGTAAAGATTCACAGTTGGATTCAAGCGGCAAAAGTTCGTAGCATTCTTCGAAATTCGCGCCACGGGATTATGGGACACGTTTATCCTGGAATGCTCGATGTATCCACAGATATGACCATGGTAACTACGCATTTTGGTGGCCATATGGAGGTCCTAGAGTTTGACGATCTTCGTGTTCGAGTGGAAAAAGTTTCTGAAAAAGAAATAGATTTAGTTCTCGATGAAACGCGAGCAATTTTCGAAATCGATAAGACTGTTAATGAAGATGACTTTAGATGGGCAGGAAAAGTCGCTGTCGGCTTGCGACAATTAGTTGATGATTTTGATATTAACTCCCTTGCTTATTATCACCGAGGGCTAGATGGTGAGATTCACGAACGCTTAGGTGCAGGAATGATTCTTGGATGCTCGTTGCTTACTGCAGAGGGCGTACCGGCCGTTGGAGAGTATGAGCTTCGAACCTCTATCGGCATGTTAATGCTAGATAGAATGGGAGCCGGCGGCTCATTTACCGAGTTTCAAGCACTCAACTTTAATAATGGAGTTGTTGAAATGGGTCATGATGGTCCAGCGCATCTTGCAATCAGCAATGGAAAACCGATTTTGCGTGGCCTTGGCGTCTATCACGGTAAGCGCGGCTATGGCGTATCCGTTGAGTTCGATGTAACGCATGGACCAGTCACTGTTTTTGGCGTGACTCAACGTAAAAATGGCACTTATCAATTTGTAGCCTCTGAGGGTTCAGTCGTTGACGGCCCACGGCTTCGAATTGGCAACACAACCTCACTCGTTGATTTCGGAGTAAACCCGGGGCAATGGTGTGATGATTGGAGTGCAACTGGTGTTCCTCACCACTGGGCCTTGGGTATTGGCCATCGGGTGAGCGAACTCAAATCTATTGCCGAATTATTAGATATTGAAATGGTGGTTATTTAAACTCTTATGTGGAGAAATGATTCCGGACTCATAGGTAAGAGCGTGGTTGTAACAGGCGCGGCCGGTGGGATAGGTAAGGAAGTCGCTGCGGGTTTTGCTGAAGCCGGAGCACATGTCTTAGCGGTTGATCTACCAGGATCAGGGTTGGCGCAATCGGGTCACCAGTTTCTTGAAACAAACTTAACTGATCTTTCAACTCATGCGGAAATCTTTAAGCGCGCCCAAAGTATTGCGCCTATGGCAGCCCTTGCTCATTGCGCTGCTGTTTTACGTCGAAGAGACACGGTCGATGAAGTAACCGAAGAGGACTGGGATTTACAAATTGATGTAAATCTAAAAGCTACATTTTTTCTCAATCGAGCTGCATACCATTCCTTCAAGTCAGCTAAAACTAAAGGAGCGATTGTTAATTTCGCATCACAAGGTTGGTGGACGGGTGGATTTGGTGGATCGGTTGTCTATGCTGCGAGCAAAGGCGGTGTTGTATCAATGACACGCGGCCTAGCGCGATCATTTGCCCCCGATGGTGTGCGAGTCAATACTGTTTCACCGGGTGGTGTTGATACAACTATGTTGCGCGAGGGCCAAGATGATGTGGCGATGAAGAACTTCATCTCAATGATTCCAATGGGCAGATTGGCGGAGCCAAACGAAATGGTTGGTGCAGTAATTTTTCTGGCATCGGATGCCTCAAGTTATATGACGGGGACACTTTTAAATCTATCTGGCGGGCAGTTAATGTACTGAGGATGAACATCAAATTCCTTTCCTCGCAATACTTTCAAAATCCCTACCCAGTGCTTTGCGAATTTCTGAAGAGCTCCCCAATCTTTTGGGATGAGAATATGAACGCGTGGATTGTTTCTCCATTTGATGAGGTTGAGGCCGGTCTTCACAACGAAAAACTCAACGCCGGAGAGCGCATGAGCAAGGCCGCAGCACATTTCACTGATGAAGATAGAGAGAAATACTCGGTAATTTTAGAGGTTTTGAGCAATTGGCTGGTATTTCAGGACCCGCCACAACATACCCGCTTACGCAAACTAGTTAATAAGGCCTTCACCCCGCGGACAATTGCCGCGCTTGAGCCAAAAATTGAGCTCATTGTGAGCCAACTTCTCGATGCTGCACTGGCAAAGGATGAGTTCGATTTGGTCACTGATTTATCTTTTCAATTACCAGCGATTGTCATTTGTGAGCTCTTGGGTATTCCCTTGGATCGAGCTTGGGATGTGAAGCGATGGTCTGATGGTGCAGCTGGTTTTAGTGCTGCTGCAAAGGTCAGTCATGAAGAAGCACAATTTGCAAATGAAACTGCGATTGAGGCCAGTGAATATCTCCTAACTCTCTTTTCAAAGCTAAGAAAAGAGCCCCAAGATAATCTCCTTAGCAAACTTGTTATCCACGGTGAAGATGAGGATGGACTTACCGATAATGAATTAGTTGGTTTAACTGTCAATCTATTCTTTGCCGGATTTGAAACAACTGAGGGACTTATTGGTAATGCAGTTTTAGCGTTAGCAGCCAACCCTGACCAATTAGAAAGAGTTCGCTCGGACAATAGCCTCATTGATAATGTCATTGAGGAGACCCTACGTTTTGACTCATCTATTCTAAAACAGTCTCGAGTCGCCAGTGAAGATATTGAGATAGCTGGACAGAGAATTAAGAAGGGGGATTACATTCACTTTATGATTGGCGCGGCAAACAGGGACGCAGCGAAGTTTAACCACCCAAATACTTTTGACATATTTCGTACCGATCAAGCTCATGTGAGTTTTGGACATGGAATACATTTTTGCATTGGCGCACCTCTGGCAAGATTGGAAGCACGAATAGCAATAAGACAACTACTCGAACGTTTGCCTGTGCTGGAAGTCGCAACAATAACGCCGACATTTCCTGAACTATTTGCTGTGCGAAAGCCGCTCGAACTACGAGTTAAAAGCGGTAGAGCTTCTTAGCGTTTGTACGACAGATCAACTCTTGCTCATCTGCAGATAAGCCAGAAATGTAATCTCGCATGAATCCGATTATTACATCGTATGAAGAAAAGAGTCGATCAACTGGCCAATTTGAGCCTAAAACAGTGCGTTTTGGGCCAAATGCTTCCAATGAAACCTCTGCCCATTTTCGTAATGACTCTTTTGAAAAGCGCGGGTCGGTCATTCCAATTCCAGATAATTTCATAGTGACATTCGGAGCAGTCGCCAAACTTTGCACTGCTTTCGACCAATTAGCAAAATATTCGTCATCTCGCTTACGAGGAAAACCAATATGTTCCAAAACTATTTCCAACTCTGGATGGCGTTGCGCGAGTTCGAGTGCCCGTGGCATATTTTGCCATTCGCAATCCAGATCGAAAACTAATTGATTCTTTGCTAAGTACTCTAATGACTTCTCATAGTTCGGAAGCACTTCGCCTTTTGCAAACATAACTTCGGCATTAAAGTCGCGGACCCCAACAAAGAGAGGGGATTCTTGGTGAGCTTCGAGTTGGCTAATTGCATTTTCTCCGTTGAGTGCACAATCACCAATAATGCGCATGGGTGCTGGTCCAGTTTTCGCCATTTCATCTAGCCAGCGAGTCTCAGTGACTGGATCGGGTGAGCCAATTGCCGCTTGGATGTGGACAAAGCCCTCAATATTAGAAAAACGAGCCTCAGCCCACAAATCATTGAGAGTAAAGGCGACTGACTTAATTGCATCAATATTTCCAAGAATCGGGTGTATTGCATCCTTCTCTAACCATACCCATTTAAGCTCTGAATGCTTTTGATCCCATAAATGCATATGCGTATCGATAACTGGAATATTTAAACTCATGGATAACCCTTTCAACACTGAGTATTGGCTAGTAGGCTCACCACATAATTTATAGGCAAATTCATGATTGCGGTAGGTCTTGAGGGGAAAAATATGAAGATCGTAAAAATTGAACCAATTCCAGTTGCGTACCCAGAGCCAAATGACTTCGGTACTGAACGTTATCTCTGTCTTGTAAAAATCACTACAGATGATGGCCTTGTTGGCTGGGGTGAATCAATCACGCAATTTAAAGAGGCAAATGCTGCAGTTGCAGCGTTAATTAGCGGTCTATCTGAGTTCGTTATCGGCCAAGATCCAACTAATAATGAAGCGATTTGGAGCGCAATCAAGGAGCGTTATTGGTGGTACGGATATCGCGGTGGCTTAGCTTCATATGCGCTTTCAGCAATTGATATCGCGTTATGGGATATAAAAGGAAAGGCGCTAGGCGTCAGTGTTCTCGAGCTATTAGGTGGGGCAGTACACGAGAAGTTACCTGTAATCGCATCAGGTCACGCTCATGATTCATCGATTCCTAAGATGGCCGAGCAAGCGCAGGAGTGGCTCAGTACAGGAATGCAAGGAATGAAAGTTGGCTTCGGTAAACGAGGGAATGCGCATCTAGGTTATGAGCACGATCGAGACGTTGAATATGTGAAAGCAATGCGCGAAGCAATCGGCCCAGATAAATCTTTAATGATCGATATGGGTTATGCAATTAAATGGGATGTAGATACCGCAGTCAAGCGCGTTCAAGCATTTGATGAAGAAAATATTACTTGGATAGAAGAGCCACTTGGAGCTTGGAATCCTGAGGGATACCGCATTCTCAAAGATAAGAGTAAATGTTTGATTGCATATGGAGAGCGAGAGTGGAACGTCGCCGGTTTCGAACAAATACTTCAGACCGGAACATGCGATGTATTTGGAATTGACCCTGGACGCGCAGAGGGAATTACTGGATTCACTAAAGCGGTAGAGAGAATTAGAGCGCATAAAAAACAGGCGAACGCCCATGCGTGGTCATCGGCAATTGTTTCAGCTGCAAGCCTTGCAGTTAGTTTTTCGAACCCAGCCTTCAAACTCTTTGAATTTAAGCCTCTACGAAATCCAATGCAGCACGATTTGATTACAGAGCCATTTGAGCAGATTGACGGCTGGATTTATCCACCAAATAAGAAACCTGGACTGGGTATTGAAATAATCGAAGAGGTCGTTGATCGTTATCGCCAAGTTATTTAGTTACATTACTTTCTATGTGGAGCGGTTTTGCGAACTTGAGGGCGCTTGCCGTCAAAGCGCAGAGGTAGGCCTGGAATACTAGTAATTCCTGATGCCGAATCTGGGTAGTCAATCAATATTTCAACGGCTTTCGCCTGTGGATCTTCGAAAATTGCTTCAGGCGGTACAACTGAATCTACTGGTACACCTAACTCTGCTAAATGCTGCGTCCAGTACTCGGAGTTTTCGAATGAAAGTGCGTTTTCAATTTCAATTTTTAACTCATCGGAGTGAGTAACACGATCTACGTTCTTTAAAAATCGCACGTTCGTTGTTAAATCCGGGCGGCCAATTCCAGTGGCCAATTTTGCAAAAATATTATCATTTCCAACACCGATGCAAATGTCGCCAGTTTTAGTTTTAAAGATTCCATAAGGCGCAAATGTTGGATGCCCACTCCCAGATCGAACTGAAGATTGTCCCGTTAATTCATGCGCCGCCAAGTGATAACTAACCCAAGTCACACCGGTTTCGTAGAGCGAGGTTTCAACTAAAGAGCCAACGCCGGTTCGATCACGTTTTACTATTGCCGCTAACACACCTAGTGCCAACCACATCCCTGATCCAATATCTAAAACTGAGACACCAGTTCGGACTGGGGAGCCACCAACTTCTCCAGTTATATGCATAATTCCAGTACGAGCCTGAACGGTTGCATCGTAACCGGGCCATGCTGAACTTGGGCCAGTCGCTCCGTATGAAGATAAATTTCCAATTATTAAAGCGGGGCGCTCTTTCATGAGTTGTGAAGGTAGTAAGCCGAGTGATTTCAATCGCGGCGGAAGAAAATTGGTTAGGAAAACATCTGTTGTGTCTAAGAGTTCGCTCATCCGCTTCGCACCTGCGTCAGATTTAAAATCCAAAACTTCAACATCTTTATTCCGATTTACAATATGAAAGTATGCCGATCTGTCTCCATCTAGTGGGGCCATTAAGCGAGAGGGATCTCCGGCGGGAGGTTCAATCTTGGTGACCTCTGCCCCCAAATCCCCGAGAATCGATCCACCAAAGGGCCCGGCAATATTTGAGGTGGCATCCAGGACGCGAATACCTGTAAGCGGCAGCTCCGTAGCCAAAAGTGACCTACCTACCAGAACCGATTGTTGACCCACAGCACCTCATAAAGATACTCTAGCAAACGTTTCCAGTAGGCATTTTGAGCGGATTTGGGAGAAAACCATGGGTGCTATGCGATTCCGTCAGGCGATAGTTGCCGCTCTTGCCGATGAAATGCGTGCTGATTCGCGAGTTATATTTTTCGGTGAAGATGTAGCCGAAGCAGAGGGTCCATTCAAAACATCAGAAGGCATTTTAGAAGAGTTTGGGTCAAGCCGCGTTCGAGATACTCCGATTTCGGAGATGGGTTTTACCGGCGCCGCTGTTGGTGCTGCGATGATGGGGTTAAGGCCTGTCATTGAAATTATGTTTATAGAGTTTCTTGGAGTTGCATTAGATCAAGTAGTGACTGAAGCAGCTAAGACTCGTTATTTGAGTCAAGGAGCTCTTTCGGTGCCAATGACAATTAGAGCATCCGTTGGATCAGGCCTTGGATTTGGTTGTCAGCATTCACAAACACTAGAACATTGGTTTGCATCCACCCCCGGCCTAAAGGTTCTCATGCCAAGTGATGCTCAATCTGCTTATAGTTTATTACGTGCGGCGATTCAAGATCCCGACCCAGTAATTATTTTAGAGCCACGAATTTTGTATGCCGAACGTGGCGAGGTCGACAAAAATATTGTGAGCACAATCGGAAAAGCTCGCATGCGATCAACCGGAAATGAAATAACGATTGTTGCATTGGGTCAGATGGTTAATGTTGCAGAAGAGGCAATAAAAATCTCTGGCATCTCTGCAGATTTAATTGACCTCCAAACAATAATTCCATGGGATCGTGATGCGGTTATAGATTCAGTCAAAAAAACCGGGCGATTAGTTGTAGTAGAAGAAGCTCCATTGAGCGGCGGATGGGGTTCAGAAATTGTTGCCCATGTAACGAGCAAACTATTCTCAACGTTAAAATCCCCACCATTTAGAATTACTGCACCAGATGTTCCTGTTCCCTTTAATGGCACCTTAGAGGGTCGTTATGCACCGACTGCAGCCGATGTAACTCGCCAGATTCTTCACGCTTTAAAGAGTTCTGATGTACCCGAACCATGGTGGGTCCTAGAAGGGATGAACCGATGACAAGTTCACTGGAACGCCGTAACGCTCTATATGGCGATGATTTAGCGTGCTACGAGAGAATGGTAGAAATTCGGGAGTTTGAAAAGATTACAAATGCACTATTTGCTGAAGGAACAATTCGTGGCACAACTCATTTAGCGATTGGGCAAGAGGCGCTCACTCTTGGGATGGCATCTACATTAAAACCCACGGATGTTGTTGCCGCAACTTACCGAAGTCATGCAATTGGTTTAGCACTAGGCCTTTCCCCACAGTCAGTTCTTGCTGAAATCATGGGTAAAGCGACTGGATGTTGCGGTGGCGTTGGTGGGTCAATGCACCTATGTGACATGAGTGTGGGTTTGCTTCCAACTTCAGCGATTATTGGCGCAGGAATACCAGTTGCCGCTGGCGCGGCTTTAGCCTTCCAAGTTCAAAAGAGTGATCACGTTGCCGTTGCACTATTTGGCGATGGTGCAACAAATATTGGTGCCTTTCACGAAGGTTTAAACTTAGCCGCAATCTGGAATCTTCCCGTTGTCTTCGTGTGCGATAACAACGTATATGGTGAATACAGTCGAATTGAAAAAACCACTCCAATCGAGGATCTTCATATTCGTGCTGAAAGTTATGCGATGCCACATATGAGTTTAGATGGAATGGATATTCATGCAGTTCGAGAAGGTTTAATTGAAGCAATAACTCGGGCACGCACCGGTGGCGGGCCGACTCTTGTAGAAGCAAAGACATATCGCTTCTCAGGCCACTCTCGCGCCGATCAAGCACTGTATCGTCCAGAGGGGGAGCTAGAGGCTTGGCAGAAAAAGGATCCCCTTCTTGTAACTGAAAAAGATTTGATTGCGCGGAACTTACTTACAACCGAGAAAATTGATGCGATTAAAGAAGATATGGTCACAAAACTAACAGCCTTAGCCACGAAAGTTGCCGGGGACCCAGAGCCAGAGCTAGCGGCGATGTTTTCAAACATTTGGACACCAATAAAGGCGGAGAGATAAATGAAAATGACTATAAAAATGCCTCGCGTTGGTGAAACGGTGGATGAGGTCTATTTAGTCGACTGGAATAAGTCTGTTGGAGACACTGTTGCAATCGGAGATGATCTCATGGAGGTTGAAACCGATAAAGCCACGGTTCAAGTTCCATCGCCGGTTGCAGGGGTTTTAGTTGAGATTTTCTTTAAAGCCGGGGACGAGATAAAAACGGGTGAGGCCATTGCAATTTGCGAGGGTAACTAACACTCAATTTTAACTCTGAGGCAACCCTCCCGTCACTTAAGTGTCTCGAGACGTGGTTCCTTTCTGATTTAATTTGGCCATGAAACAAACCCTCAGATTACGCAAATTCCAAGGCCTTGGTGTTTTCGCCACTGCCACCGCATTATTAGTCTCTGGACTAGTACCTAGCGCACATGCCGAGATTTATTCAGCTCCTGGTGCACCTACAAATGTCACCTCATACATCGGCGCTCGCGGCGTTGTGGTTAAGTGGACAGCTCCAGTAAATGTAACTCCAGCGATAACTGGTTATGTTATCTCTGCCGGTGCGGGCTCATGCCCAATCTATGTGCCTGCTCAGAATCACTCAGTTGCGACGATGCCAGTCGTAGTTGGTCAACCTGCAGGAACTCCTACAGTTCAAGCTGTCAATGCATACGGTTTTTCAAAACCAGGAGTATCAAAGCAGTCATTTACAGCCGTTCAACTTGCAGGAGTTTCATCTGCCAGCAATAGATCAGTGCAGATCTTGCAGTTCAGTGATTTTCACGGCGCGATAGAGACCGGGAATTCATTCGGTACTCCACTCTTTGTAAGTAACTTCGCTGCAGACCGAGCCGCAGCTGCGGCCACATTTACTGTGGCAGCAGGAGACAACATCGGCGCTGCACCACCGATTTCAACAGAGTTTGAAGAAATGCCAACAATTGAATCTATGAATCTGATGAAAGTGGATGCCTCCTCATTTGGTAACCACGAACACGATCGAAACCTTGCTCACCTTCAAAAAGTGATAGGTGCATCTGATTTTCAATGGGTCGTAGCGAACTATCCAGCTGCATCTATGGCCGCGTTAAAGTCGGGAGAAAAAGCTGCAAAGCCTTACACAATCATTAACCGTGGCGGAATCAAGATCGGTGTCGTCGGTGCTAATACTCCAGAGACTATTGAGCAAGTATTTCCAGGAAACCTTGATTACACCGATGCATCCGGCAAAAAAGCAACGATTGAAATCGATCCAGGAGTAGTTGGAATCAATAAATCCATAGTCGATGCCAAGGAGGCAGGCGCTGAGATTGTCATCGTTGTAATACATCAAGGATGGACTGAGAACTCTGATGGCGTTGCAAAAGGTTTATTCAACAGCCTTTCTGCTCAAATTAAGGGAGCTGCAGCAATCTATGGTGGCCACAGTCACCAGACATTCTCAACCCTAATTCCAACATCAAGTCGCGGGCAGGCACCGGTACTTCTCGGTCAAGTCCGTAATTCAGGTGTTGAATATACTCGCAGCCAAATCTGCATTAAGAATAACAAAATCGTCGGTTCATCTCTTCAGCATGTATTAAAGGCTGCTGCTCCGACAATCAATACAGGAGTGGTTAGCACAGTTACAACACAGGATGCAACAGCTGCGGCACTTGTAAAGAAATACAAGGATCAACTAACCGCAAAACTCGATGTGAAAATCGGTTCAGTATCAGGATTGTTCCCACGAGGTGGAACCCCTGCAGTAGAGCGCTCTGGTGAGAATCCAATGGGTATCTACATTGCTGATCTGTTACGCGCGAAATACAAGACTGATTTCGCAATCTCTAACGGTGGTGGAATTCGCGATACTTTCCCAGCGAAGACGTATATTCCAGCTAATACCGCACTTGTTCGCACAGGTGTTGGCCCGCTAGATGTAACTCTTGGAGATGCTCTCACTGTCTATCCATTTGGCAACCAAGTTGCGACAACAGTTGTAACGGGAACAAATCTTTGGGCGGCGCTTGAAAATGGAGTTGGTGGAAACTATCCAGGTGATGGACGCTTCCCACAAATTTCTGGATTCAAGTTCACGTTCGATTCTTCCAAGCCGCTCGGTGCTCGCATCGTAACGGTTACAAAGAATGACGGAACTCCGATTGCAAAAGACAGTACTGAATACACACTGACGACTCTTGACTTCATCATTTATGGTGGAGATGGATATCTGAATGTATTCTCACCTGCAAAGGCAAAAGTTAAAGGCGCGCTGCTGGATGTTTTTGTAGATGCGTTAAAGGCAGATATGGCAGCCGGTAAAGTTACACAAGTTCCTGCACTTGATGGACGTGTGAAAAAAGTTGGCTAATTAAGCAGTAATAACAAAGGGCGTCGGGTAATTCCGGCGCCCTTTGTCTTACCTAATTTCCCCGCTCTTCAGCTAAAGAGTTTCCACCATCAACAACAACTGTCTGACCAGTTACATATGAGGCCTCTGGACTTGCTAACCAAATAATTGCACTTGCAACTTCTTCGGGAGTACCTCTTCGGCCCATCGGCGTTGCATTTCCCTGTTTGATTTCATGCTCTGAGTTCGTAGTACTTGAAATCCAACCTGGAGCTACTGCATTTACCGTTATTGGAAGATGCGCAACATCTAGCGCTAAAGCCTTAGTAAAACCAGTAAGCGCACTCTTTGCCGATGCGTAGGCCAGAGTGTTTCTCATAACTAATACCGGCCCAGTAGAGCTTGAAACAATTACAACACGACCAGCCGAACTCTTCTTAATCGCGGGCAAAAAGCCTTGAGTCAATAACATAGTTGTATCGACATTGCGCGCAAAGGATTTATGCCAACCATCAATTGTGTAGTCCTCTAGCGCTCCATCTTCGCTTTCAGAATAATTTGAAACACAGGCCATGCCTGCGTTATTGACTAAAACATCTAGTGATTGGAATTTCGCTAGAAACTCACTCACAACTCTTTCTACCTCAAGTGGAACAGTTAAATCTGCGACAATCCCAAAGGCCTCAACATTAAACGCCTGTAACTCTTTAACGCGATCAAAAATTCGATCTGTGGTGGATGTGATTCCAACTTTGTAACCCAAAGCTCCGAAAGCCTTAGCGGTCGCAAAACCAATCCCAGTTGGACTACCAACGCCGCTGATAAATGCAGTTCTAGTGCTCTTGTTAGTCATATTCACCCTTAAAACTTGTAATTCATGAGGTGGTCAACCTAACCTATTGAGCGAATAGTAAGATTTTGGACGCTTAAAAAAACAAGGTAGTATTCGCAGGCTGGATAAAACTACATAAGCGCGAGTAGCTCAACGGATAGAGCATCTGACTACGGATCAGAAGGTTGGGGGTTCGAATCCCTTCTCGCGCACTGTTCGACCTCTCTTGCCTTTCACTTGAGGGGTCGAACTTCTTTTTTGGACGTGGCTGGCTTGGAAGAGTGAAGATTGAACCCAGAAGGCGTTACCTTAAAACGACTCAATATTTGATTAGTAAAGGCGTCCTAGACCATATAAGTATTGAAGATTTAGGCTTAAATCCTCGCGAAGCTCAGGCCCTGAATTCTTTGCACTCTTTTTGTGCAAACAACCATGGTGCATATCGTGTTCCATCCGTCTCATCTCCTTTCTAATTTCTCACTAGATTAAAATCGCCACTTATTGTGGAGGTAGTAATTGTTACTACTTTGTTGCTACCTGCTGATGAGTCACTATCGCCATCAAGTGAAATTTCAGAGTTCAATTCACCACTGACTGAGTTTCCATCGACTTCAACAGTTAAGTCAGGAGCAATATGAACCTTAATGTCGCCACTAATACTCTTTAACTTGTAATCACAGGCTGAGAAGGTATGAGTTGCGATATCACCTGAAACAGTCTTGACGACACATGAAGTTGCTGGATTTTGGCTGATTACAACGTCACCCGATACAGATCCAACTCGTAGACTAGCTAGAGCTTGTCTAACGTCAATATCACCGGATACGGTTTTTATTTCGACTTTAGAGGTACGGGGAAGCGAAATTTCTGCTGAGAGATCTGATAACCAATCATCACTAATGCCCCAAAATTTGCGTCCCTTTTTATTGAAGCGCACATTGAGCTCTCCCACCTCGGCACTAATTTCAACTAACGCTGCCTCTTCCAAAGCTTTCTTTGATTTAGAAAGGATTTTCACGTGACACCTACCATCAAGTGATTCAGAGATCGTCACCGTACTTGTCATAGTTGTCACAAAGACTTCAGGGCTCTCGATCTCAAAACTCTCTTCCCTCGCAATGTAAAGCGTTTTATCGGAGTTCATTAGCTCTTCCCCTTTCCTTTTAGTTGTCGTTTACCGATAGATACAGAGAAACTTCCGCGATCACTTGTCTTTAGTAGCCAGGAGTTCAGCGAGATTCCCTCTTTCGTCGCCGCGCTCTCAATTCGAGACTTCAAATCCTCTGGAAGCCTCAAAGTAATTCGGGCGTTGAGATCGGAAGGGTTCTCCCGAATCACAGAGTCATCTTCGACATAGATGAGCTCAATATCGTCACCCTGTACCCGAGCCTCTAGGTGGGCGCCGGGAAGTTGCTCTTTTAATTCGCCAGCGATTTCAGTCAACGCCTCCAATAAACGAGTGCGTAGCACTGGTGCCAGCGTTGGAATCAAGCGCGAAACTGCGGATTCAAGCTCTGGGCCACCTAGCTTCCCGAGGGCCTTGATATCGGCAGACATTAGATCTATAAACTTTGACGTCTTCATGATGTCATTATGACATCACTTTGGCATCCGTGTCAACCCATTTATTCGTGGGCAGCACAAAGCCACCTGAAGCAGTTTGCTCTCAGATGGCTTTGTTGGTGAATTTAGGCGCGAAGAGCCTGGGCAAAGGCGCGGAAATCTTCAACGAGAAGATCAACTTCCTTTTGACCATGCGCTAACGAAATCAACCACTGCTCATCGAGGCCCGGAGGCGTAATGATGCCGCGGTTAAGCGAGAAGAGCCACGATAGCTCGGCAATTGCGAAGTCAGTTTCTTTGTAATCACGATAATTACGAAGCGGTTTCGTTGACCAGGTAATACAGCCTTTAACACCAAAGCCAACAGTATGTGCCGGTAGTTGGTACTCATCGATGATTTCGTTGATGCGATCTAACGCCTGCTGATTAAATGCTTCGGCAACTGCAAGAGTCTCTTTAGTACAGATTTTATCTACGGCGCGAACACCTGCCATTGCAAGTGGGTTTCCGTTGAATGTACCAAAGTGAGCCATCTTGCCGTTAGTGACAAAGTCCATGTACTTCTTTTTTCCACCGAAGGCGGCCAAAGTAAGACCGCCACCAATAGATTTTGCAAGAGTAATCAGATCTGGGATCACACCTAAACGCTGTGCAGCTCCTTGATGTCCAGCGGTTAAGCCAGTCTTTACTTCATCGAAGATTAGAACGACGTTGTACTCATCGCACAATTCGCGAACACGCTCTAGATAGCCCGCATCTGGCAAAACAATGCCAAGGTTTTCCATAACGGGTTCGATAATGAAGCAGGCGATCTTTGATGCGTTCTTTTCAAAGATTCGCTCAAGCGAATCGGCATCGTTGTAGGAAACAACATAGATATCACCAGGAACAATACCGGCCGGAACATGAGCGATTGGATCGCTAGCATCGCCAATCTCATGAACCGGTGGCTTGGCTGAGACAACAAATGGATCGTAGCTACCGTGGTAACCGCCTTCGACCTTAACGATTCCATCTTTGCCGGTTGCAGCACGCGCAGTGCGAACGGCATACATGGTGGACTCTGTTCCGCTATTTGTGAAACGAACTTGGTCGATGACGAAGCGGCGACAGATCCGCTCGGCGGCATCGGTAGAAATTGGTGAAGGGGTTACGAAGAGCATGCCTGTTTCAAGGGAGCTCTTGACCTCTTCGACAACCGTTGGGTTCAGGTGACCTGCAAGCATGGCGCCAAAGCCCATTGAGAGGTCCAGGAGCTCGCGCCCATCGACATCGGTCATCCAGGCGCCTTTAGCGCTCACGATTGAAATTGGATATGGATCCCAGTGCTGAAAGCTAGATGTAACACCCAACGGTAGAGATTTAAAGGAGCGCTTACTTTCTTCTTCACTCTTGCCAGTCTGCTTGGTAAATAACTCCCATTCGGATTTCAGGAGGGCAGCGACTCTTTCGGGTGGGATCTCTACTGATGTTGCAGGGACGAATCTAAAAGTTTCCTTGTGATTAATTTGTGTAATCATTGTAAAGCTTGTACGGCAAAGGTTTCAGCGTTTGAAACTCGTTTGAGAAGTACTCTCCCGGTTCATTTTTTTAGTCCATTCGAACTAAGGGTTAAGTATCTCATGCCAATTTTTAAAAGCAACCCCCAAAAACCCCCGCGTGTTTACACGGAAATTCTCATTTTTATTTCATAAAAAGTGCATTTAAACGCTTTGTTGTGAAGAAAAGTCCAATAATTATCATAACTACGAAATAAAGTGCATGGCCGGCTAATGCAAGGTTTATATGACCAAGGCATAGACCACGCACTAAATTAATCGCATGCGTAAGTGGAAGTAGGTTTACTGTGAACTGCAACCATTGAGGGAAAACGCCAACAGGATAAAAAGAGCCGGAAAAAAGAAACATAGGCAAAAGAAAGATGTTAACTATCTCTAACTGTTGAAATGATTTCATGTATGAGGTAATTGCCATTCCACACGATGCAAATCCGAAGGCGATTAATACCGCCGAAGGGATTGCAAGCAATCCCCAGATACTAGGAATCAACCCAAGAGGTGCAACCACGGCCATAAATGCACATGCATAACTAAAACCACGAAGAAGCGCCCAACCAATTTCACCAAGTGCTACATCGAGCGGCCCAAGAGATGTTGCAAGCATCCCGTGATAGATACGATCGTGATTGAGCTTAAAGAAAACATTCATCGTTGAGTCATAAATTGCGCCATTCATCGCACTCGTTGCTAAGAGCGCGGGGGCAATGAATACGGCGTATTTAATGCTCTCATTACCAACTGTGATGGATGGCAGTAGTTTTCCAATGCCATAACCAAATGAGAGTAAATAAAGAACCGGCTCAAGAAAGCCAGATAGAACAATCATCCATGTTGAAGAGCGAAAGGCGATAAATCCGCGCTCTAGCAATTGCGGAACTCGGCCCGAGTAATAACGCTCACCCATTTTGCCAACTCGCGCTTCGGCGATTGCGACGGCTAGTGGAATAAACATCTATTTAGTCAATCGTCGAGTAAAGATGCGGGCAGATAGATAAAGGCCACTAACGAGCATCGTCAGAAGCACCAAGAAGTGAACCCACATCATTGTTGTTGAAATGGCATGCCCATAGGTTAAGGAGCGTCCGAGTTCGGTTGCATGCCACAGCGGTGAGATCCAACCGATCCACTGCAAGAAGAAGGGCATCGAGGAGAGAGGAAAGAAGGTTCCAGAGAAGAGAAAGAGCGGCATCATGATAAAACGACCGAGAATGACAAAGAATATGTTTTCATTTTCAAGTTTGGCCGCTACCGCCTGCATCAATGCACCAAAGGAGATACCCGCGAAAATCGCGGTAGGTATCGCTAGCCAGGCTTTCGGCGAATCAAGTGCGCCAAAGGCCCACATGACGCCGAAGTAGAGAATCACTGTATAAATCGTGCGTAAAAATGCGGCCAAAAAAACACCGATAGAGATCTGAGCACCACTTAAAGGCGTTGAGTTCATTGAGTAAAAAGTTTTATGCCACTTAAATCCCTCAATTGTTGGATAGACCGTCTCATCCATAGCGCCTTGAATTGCCGCTTGAGCTAAAAGCGCAGGGGCTAAGAAAGTTAAATACTTAACACCATCGACACCTGCCGGCCCAACGCTCTTATCAATTAAGCCACCAAGGCCAATTCCAACAGATATTAGATAGAGAATTGGATTAGCAATGGCGATTCCGAGAATCATCCAGATCCACTTCAACATGATTCGCACGCGCGCTTCAGCAACATAAAAAGCGCCTCGGGCTTGAATTTTGGCCGTATCGACTAGTTGAGATGAACCTCGGCGTGTAGTAAAGGTACTCATTATTCGATGAGTGTTCTTCCGGTGAGACGCAAAAAGACATCCTCTAGTGAACTTCGGCGCACTAATGAAGTCTTTGGATGCAGAGCTGAAGCGTAAATCTTTTCTAACAATGCCTCGCCATCTTCGGTATACATCAAGACACGATCCGGTAACTCTTCAATTCGCTCGCACATAGAACGAAGTTTGTCGGCGACCTCTTGATTGCGATCAGAACCAAAACGCACTTCTAGAACCTCTTTAGTCGAGTAGTCCTTAATCAACGACGCTGGACTTCCCTCTGCCATGATCTTTCCTCTATCCATCACAATTAAGCGATCACATAACTGTTCGGCCTCATCCATGAAGTGGGTTGTAATAACTAGAGTGACGCCCTGTTCTTTTAATCTAAAGAGACGGTCCCACAAGATATGCCGCGCTTGCGGATCTAAGCCCGTAGTTGGCTCGTCCAGCATTAATATTTCAGGCTCACTTACAAGCGCGCGAGCAATAGTTAAGCGCCGCTTCATGCCACCGCTTAACGCTTCAACCTTTGCGTCTCGTTTTTCCTCAAGCTGGGCAAAAGCTAAAAGCTCATCAATCTTTCCCTTAACAAATTTGCGGGGCAGACCAAAGTAACGTCCGTAAATGTAAAGGTTTTCAGTAACGCTTAACTGCATATCTAGGTTATCTTGCTGTGGAACGACACCTAAGTGCGCACGAATCTGTGGGCCATTCTTTTCAGGATCTTTTCCAAGAATCGTTAACTGACCTGCATTGCGCTGGGAGGTTGCACCAATCATGCGCATAACCGTTGATTTACCTGCCCCGTTAGGGCCAAGGAGTCCAAATGATTCGCCTTTGGCAACGTCGAAGTCGATGGAGTCTACGGCGGTAAAATCGCCGAATTTCTTCGTTAAACCACGGGCCGAAATGAGGGATTCAGACATGGGACAATATTACATGTGTATAGTTTCGACACGTGCGATTCATAAATACTCCTAGCCACGACCTGACCTATGACGATGTTTTCATGGTGCCAAGTGCCTCCGAATTATCTAGCCGGATGGATGTTGATTTAACTTCTAACGATGGCTCGGGTACGACAATTCCATTGGTTGTTGCAAATATGACTGCAATATCTGGCCGAAGAATGGCTGAAACAATTGCACGTCGCGGTGGCCTCACGGTAATCCCACAAGATATTCCACATGCAGTTGTAGACAGCGTTATTAAATGGGTCAAAACGCGCCACACATTCTTTGATACTCCGATTACTTTAAACCCACATCAAACAGTTGCCGATGCAGTGAGCTTGTTACATAAACGGGCACATGGAGCGATCGTTATCGTCGATGGGGGAAAGCCGGTAGGAATTGTTACTGAAGAGGATTGCAAGAGCGTAGATCGATTTACGCAGCTGCATCAAGTAATGAGCAAAGAGCTGATCACGATGGCCGATAACTTAAATGCAAGGGCCGCCTTTGAGTTCTTAAATCTACATCGCCATAAATTGGCGCCTGTTGTTTCGCCAAGCGGTGATTTAGTTGGAATAATTACTCGAATTGGAGCCCTTCGCGGCACTTTGTATTCACCTGCCATTGATAGCAATAATAAATTACGTATCGCTGCAGCCGTTGGAATTAATGGTGATGTAGCGGCAAAGGCTGCGGCCCTCATTGAATCTGGCGCCGATGTCCTAGTTGTAGACACTGCACATGGGCATCAAAAGAAGATGATGGAGGCTCTTCGGGCAATCAAATCCCTAGGCGCATCAATTCCTATCGTTGCTGGCAACGTTGTAACTGCAGATGGAACACGGGATTTAATCGAAGCCGGGGCAACGATTGTTAAAGTCGGCGTTGGACCGGGGGCGATGTGTACGACACGGATGCAGACAGGTGTTGGTCGGCCACAGTTTTCAGCTGTTCTTGAGTGCGCAACTGAAGCTAAGAAATTAGGGGCCTACGTTTGGGCCGATGGCGGAGTACGCCATCCGCGTGATGTCGCGTTAGCACTTGCTGCAGGCGCTTCACAGGTAATGATCGGATCTTGGTTTGCCGGCACCTATGAATCTCCTGGAGATTTACAGAGCGATGTAAATGGAAAGCTATTTAAAGAGTCATTTGGAATGGCATCGGCACGCGCCGTTGCCGCACGCACTACAGGTGAAGATGCCTTTGATCGTGCGCGAAAATCCCTCTTTGAAGAGGGCATCTCTACCTCACGAATGTATTTGAATCCGCAACGTCCGGGAGTTGAAGATTTACTTGATGAAATAATCGCCGGCCTTCGTTCATCATGTACATATGCAGGCGCTCGCACGCTAGAAGAGTTTGCAGAGCGCGCAGTGATTGGTATTCAATCATCGGCAGGATATGCCGAGGGCCGACCTCTTCACTCTTCCTGGGGCAACTAAAAACGTCCACCAGAAGTTGTATCTTGGCTCAACCGCTGTGATAAATAAATTGGAACAATTGATAAGACGACAAGAGTGGCCGCTACAACGTTAACGATTGGCGCTTGATTCGGGCGGAAGAGATTGTTATAGATCCAGATTGGAAGCGTCTGGATTCCAGGACCTGCAGTAAATGTAGTTACAACAATTTCATCGAAGGATAAACCAAAGGCAAGTAGACCTCCGGCAAATAACGCCGAAGCTAAATTTGGAAAAGTTATCAAGCGGAATGTAGTAATGCCATTGGCACCTAAATCCATGGATGCCTCTTGCAGTGAAGATCCCATTCGACGAAGACGCGCAATCGCATTGTTATAGACGATAACGATACAAAAAGTCGCATGTCCAATAACCACGGTGATTAAACCCGTAGACATCCCCAACTGCTTAGTAAAGGCGTTATTTAGAGCGATTCCAGTTACTACTCCTGGTAATGAAATTGGAAGAACGACTAACAAGGAGATAACTTCACGTCCAAAAAAACTATATCGACTGACAGCAAATGCTAAGGCAGTGCCGAGTAGGAGAGCGATAGTTGTAGCCAATAAACCAGCGAAAAGGCTCCATTTTAAGGCCTCGCGAACACCGGTATTTTCTATCGCTTTTGACCACCACAGCGTTGTAAAACTTGTTGGCGGCCATGAAAAAGTCTTACTGGAGTTAAAAGAGTTGATAACGACAACTGAGAGAGGAATATAGATAAATGCAAGACCGACCCCCATGAGAGCCATGAGGAGATAACGAGATTTATTTGAGATCGTCATTACATGCTCGCCAAGGCACCGGTACGGCGCACTAAGTACAAATAAATCGCCATGATCGTTACAGGAATAGTCGCAATTGTTGCCGCGAAAGGCAGATTAATACTGAAATTTTGATAGACCACGTTGCCTAGCATCTGCAACTTGCCGCCAATAATCTGGGCGGTGATGTAATCACCGAGGCTAAGAGAAAATGTAAACATAGATCCAGCAACAAGTGATGGAAAGATTAAAGGAAGAATCACTTTTCTAAAAGTATAAAGATTATGAGCACCTAGATCTCCTGAGGCATCAAGAAGATTATTTGGAAGGCGTTCAAGACCGGCATAGATTGGAAGAATCATGTAAGGAAGCCATAGGTAAGAAAGGCCAATGATTATCGCTGGGCCTCCAAATCCAGGGGAATGAATCCCAATGGGAGCAAGCAACCAATCAACCACCCCGGTGTTCTTTTCTAACATTGTTCGCCAGGCATATATTTTTACTAAATATGAGGCCCAGAGAGGTGTTAATACGAGGGCAACTAAGAATTTTTGAGATTTAGGCTTGGCAATTTTCGCCATATAGAAAGCCATAGGAATTGCGAGTATCGAACAGAGAATCGTGACACTAATTGCGATACCTAAGGTGCGCAGAACAACATTTTTGTAGGCGGCATCTGTAAGCATGTCTTGGAAGTTCTCCAGATTAAATTGCTTAACTACATTGCCAGTGAAGCTATCAATAGTGAAGAAAGCTGTTACGAGTAGCGCCGCTAGAGCGCCAAGATAGGCAACGACGAGCCAAAGAACCGGAGCTGTTAAAAGTGCTACAAGACGCAGTCGTGGTTTGCGATGCATTGAAGTTGCTAGTGAATCTAACATCGCGCCCCCTTATCTAATAAAGAAAGCCGGGCGTAGGAATTACCCCACGCCCGGCCTATTACTTATGAGTTACGTAAACTGGACCAGGCTTTCACCCATTCAGAGTACGGAACACACTTCACATCAGTTCTGCCATCAAGGCAGGCCTCTGTTGCTGTGTTCCAGTAGTAGACATCTGCCCAGTAAGCATCATCTGCTGCGTGAAAAGTTGCGCAGTGATTTGGATCTGCAGTGAGTTCGCATGACTTGGCGTTAGATGGAGCCTCGCCAAACCACTCAGCCACTCCAGCATTAGCTTCAGGGGATGCAATGTGATTCATCCAAAGGTATGCACAGTTTGGATTCTTAGCTTTGCTACTAATCATCCATGTGTCAGACCAGCCAGTTGAACCCTCGCTTGGCTTAATTCCCTCTACGGGAGTTTTTTCGCCCTTAGCCAAATTGATATTAACCTGCCACGTTGTTCCAAGAACGGTTGCGCCAGATTTAAGGGATGCAACATGCTTTAGATAGTCACCCCAGTACTCGCCAATGAGCGGCTTTTGAACCTTAAGAAGTTCAACAGCTGCATCAAACTGTGTTTGATCAAGTGCATATGGATACTTGATACCTAGATCAGGTTGTGTAGCCATCAAATAAAGAGCTGCATCTGCGATATAAATTGGTGAGTCATATCCAGTTATCTTCCCCTTGTAAGGAGAGTTAGCGTCAAAGACTGCGCCCCATGAAGTAGGTGCGGGCTTAACAATATCTGTGCGGTATGCCAATAAATTAGCACCACGTCCGTGAGGAACACCGTATGCAACTCCATCGACCGAGTTCCACTGTTGCATTTTTAAGTTTTCAAAGACGTCGGCATAGTTAGGGATCAAATCGGTATTGACAGGGGCAACATCTCCGCCGTAAATCAAGCGAAGAGAAGCATCACCCGATGCCGAAACAACATCATATTCACCGGTCTTCATCAATGCGACCATGTCATCTGAAGTTGCGCCGTTCTTGACGTTGACTTTGCAGCCAGTCTCTTTTTCAAAACCAGTAACCCAGTCAACGGCTGGATCTGTTGAGCCATTCTCAACATAGCCAGCCCATGCAACAACATTTACCTGGCCTTCACCTGCGCCAAGCTCTGTCATCATCTCTATTTCAGGTACACCGCTATCGGATGCAGAGTCGCTCCCTGAGCTACATCCAGCGAGAATAAGTGCTGCAACGGATGCGGCAGCAATTCGTGAAACCAGACGCTTCGAGTGCATCTGTACCTCCATCTTTACAATCCACATCCAGCGGTTGGATGTGGTTCTTGACTCTTCAATGAATCAAGAATTCCTTTTCCTTATCCCAAGATAATGAGACGGTTTCCCCGATAGTTAGAGAATCTTTTGGATTAGTTGAAATCATGGTGCCACCTAGCGTGGTGTCAACAAGATAACGGGTCGTGGCTCCAACAAAAATAACATCCCTTAATCTTCCTTGGATGGAGCGGTCTCCGTGTACAGAGCTTTTTGATACCGAAATAAACTCTGGGCGGATATTGATTTTCTTGCCTTCAATTTCAATTTTATTGGTCTGTCCTACAAACTCTGAAACAAAAGAACTCTGCGGGCTATCATAAATTTCTCGAGGTGTGCCAAGTTGCTCGATACGCCCATGATTAAATACAGCTATTCGGTCGCTCATAGTGAGAGCCTCTTCTTGATCATGGGTTACAAAAATAAATGTTATCCCAACAGCTCTCTGTAACTCTTTTAACTCTATTTGCATCTGCTCACGGAGTTTTAGATCGAGTGCACCTAAAGGCTCATCAAGCAGTAGGACTGATGGGCGATTAACTAATGCTCGCGCTAATGCAACGCGTTGGCGCTGGCCACCGGATAGTTGGGCAGGCTTACGACCTTCATAGCCTTCAAGACGCACCTGCTTCAATGCCTGCATTGCTCTTTGATTGCGCTCCTTCTTGTCAACACCATTCACGCGTAAGCCATACTCAATATTTGAAATGACATCCATATGGGGAAAGAGAGCATAATCTTGAAATACTGTATTCACATCACGGTCATACGGGGGTAATTGAGAAACATCTTTTCCACGCAATAGAATTTTCCCTGAATCTGGCTTTTCAAAACCGGCAATCATTCGGAGCACTGTTGTTTTTCCAGATCCGGAGGGGCCGAGCAAAGTAATAAACTCGCCTTCGAAAATATCTAAATCCACCCCCGCAACGGCACGGACATCTCCAAAAGATTTGGCTAGTCCTTGAATTGAGACTATTACAGGCTTGGGCACGGTAAGAACTCTACCTACAAAACCGCGCTGGAAAGCTAACTAAAAAGTGAAATTTCGCCTGCCCCGTTTATTTCAAGAAAATCTGGACGTTTTCCGACTTCAATACTGCCAACGTTATCTAGGCCAATTCGCGATGCCGGCAAGGTTGAAGTGGCGAAACTTGCATCGGCAATCGATAATCCAAAAACGTTTACCAAATTCAGAAAAGCCCGATCCATCGTTAACGTACTTCCAGCAAGTGAATCCTTCGAAGTTAGACGCGCAATGCCATCTTTTACAAGTACATCGAGTTTTCCTATTGTGTACTTACCATCACCAGCACCGGCTGCAGACATTGCATCTGTCACAGCGATAATACGGCCAGGGGCTGCCTTTAGAATTCGCCGCACGCTTTCTTCATTAACATGAACACCATCGAGAATTAGCTCGAGTGCGACCGTCGGATCATCAAGGGAGACTGATGAAATATTTTCTCCACTATCTAGCTTCGGCATCCCGTTATTAAAGTGAGTAATAATTGATGCTCCGGCTTTAATCGCTGCACGCGTGGCTAGGGGGTCAGCCCCAGTATGTCCGAGTGCAACTGTAATTCCCTGGCTAATCAGGAACTCAATGGCTGGAAT